>JANOBP010000707.1:0-2110 GCA_031411715.1 Verrucomicrobiaceae bacterium | reverse complement strand
GTCACCATCAGCGAGCGCGCGGTTTATTTCATATACACCTTTTACGTCGGAGACAGCGGTGTGGATGCCTTCATGCACGACAATCCATGCGCGCATCCAGCGATGGACGTCACACTCAAGACGATAAATGCCCGGGCTATCAAAGACGCGGACGTTTTCGTCTCCGTGAGAGGCCTGCGCGAGATTGGCGAGGTTTTCGCCACCACTGCGGGTGCCAAGTTCGTGACGTGCGATTCGGATGTTGTGGAAGGTCAGGTCGCTGTTGTGAAAACGAACCGTCTGACCGGGTTGGATGGCCAGTGTATGCGGAACGAACTCACAATGAGTCTGATCAATGAGCGTCGAGGCGGTGGGGAGATTGCTGGCGCGCTGACTGCCATTCACGGTGATGACAACATCCGCGAGCGAACCATCAGCGGCGACTTTCCAAGTGTTGTCGATGATGTCGCCATGGCTTGTGCAGAAGGGATTGCCGCCGACGTCGATTTTTTGCGTGAGCTTGGCAGCATCGGCACCTTTCAGCGTGATGTGCCCTTTGATGCTGTTTTTTTCAGCGATCTGAATAGCAGGAGTGAGAGGTGCCGCGACTGGTTCGGGCACTTTACCGCATCCAGTGCTGGTGATGAGCAAAACAACTCCAAAGGCAGCCCAAGGTGCCTGGCGGGAGAAGGTTTGCTTTACACGGTTCATCACGGGTTCAGAATTCAATTACTTCGCAGCGGGTGCGGCGGCTGTGGCTCCCGGACCAGCAGGGATGTCACCTGGAACATTTTTCTCTGCGAAAGGCTTCAGATCAGCGTCGGTCCACTGGGTGGTGCGTTTTTCTTCGTCTCGGACTTTTTGCACCATTTCCTTGGTGATCATCGTGGCCTCATTACCCCATGAATTTCGAACGAAAGTCAGCACGTTGGCAAGATCTTGGGAGGACATTGCTGCACCGAATGGAAGCATGCCGCCCGGAGTGTTATAGCTCTGTCCTTTGACCGTGATTTGGCCGATAAGGCCGTGCTGCACGATGCGAATCAAGCGCTCTGTTCCACCAAGAACGTACTCGGAACCTGCGAGAGGTGGAAATTGTCCAGGAAGGCCTGCGCCATTGCCCTGATGGCAACCACCGCATGTGGCGTAACCATTGGAACCTTTTTTCAATGCCGTAGCAAAGGGGTCAAGCGCGCCTGCATCACCAGGTCCGCGAGGACGCACATCATCTGCCGGAGTGGCGATGGGGAATGGGTTGCTGACGCTGAAACTGTAACCACCCGTGTTGGCACCGAGTTGACCACCAGCAACGATCGCGGCGATCATGAGCAAGAACGTGGCCCACATGGGTGCGGGTGCATTTTCGGGAGCCTGATCGACCTTTTCACGCTTCACAGCGGAATGCAGGCGATCTAGGTCTGTGTTGTCTGGATTATTGGGTGCGCTCATGTGCAATCGGGCGGTCTATTTTTTCGCGGGAGAAGCGGCGGCGGGCACGCTCTGGCCAGGGATAGGGTAATCCTTTTTCAAGGAGAGAAGATAATCGACAAGCAGTTCAGCCTCCTGCGTCGGAACGGCTTCGTATCCTTCGGGCAGTACCGTTTTGGCAAATTTCGGAGAAAGCTTCACGGCACGTTCCGAGACTGGGCCTTGGATTTTCTGCACTGTGTAAAGATGGGAGTAGGAAGGCATCGTGCTCCAATCGTGAATGCTTTTGGGAGCGAAAAGATGCTGATGCACCTTGGCGCGGTCTGTGAGGCGCCATCCGGCATTGGCAAGATCTGGTCCAATGCGCTGGACACCAAGGGGTGCGTATTTCTCACCGAGATAGTCGCGAAGGGTGTTGCTACGAACGGCAGTGGCGGGACGTGCTTCTTGATCCTGACCCCAGCCTTTATACCAGCCGTCGAGTCCAAGTTGAACAGGGCGAATCATCTGTGTGTGGCATTGGACGCAGCCTTCACGGATGTAAACAAGCTGGCCCTGGCCATTGACGGGTGCAGGCGGGAACATGCCTTCCACTCCATCTTTATCTTTGTCGTAAGCGATGGGCGTGAGGCTTTGATATTTCATCGCCGGGATGACAATGAGACAAAGCCAAGGCAGGCCGAAGGAGGCGGTGAGGCCGAGG
>JANOBP010000706.1:0-16159 GCA_031411715.1 Verrucomicrobiaceae bacterium | reverse complement strand
CGTCGCCAGCGATGTCGGAGGTCTTGGAGGAGACTTCCTTGATGAGCTGAGCGCCCATGTTTTCATAAGGACAAGGAAGCTCGATTTCCTTAGCCACGGTGACACCGTCTTTGGTGATGGTGGGGGAACCGAATTTCTTTTCGAGGATGACGTTGCGACCAGCAGGGCCAAGGGTGGCCTTCACGGCGCGAGCCAGTTTGTTGACGCCGCGCAGCAGTGCATGTCGTGCGGTTTCGTCAAAGTGTAGTTGTTTAGCCATAGTAGTTTGAGTCTAAAAGTTGGGGGTTGGTGGGTTATGCGGTGATGATGCCGAGGATGTCGGTTTCGTTGATGATGAGAACGTCTTCGCCATCAAGCTTCACTTCCGTGCCGCCGTATTTGGAGATGAGAACTTTGTCGCCTTTTTTCACGGTGAAGAGAGTCGAGACATCTTTGCCTTCGTCGTCTTTGCCGGTGCCGAGTGCGAGCACTTCAGCCTCCTGTGGTTTTTCTTTGGCGGTGTCGGGGAGGAAGATTCCACCAGCGGTTTTTTCTTCGCTGTTGGAGCGCTTCACGAGGACGCGACGTCCGAGCGGTGTGATTGCGGTAGCCATAATGTGTCTGGTTGGTGCTATTGGGTTTGTGGTTCTGGTTTGGGTTGTCTGCCCGGCCTGCTGTCACACAAGGTGTGTGTGTCGGCTGGCCGGGCGGAAAGGGTATATGTCAGTCGGGGAGATCTTTTTGGGTCGGCGTGGCCGCTGAGTTGGGGACGATGGAGACACCGTTGGGCGCGCGGTCTTTGCCACCGTAGCTGATGTCTGGGGCAGCTTCGCCGATTTCATCGACGAGGAAGGCGACGAGCTGCTTGGGGTCTTCGGAAAGCACGGATTGCAGCATGCGGGAGGTGCGGGGCTTGTCGTAGCCCTTCATATCGAGATCCAGCTTGGCCGCGCCTTCGAGGCCTTTGATTTGTGCTGCGAGATCGACACTGGAATTGATGCGCGCTTGTAAATCCTTGTCTTGGGAGAGCTTGGTGAGCGCGATGCGCAGTTTTTCGCTCACCTCCGGCACGCCGAGCAGTTCAGCAGCATTTTTGCCGGGATATTTGGTTAGAATGGAGTTCGCTTCGATCGCCAAGTCTGCGGGGGATGCCGGAGCAGGCGCTGGCGACGACAGCACATTGGCGATAGCAGCATCGAGACGCGCGTCGGAGACTACTGCGGGCTTTGGAGCGGCGGGTTTGGCCGCTTCAGGTTCTTTGCCGCAGGAGGGGAGGATGAGCGCGCAAACGAAAGCAAGGTTAAGGGTAGACATCTCTGCAAGATACCGAGCCTTGAAGTGCCGATTACTCGTCGGCGCTCCCTGGATTTCGATGTTGCGGCAACCATGCGGTTGCGATGTCATCACGCTTCGCATGTGGATTACTTGTCCTTGTCTACGACTTCGAAATCAGCATCCACGACTTTGCCTTTGTCTTGTGACTTCGTTTCCGAAGCAGCGACATCAGGACCTGCGCCACCCATTCCACCCATGTCAGGCATACCACCCGGTGCTCCGGCGGTTGCGCCTGCTGCTGCTGCGGCTTGGTAGGCGGCGGCGAAGAGTTTTTCGAGTTCTTCGGTCTGGGCCTTCATTTTGTCGGTGTCGCCGGATTCAATGGCGGACTTGAGGCTGGTGAGCTTGTCCTTGATCGGGGTGAGTTGATCGGCGGGGACTTTTTCTTCCCATTCCTTGAGCTGCTTCTCGATCTCAAAGCTGAGGGCTTCGGCCTTGTTCTTTACTTCGACAGCTTCCTTGCGCTTGAGGTCTTCGTCGGCGTGTTCTTCAGCATCACGCTTGGCTTTTTCGATTTCCTCCTGGCTGAGGCCGGAGCTGCCCTGGATGGAGATTTTTTGTTCTTTGCCGGAGACTTTTTCCTTGGCGCTGACGTGCAGGATGCCGTTGGCGTCGATGTCAAAGGTGACCTCGACCTGCGGAACACCGCGCGGTGCAGGCGGGATGCCGTCGAGCTTGAAGGTGCCGAGCGTTTTGTTGTCACGGGACATCGGACGCTCGCCTTGCAGGACGACGATTTCGACGCCGGGCTGGTTGTCGCTGTAGGTGGAGAAGATCTGGCTGTGCTTCTTCGGAATGGTCGTGTTGCGCGGGATCATCGGCGTGGCGATTCCGCCAGCGGTCTCGATGGAGAGTGTGAGCGGGGTCACGTCGAGCAGGAGCACGTCCTTCACATCACCTTTGAGCACGCCGCCCTGAATGGCTGCGCCGATGGCGACGACTTCGTCCGGGTTCACGCCTTGATGCGGGTCTTTGCCAGCGAGTTTCTTCGCAGTCTCAACGACCTTCGGCATGCGGGTCATGCCGCCGACGAGAACGAGCTCGTCGATCTTGCTGGCGTCGAGTTTGGCGGCGGCAAGGCAGTCCTTCACGGGCTTGATGGTGCGCTCGAACAAGCTGTCGGTGAGCTGCTCCATCTTAGCGCGGCTCAGGGTCTTCATGATGTGCTTTGGCCCGGTGGCGTCAGCGGTGATGAAGGGAAGGTTCAAATCAAAGCTCTGGCTGGAGCTGAGGGCGATCTTGGCCTTCTCGGCTTCCTCCTTGATGCGCTGAAGGGCGTCTGGCTGGCCGCTGAGGTCGATGCCGCTGTCGGCTTTGAATTCATTGACGATCCAGGTGATGAGGGTGTTGTCCCAGTCGTCACCGCCGAGGTGCGTGTCGCCGTCTGTGGCGAGCACTTCAAAGACGCCGTCGCCGATTTCGAGCACGCTGATGTCGAAAGTGCCACCGCCAAGGTCATACACGGCGACTTTTTCGTCCGACTTGCTGTCGAGGCCGTAAGCGAGCGCTGCAGCGGTCGGTTCATTGATAATGCGGCGCACATTGAGGCCGGCGATCTCACCAGCGGCCTTCGTGGCATTGCGCTGGCTGTCGTTGAAGTATGCGGGGACCGTGATGACGGCCTCGGTGATCGTTTCGCCGAGTTTGGCTTCTGCATCGGCCTTCAGCTTGGCCAAGATCATGGCGCTGACTTCCTGAGGGCTGTAGGTTTTGGTTTCGCCGCCAACTTCGACTTGGACATGCGCGTCACCATTCGCTGCGGCGACGATCTTGTAGGGCATGCGCTTGTCGGCTTCAGTCAATTCGGTGAACTTGCGGCCCATGAGGCGCTTCACGGAGAAGACGGTGTTGCGTGGATTCGTCACCGCTTGGCGCTTGGCTGCCTGGCCGACGACGCGCTCACCACTTTTGGTAAAGGCGACGACGGAAGGCGTTGTGCGGGCACCTTCGGAGTTTTCGAGCACCATTGCCTTACCGCCTTCAAGGACGGCCATGCAGGAGTTGGTGGTGCCGAGGTCAATGCCGAGAATCTTGCTCATGGTGTAGTTGGAATGGAAAAGGTGTGTTTTAGGGACTGCTTACTATGGCTAAAGGCGTGCCAAGTGGGTGCGATGGCGCTGGAGGCCTTGATTTTGCAGGGATGTTGGCCTCTCCAGGTTCAAAACGTCCGGGTCATGAAGTGGGCCAAAGTGCGGATCGTGGCACAATTGAGCGTGGCACTTGGCACATTTGAGGCTCAGTGAGTAGGGGCTACGGCTTTTGTCGGAGAAATGCCCAGAGAGAAATTTGTGATTGTCGGCGGATTGGCTATTGGCTATGCTGGAGTCATGCTGAAAACCACCCCATCCTCAAAAAGGGTCAAAAGTGATGAACAATTGCTCGATCAAGGCATTGCTCAGTTACTGGGTTCTATCAAACAGCACGCCGCAGCCAAGAATAAACCGCTCAAGCGGGATCAACTCCTCAAAGAAGGCTATAGTGAGCGTTTTATTGCCAAACTAGAGCAGGCGTGATCAAGGCTGGTTTTTGCGACATCGCATGAACTCCTGCACACTCATATCCATCAATGGTGCGGCATGGTGAGCAAGTCTTTGAGCATCTCGATAAGTCATGGCACCCGTAAGAGCCCGGATAATCTGACCATCACTCAACCCACGTGACCGGGCTAGTTGGATAGCAGTGGCTAGGTCGGTGTAGCGAAGGAAGGACTCAGACATACGCGAGCGTAGCGGGGGGCTTGCGGCTAAGGGCAATGATTTTTTGTCATCAAACCGATGACATGGCATGCTCAAGAGAGTGTGGGACTCATCAATGGCTTTATTTTGCAGCCGGCAATGAAACGCGGCACGCGGAAAGGTTGCAACGAACACTATAGTTCCCTGTCACAGGCCTTTGGAGGCGATAGCATGACAAAAGATGCACAATCCGTTTGCCGCTGCCTAGCGCGGCGCGTAAATCCTGCCGCTTCTCTAACCCCCTAAAACTCGCCCCATGGTCGCCCCTGCTGATCAAACTCTTGCCGCCTACGATTCCAAGATCGAAGGCAATGTCATTTTCACCAAGCTGGATTCTGCCATCAATTGGATGCGCAAGAACTCCATGTGGCCGATGCCGATGGGGCTGGCGTGTTGTGCCATCGAAATGATGGCGGCCGCGTGCAGTCGCTATGATTTGAGCCGCTTTGGGGCTGAAGTGATGCGCTTTTCGCCACGCCAGGCTGATGTGATGATCGTGGCAGGCACGGTGACTTATAAGATGGCCCTGGCGGTGAAGCGCGTGTGGGACCAGATGCCAGAGCCGAAGTGGTGCATCGCCATGGGTGCCTGCGCATCGAGTGGCGGCATGTATCGCAGCTATGCAGTGTTGCAGGGTGTGGATCAGATCATTCCGGTCGATGTGTACATCTCCGGGTGCCCACCACGGCCTGAGGCTCTTTTGGAAGGCATGATGCGACTGCAGCGGAAAATCGAGGGAGAGCACTCATTCCTCGAACAGAAGAAGGAACTCGTCGCCCAGCTCACTGCGTAACCCTCACGTCACTATTTTGACCTCTATAGCTATGAATGCGGCGCAAATGACCCAGGCACTCCAGCAAAAATTCGGCGAGGCCGTGCTGGATACGAAGGAATTCCGTGGCGAGCACACGCTCATCGTCAAACTGGCCAGCGCCAAGCCGCTGCTTAAATACTGCCGAGACGAGCTGGCCTTCGACTACCTCGTCGATGTCTCCAGCCTCGACTACCTGGGCAAAGAGCCGCGCTTTGAGATGGTTTACGAGATTTACGGCTACGGTCACCACCAGCACCTCCGCGTGCGTGCTGCCGTGGCTGATGATGAAGAGGTGCCGACCGTGAGCGACATCTGGCCGACCGCCGAGTGGCATGAGCGCGAGGTTTATGACATGATGGGCATCAAGTTCAGTGGTCATCCCGACCTCCGCCGCATTTTGATGTGGGAAGGCTACCCTTACTTCCCGCTGCGCAAAGACTTCCCGCTCGAAGGCAAGCCCAGTGACATGCCCGACGTGGGCTTCACCGGCGTGGCACCGATGGCAGACGGCCCATTTGTGACGAGCGCAGGCACCGGCGATACCGTGACGCGCGAGCCGCGCTCCCGCAGGCCGGTGTGATGGTCAAAAGTGAGATGTCAGAGGTTAGCACCATCTCACGTCTTACTTCTCACCTCTAACTTCTTACCTCTCTCCTCACCATGACACGCACCCACATCACCACCATCCTCGGTCTGGCACTCGCCACGGCCGCTTCAGCTGAAACCGCCGACTGGGGAACCTTCCGAGGCCCAGCTGGCACTGGCGTCGTCCCCGCCGCATCAGGCGCCAAATGGAGCCTCAAGGAAGTCTGGAAACAGCCCACGAACCTCGGATTCAGCTCATTCGCCGTCGCAGGCGGCAAAGCCTACACGCTCGTCACGGGCGAGGCGGACGGCAATACGGGCGAGATGCTCGCTTGCCTCGATGAAAAGACCGGTAAGACTTTGTGGAGTAAGCCTCTGAGCGTCATCGCCAAGTATGACGGCGGAGGAGACTCTGGCACTCCCGACAACAAAGGCGGCGACGGCTCACGCTCCACACCCGTGATCAACGGCGGCAAAGTTTATGTCATCGATTCCATGCTGGGCGTCTTTTGTTTCGACGCGGCAAGTGGTGCTAAAGTTTGGAGTCATGACGTGATGAAGGAAAATGCTGGCGTGCAGATCAAATGGCACAACGCGGCCTCTCCAGTCATCGATGGTGACATCCTCATGCTCGCAGGTGGTGGCGCTGGCCAGGCACTGATCGGATTGAACAAAAATACCGGTACCGTTGTATGGAAGGGCGAAGACGACAAGATGACGCACGCCACACCCGTTCTCGCCGACATCCTTGGTGTGCATCAGGCTATCTTCTTCACGCAAAAGGGCCTCGTGGGTATCGATTCGCAAAAAGGCAGTATCCTTTGGCGTGCGGACTTCCCTTATAAAGTCAGCACAGCCGCTTCACCGGTTGTGTTTGAGAACATCGTGTACTGCTCCGCTGGCTACGGCGTGGGCGCAGGAGCCTTCAAGCTCAGCAAGAGCGGCAGCGGCCTCAGCGCCGAGCAGATCTGGCGTCGTGAAAACCAGTGCTTCAATCATTGGAGCACACCAGTCGTCAAAGACGGTTATCTCTACGGCATGTTCAGCTTCAAAGAATACGGCAAAGGCCCTCTTGCCTGTGTGGACATCCGCACCGGTGAAGACAAGTGGGCAGAGCCTGGCTTCGGCCCCGGACAGGTCATCCTTGCAGGTGATAAGATCATCGCCACCAGCGACAAGGGAGAAATCGTCATCTCCGAAGCCAAACCCGACAAATACACCGAAGTGAAGCGTAAGGACGTGCTCGAAGGCAAAGTCTGGAGCTACCCCATCCTCGCTAATGGCAAAATCTTTGCCCGTAGCACGGTGGAAGGTGTGTGCCTCGATTTGAACTGAGTTTTTCTCTCCCCAAAGCGCCGCAGCAATGCGGCGCTTTTTTTGTCGTCCACACCAACACGAACCATGGCGACTTGCTGCGTATTACGGTGACTCGGTCCTTTTGATTTTCCGCTCCTTGTCGGAGTAGAAGACCATTGGCAAGCTGAGATTCTCTTTGGATCCGACTGGGATGGCGATGAGTGGATTGATGACTTTGAATGGGAAGCTGCTGTCGAGGACAAGGTCTTTATCGAAGGCGAACATGGGGCCGCGGATGACGATGTCACGCCACTCGCCATAGGGGCCGGTGAAGATATCGCTGAAGCGCTCGCAGGCAGCAGAAACGGGAGTGATGATGATGCCGGCGACGCGAGCCTTGCGCTCCTGGGCAGTGGCCTGCATGGCGGCAAGATCGGCGCGTCTGTAGGGTAGATTGACGCACGGTAAATCGCCATACCATGCGATGAAAGCTGGTGCGTCGGAGAATAGGATTTCATCCTCCTCAAGCATGGTATGGAGCAGCGCGGCGTGGTCCGGCACATAGGGTGGCCAGTGCGGTGTGATTTTACTGCCCATGCTCAGGCCGAATTTCATAAACACGGGCAGATTGACCATCATCGGCAGTGCAGAGATGAGAAGAGCGATCAATGGCACACCCCAGCGTGAAAGGAACTGAGTGCCACTCTGCACCCGTGACCATAATACGACGAGCATTGCCGAGCCAAAGACACACATTGCCGGCACGAGCACGAAGTAGAGCGCGTTGTCGTCCTTGTCTTTGTCACTGAGACCAATAAGGCCCATTCCAATGGCCACGAGGCCAAATACGACCGCCACCATCCAGCGTGCGGCCCCCACTTCCGTGCGCCGGAAGCGATGAATGAGCGCCGTGAAAAACAGCATCGCAGGCACCAGGTAACCCATGTGGGCATACAGCCCCGAGAGCTGATCCTGCCAGCCGAGGCCAACACGCCGCAGCAGGTCATCGACTTGCACATTGGGCAGTGCGGGAGCCCAGTCACGCATGACGAGTGAGTGGTGGATGACGGATGACTGCGCTTGGAAGAGTGCTTTAGCACCTCCGAGAGGGTCACCGCACAGCTTCATGTTCCACCAAGCCAGCGCGGAAAAGGCCATGACAGGAAACGCCGCGACGATGACCGCCCCCAGTCGGCCTCCCGGCAAAAAAACCGCCACGCCGATGATGATGCCCAAAACAATCCACCAAGCCAATAAATGCGTGAGTACCATGATGCCGCAAATGATGCCGAGCAGAACCAGGACCAACCCCACACTGCGGCCTTCAGCAGCACGCGCACCTGCCGATGCGTACAATCGGAACGCCATCGCAAACAGCATCACCATCAAAGAGCGTGAGGCACCGCTCACCGCCAGATCCCAGCCAGGCTGACATACCAGCAACGCGACAGCGGCGATAGCAGCGACATTTTCATCAAAGAGTCGCCGCGCTGCTCCGTGTGTGAGAAAAATCGTCAAAAGCCACGCCGCCACGCCAAAACAGGCGATGACGCGGTCAAAGAAATAGATCGGACTTCCGCCACTATTCGGCGCGTAAGATCCGAGTGGCTGCATGATGCGGAAGGCCACTGACCACAGAAGTGGCTGCACGGGCAACTGCGTCGTCTCAGGCATCGCCAGCGGTGAGACAGTCTTGGCCGCTTTTTCCATCTGCGCCCATGCATAGGGCTGGATGACCTTCGTTTGGTAGGAGTTGGTGCGTGCGATCTGCCGTGCTAGCTGGGCCTGATTCATCCCGTCTGCACTGCTAAGCCCACGGAAGGTCACAAAGATATGCACGAGCGCAAGTGCGACAGCCAGGGCATAAAATGCCAGCCGTAACAGGGCGCTTGACGATGAGTTGTTGGACATGCTCGTTACATTCCACAGTCAGGCCCCAAGTGCCAAGAACGATCTCGTTCATCATTCATGCGGCTCGAAGAGCACACTCGCACACGCATTCTCGCCTTCCTCTCCACGACAGCACCAGTGCCAGCGGCGCACCTCTTTGATGAAGGACTCCGGCTTGCCTTCTAAAATGCGGAACTGGCCCAGCAGTTGCCCACCATCCCGCACATTGAGTGAACTGGCGGCCACGCTGCCGGATAGGGTGCCTCCCGCATGCAGCGTCACTGGCCCATGGCAGAGGAAATCACCCTCGGCCCGTCCTTGCACATGAATGGAGCGTGCACGCACCTCGTGAAGGAACGTCACCTCGCACCCCGGTGCGATGATGAGGCTGTCACACACCACGGTTTCCGCGATAAGTCCATTCGTGTCGATGGTGCGGGATAGCAGCGTCAGCGTCTCTTGATCGATACGCTGAAGCTTCTTTTTACAGACGGGGCACGAAGGCGTTGTGTAATCTCCAGCTGTTGCGATGTGGAAAAGAAAGTCGCTTTTTTCCACGGGCAGCGCCTGCAAGACCGCTAGCATCCCCGAGGCGTCCACTGCCTCGATTTGGTGCGCCTGCGCTGCGTGCATCGCTGCCGTGCTAAAGCCCGCTGGAGCGATGAGAATGCCCCGCGCGTTTTTGGCTGTCGTGATTTCCTGCGCAAAGCGCTGCACCGTCTCTGCTGTGGCTCCCCACTCATTCCAAGGTGTGATTTTGACCAGCGCACGCTGCGGACGCGCTGTCTTGGGGCACTCGATCATTCCAAACATCACGCTGCCGTCCTGCCTGACGATTGCGCCTGCCAACTCGCACCCCGCCTCCGCCACCACTGAGCGCGCCACCTCTGAAAGCCGTACCCAGTCCAAGCTGGTGATAAGTTCTGCTGACCAACCCTCCAGCCGGCTCGGCTCGCCGCGATTCCGCTGCGAAAAACCAGCTTCTTGGAGGGTGACGAATGGATCAAGCATCGGCCCAACTCAACAGTGCATGCCGCACGTAGGAAACAAAAAAATGTCAAACTGGGCCTAATCCATTTGGTTGACTCCTGTTGGACTGAAATCATTGAGCCGGATCCTTCCCTGACTATAAAGTCAATAAAACCACATCAGAACTCTCCAAAATGATCCGCCATACCGTCGTCTTCCGTCTCAAGCATGAATCAGGCTCCGTTGCCGAGTGTTCCTTCCTCCAAGCCGCATGTGCGCTCGCCAAGATCGAAGGCGTTCAGAAGTTTGAGTGCCTGCGCCAGATTAGCCCGAAGAATTCATTCACCTTTGGCCTCTCCATGGAGTTCGCAGATGCCAGTGCTTACGCTTTCTACGACAAACATCCTGATCACGTCGCCTTTGTCCATGGCCGCTGGATTCCAGAAGTCGCCGACTTTATGGAGATCGACTACGTCCCGCATGCACCTTAGCGGACGGCGTTGGACACCTCTCCAGTTGAATGCAAGCCGCTGAGCATCCTTTCGTTCTCCTTGGATGCATCGCATCTTCCTCATTGCCCTCCTGTCGATATTCATCATTCCGATTTCGTCGCTTTCAGCGCAGCCGAATGTCCTCTGGTTCGTCGTTGATGACATGTCGGCGAATTTTTCCTGCTATGGCGAGAAGTTGATCCAAACACCTGCCGTGGACAAGCTTGCTGCGGAGGGGACGAAGTTCACGCACGCATTCGTTACGGCACCGGTTTGTTCGCCGTGTCGCTCAGCGCTGATCACGGGCATGTATCAGACCACAATTGGCGCGCACCATCATCGCAGTGGGCGTGGCGAGCTGAAGATCACGCTACCGGAGGGCGTAGAGCCTGTTCCTGCGCTCTTTCAAAAGGCGGGCTACTTCACCTGCATCGGCAGTGGATTGACCGAGGCCACGCAGCGCAAAAAGAAGAAAGAGGGGCTCGGCAAAACCGACTACAACTTCGAATACGACGGCACCATTTATAACAGCTACGACTGGGCCGGGCGTGGTGAAAAGCCCTTCTTCATGCAGGTGCAGCTCGGCGGCGGCAAACTGCGCGGTGGCACTGATGCCAGCGCGCAGAAGCTCTCACAAAGTGCGGAGAAGACCTTTGGCAAGGCCGTGCAGCCGGATGAGGTGACGCTGCCGCCCTACTACCCACGCGATCCGGTGCTCTTGCGTGATTGGGCAGCCTATCTCGATGCCGTGCGCTTCACCGACCAGCATGTGGGTCGCGTCATCGCCCGGCTTGAGAAAGAAGGCCTGCTGGAAAACACGCTCATCATCTTCATGACGGATCACGGCATCAGCCATGCACGTGGAAAGCAGTTCCTGTATGACGAAGGCACGCATATTCCCTTCGTCGTTCGTGGTCCCGGCATCACCAAGGGCACTGTGCGCGATGATCTCGTCATGCAGATCGACATGGCCGCGCTTTCGCTCGCTGCTGCTGGCATTCCGATCCCCGCCAAGATGCAGGGCCGCGACATCCTCGCCAAGAACTACCAGCCGCGTGAAGCCATCTTCGCTGCGCGTGATCGCTGTGATGAAACCGTCGAACGTCTCCGCAGCGTGCGGACGGATCGCTTCCTCTACATCCGCAATTTTCATCCGCAGCGCCCGCATCTCCAGCCAAACGCCTACAAGGATGGCAAAACCATCGTGCAAGCGCTGCGCTCGCTCCATGCGGATGGCAATCTGCCCGCAATCTCCGAGTCCCTCCTCTTTAGCCCCACGCGTCCCGCTGAGGAACTCTACGACTACAAAAGCGATCCCTTCCAGCTCACCAACCTTGCCGCAAATCCCGAATTTAAAGACCAACTCGAATCCTACAGCGCCAAGCTCGATCAATGGATGATCGCCACCCAAGACAAAGGCCCCGAGTCCGAGGCCATGTATGACAGCGACATGAAGGACTATCTCGGCAAAGGCAATCCCGAGGTCGAAAAGAACATCTCCCTCATGAAGCAGTGGGCAAAGGACGGGAAATAGAATGCGCTACTTCCGGCTTCGACCTGCCGCGATGACTTCATCGAGTTTGGCGATCATCTCTTTGAGCTTCTCCGGGTTCTGAGCGCTCACGTCCTTTGTTTCACCCGCATCATCGGGCAGATGATACGGGCGGTGCAGGCCTCCGGAATCGTTGCGTGCCTTGCGAGTGACTTTGGCTTCGGATTTTCCTTTGGACTTCATGCGCACGAGTTTCCAATCGCCCATGCGTAGCCCGAAATTGGCACCGCTGTTGTCTTGCTGGAGCAAATGATCGCGGCCTTTGGCGTCTGCTTCACCGAGGAGAGCAGGAAGGACGTTCATGCTGTCTAGGCAGGCGTTTTCAGCCAACGGCATTCCTGTGAGTGCGGCGACGCTGGCGGCGATGTCGATGGTGCAGACGACTTGCTCGGATACGCCGGGTTTAATGCGGCCTGACCAGCGCGTGATGAAGGGCGTGCGCGTGCCGCCTTCCAGCACGCTGTATTTGCCGCCGCTGAATGGGCCCGCAGGCTCGTGCGCGCCGAGTTTTTCCACCGCGCCGTCTTTGTAGCCGTCATCGAGCACCGGGCCGTTGTCGGAGCAGAGCACGATGAGTGTGTTCTCGGCCAGCTTGAGGCGGTCGAGCGTCTTCATGAGTTCACCGACGCACCAGTCGAACTCCACGATGCAATCGCCACGAAAGCCGAGCTTGGTGCTGCCCTGAAAGCGCTCATGTGGCATGCGCGGCACATGAATGTCGTGACTGGCAAAGTAGAGAAAAAACGGGCCATCTTTGTGCGCTTCGATCCATTGGTTTGAGCGCTTGATCCACTCATCACCCAGATCCTCATCGCGAAAGCGCGCAGCATTGCCACCGGTGTAGAAACCGATGCGGCTGATGCCGTTGTGGATCGTCTGATTGTGTCCGTGACTCCAATCCATCTTCAGCGTGCTACGATGCGTGATGCCGGTGGGATGATTTTCATCAGGAGCCTTATCGCCCACCCAAAGCGGGTCTTTTGGGTCGAGATTCAGCACGCGGTGATCATGCACAAACACCTGTGGCACACGGTCATTCGTTGTTGGCAGGAGATGGCAGTGATCGAAGCCGATTTCGAGCGGTCCGGGCTTCAATTCACCATTCCAGTCGGGTTTTGGATCGCCAAGGCCGAGATGCCATTTGCCGATCACCGCCGTCGCATAGCCCGCTTTCTTCAAAATCGACGCAATGGTCTCCGTGCCAGGCCGAATGATCGCCGGACCATTCGGCGGAGCGATACCGGTGTTCTTTTGCCGAAAGGCATACGTTCCCGTCAGGAGCGAAAACCGTGTCGGTGTGCAGGTGGAAGCGGAGCAATAGCCACTGGTGAAGCGCTGGCCTTCTGCGGCCAGCCTGTCGATGTTTGGTGTCTTCAGTTCCGTTGCGCCGTAACAACCGACATCGCCGTAGCCGAGGTCATCCGCCATGATGACGATGATGTTCGGCTTCTCCGCCAAGAGCAGCGATGAGAAGGCGGAAAGAAAGAGCAGTAAGGAGCAGAGTCGAGTCATGCGCTGAAGACGGGCGATTTGGGGCCGCATTTCAAGGAAGTTTGTCACCGCAGCCACGTTCTCACACGCCATGCGCACCTTTTTGCTCCGACTCTTATCGTTCTTCGCTGCTACGCATTCGTCATTCTCGGCCTCGCCAAACATCATTCTCATCATGGCGGATGATTTCGGCTATGAATGCGTCACCGCCAATGGCGGGCAGTCCTACCAAACACCAAACCTCGACCGCCTCGCTGCAAGTGGCATGCGCTTTGAGCAGTGCCACGTGCAGCCACTCTGCACCCCGACACGCGTGCAGCTCATGACGGGTCGCTATAACGTGCGCAACTACGTCAACTTCGGCACGCTGCCACGCACGGAGACCACCTTTGCGCATCTTTTGAAGAAAAGTGGTTACGCCACCGGCATCTGTGGAAAATGGCAGCTCGGGCATGAGGTGGACTCGCCCCAACACTTCGGCTTCGATGAGGCGCTGCTGTGGCAGCACACGCGCCGCCCACCGCGCTATGCCAATGCCGGGCTGGAACTCAATGGCGTGGAAATCGAGTCACCTCCCGGTGGTTACGGCCCAACGCTGGTGAATGACTTCGCGCTCGAATTTGTCACCAAGCACAAAGATGCTCCCTTCTTCGTCTATTACCCGATGATGCTCACGCATGATCCCTTTCAGCCCACGCCGGATAGCGCGGACTGGGATCCGACGACTAACAGCGAAAGCAAACTCAAGGACGTAAAGCACTTCGCCGACATGGTCGCCTACATGGACAAAATGATCGGTCTTCTCGATGCCAAGCTCGGCGAACTCGGCATCCGCGACAACACGCTGCTCATTTTCATCGGCGACAACGGCACACTCGGCTCAGTGACCAGCAAATTCAAAGGAGCCGACTTCAAGGGCGGCAAAGGAAAGACCACGCATCGCGGCCATCACGTGCCTTTGATCGTAAGCTGGCCCGCCATCATCAAAAAAGGCCGTGTGAGCACCGATCTCGTCAGCGGGGCCGATTTTCTGCCCACGATCTGCGCTGCGGCAGCAGTGGATGCACCCGCCAATGTCGATGGCGTCAGCTTCCTGCCGCAACTTCGCGGAGAAAAAGGCACACCACGTGATTGGCTCTACAACTGGTATTCGCCACGTCAGTCAGCGGACCTTACCGTGCGCGAGTTCGCCTTTGATCATCGCTTCAAACTCTACCGCACCGGACAACTCTACGATCTGACTGCCGACGCCGAGGAAACCAAACCACTCGCCATCAACACTCTCGAAGGCGAGTCCGCCGCCGCTGCGGAAAAGCTCCAGGCCGTGCTCGATCAGCTCAAAGACGCTCGCCCAGCCGAACTGGACAAGCAGCTTGGGCAAGGCACCGAAAAGCCCAAGAAGAAAAAGAAGAACAAAGCCAAGTGAACCCACCAACGTCTCCCCGCCATGCGCTGCATTCTATTCATCCTCCTCGCCCTCAGTCCCGCGCTTTTGGCTTCGAAGCCGAATTTCCTCCTCGTCATGGTTGATGACATGGGCTTCTCCGACCTCGGTTGCTTCGGCAGCGAGATCGACACGCCGAACATGGACAAGCTCGCGGCGAACGGCGTGCGCTTCACGCAGTTCTACAACACCGCCAAGTGCCACTCCTCGCGCGTGAGCCTCCTGAGTGGTCGCTGGTGCCGACAAGCCGGTGACGAGAGTCTCAAGAATGCCGTCATCATTCCCGAAGTGCTCGCTCCTGCCGGATACTTCACCTCGATGACCGGCAAATGGCATCTCAGCAAGGAACCCACCGACTTCGGCTTCCAGCGCTACTTCGGCCATCTCTCCGGTGCCACGAACTACTACCTCGGCGACAAGACCTTCCGTCTCAATGGCGCGAAGTTCGACGTTCCCGAGAAGGGCTTCTACACCACCATCGCGAACGTGGATCGTGCCATCGAGTTCATCGGCGAGGCACGCGCTGCGAAGAAGCCGTGGTTTCAATACATCGCCTTCAACGCTCCTCATGCGCCGCTGCAGCCGCTGGAGCAGGACTTCAAAAAGTATCTTGGCCGATACGAAGTCGGCTGGGATACGATTCGCGCTGCGCGAGTCGCAAAGCAGAAGCAAAACGGCCTGTTACCTGCCAACACCGCCGAATCGCCGCGCCCCGAGCACATTCCTGAATGGTCGAAGCTCAGCGACGAGCAACGCGTCGCCGAAGCACGACTCATGACCGCTTACGCGGGCCTCATCGACCGCATAGATCAGGAAATGGGTCGCCTCATTGCCGATCTCGAAAAAGCAGGCGAACTCGACAACACCGTCATCCTCTTCGTCTCCGACAACGGTGCCTGTCCCTTTGGTCGCGGCGGCGCCACGCCAAACACCGAACCCTACGATCCCAAAACGCATTGGGGCGACAGCACCGGCTGGGCTTGGGCACGGAACTCGCCCTTCCGCTTCTACAAGCAGAACCAGTTCGAAGGCGGCATCTCATCGCCCGCCATCCTGCACTGGCCCGCCGGATTGAAACAGAAGCCCGGCAGCATCGTCAGCAGCCCCGCGCATCTCGTCGATGTGCTGCCTACCTTTGCTGAAATCGCCGGTGCGAAGATTCCCACGACCTACCCCGACCGCGAACCCACGCCACTCGCCGGCATCTCGCTCGCGCCCATCATCGCCGGTGGCGAAATCAAAGCTCGCCCGCCGATTCATCTGCTCTTCTCCGCCGATCGCGGTCTGCGCGATGGCGAATGGAAGCTCGTCAGCTTTCAAAGCCAGCCCTGGGAACTCTACCACATGCCCGACGACCGCACCGAACTGCACGACGTCTCAGCCGATCATCCCGACATCGTCCAGCGCATGACCAAACAATGGCACGACATGGCCGCGAATGTCCTCCACGCCTCGGGCAAAGAAACCAAGCAGGTCGCCACCGAAGCCACGCCAAAACTCAATCCCAGTTGGTCCCAATACAACGGCGCCGCATCCGGCAAAACGAAGAAGAAGGGCAAAGGCAAAAAGAAAGCCGCC
>JANOBP010000705.1:0-7878 GCA_031411715.1 Verrucomicrobiaceae bacterium | reverse complement strand
GTTCAGAGGCGAGTGAATGACGCGAAGCGGCTCGTGGAAAGCTCAAGCGGCGAGGCCAAAAAGAAGGCCGAGGCGGATTTGAAAGCGATCGAGGCTCAAATCGCGGATTGGGACGTGAAAATCAAAAAGCTCGAAGCCGATGTCGAAGCGCTCAAGATCACCCCACCGCCGCAACCGGCGTGGACGATGGGTGCGCGGGATCGCAGCGAGATCATGGACTGCCGCATCCACATTCGTGGTGAAACAACGACTCTCGGCGACACGGTGCCGCGTGGTTTTTTGCAGGTGATGTCGCTTCCTGGAGCCAAGCCGCCTGCGAAAACGCAAAGTGGTCGCCTGGAGCTGGCGCAGTGGCTGACGCATCGTAACAACCCGCTCACAGCTCGTGTGATGTTGAACCGTGTGTGGCAGAAGCTGTTCGGCAGGGCTTTGGTGACCACGCCGGATGACTTCGGCGTGAATGGTGCGAAGCCGAGCCACCCCGAGTTGCTCGATTACCTCGCGGTGCGCTTCATGGAGCAGGGTTGGAGCGTGAAAAAGCTCGTCCGCGAGATCGTGCTGTCGAAGGCGTATCAGCGCAGCACGGATCAGTCCGTGAAGGCAACGCAGAGTGATCCTGACAATATCTGGCTCTGGCGCATGTCGCCACGGCCCGTGGAGGTCGAGGTCCTGCGCGACTCCATCCTCGCGCTCAGCGGCCAGCTTGATCCGTATCCGCCGCAGAAGCAGTTCTTGGAGCGCTTTCATCCACAGAAGGACGCCGAGCTTTCCACCTTCGCGCCCTTCCTCACCGCGGATGCCATCGTGGATCATCACCGCAGTGTGTATCTGCCCATCGTGCGCGGCACACTGCCGGAGATGTTCCCTCTCTTCAATTTTGCCCCGCCCGAGCGGCCCATGGCGCAGCGTGAGGAGAGCATCGTGCCCGCGCAGTCGCTCTTTTTGATGAACAACGCCTGGGTGCTCGAACAAGCCCGCCACACGGCCACGCGACTACTCAGCGACACCACAATCGCTGATGACTCGAAGCGCCTCGACCGCCTCTACGAACGCGCCTTCTTCCGCGCTCCGACACCGGCGGAGCAAAGCCGTGCCCTCGCCTACCTGAAAACCAACGGCCCCGAAACGGCCTGGACCAGCCTTTGCCAAACCATCATCGCCAGTGCGGAGTTTCGCGTGGTGAGGTGAGGGTAGGGTAGGGTAGGATAATTGGAGGTAGGATGATTTGATGATGATGTTTTGATTCAGAAGCCGTTCATTCAATCATCCTACCAACCCTCTCTGCCATCATCCCGCCACCTCGCTGAACTGAATCTCGTGGTGCTTGAGGTTGATCCAGGAGATGGCTTTGAGGCGGGTGTGTTGAAGGAGTTTGTGGAGGGTGATGCGCATGGGTGCAGGCTTTTCGAGGCAGGTCACGGCTAGGCCGCGCTCCGGAGTGAGGATGTGCATGAGATGATGGCCCAGAATGATGTCATTCGAGTAAACCGGCACCTTCGTCGGACTTTCCGCCATGCCACCAAGCAAGGAAGTGAAGGCTGAACGATAGAGCGGTGCATCAAGGCTCAAACCAACGTCTCGGCAGAAAGTGATGGCGATGTCTTGAAGGCTCTGGTGCAGTTCATCGCGTGGCCAGCGAACCGAAGACATCACAAACCGCCTCCTTTCTTGTAGATCTTGAAGCGCCGTGACGAACTCACGTTTGGCACTTTGCCCATGGAAATTGATGAGGCTGCCATATCGAATGTCGGCAAGCATGAGATAGTTGGCAGTCTGCCCACGATGGGCCGGGACGATTTGGTCCGCCGTCTTGCCTTCAGCGATGACGCAACGGTTCAGCAAGAGATCGATTCTGTAGTCCTTGGTGAACTCACCGTGCCGCACACGGATCAGAACTTCCCGTTCCATGCGCATACCGGCCGCGTTGCACCGCAGCGTGAGTTCATTCTTGTAAATCACCTCATCCATCATGCCACCATACTCAGAGTGAATTCGCAAGGCGTGGCTCATCATGGCATAATCCAGTTCGTAAAACTCCTCCCGGCCGGCAGGGCGGATGGGGACAGCGGTCTCGATCGGCATGTTGGTAGAATGATTGAGGATAGAATAATTGGAATCAGGTTTTTGAAACCAAGAAAGAAATCATCCAACTCCCCCATAAAGGCTCGGTTGGAAGATGGGGATGGTCTCGATCGGCATGTTGGTAGAATGATTGAGGGTAGAATAATTGGAATCTGGTTCGTGACCCCATGAAAGAAATCATCCTACCCCCAATTATCCTACCCACACTCGCCACCCCATGACCACCCGCCGCCAACTCCTCCAGCAAGCCTCCGCAGGCTTTGGTTACCTCGCGTTTGCCGACATGGCATCAGCGGAGAGCAAGCTGGCCTCGCATTTCCCCGCCAAGGCCAAGCGCGTGATCTTTCTCTGTATGCGCGGTGGTCCGTCGCACATGGAGACCTTTGATCCGAAGCCGGAACTGATGCGCAGGCACGGTGAGCCCGGACGCAACAAAGGCACGAAGATCCTCGGTTCACGCTGGAAGTTCGCGAAGCACGGACAGAGCGGCATCGACATGGTGGAGCTGTTTCCCGAGCTGGCGAAGCATGCGGACAAGCTCTGCGTGCTGCGTGGCATGCACACGGACAACGAGAACCATCCTCAAGCGCTGGAGCAGCTCCACACAGGCAGTTTTCAGTTTGTGCGACCCTCCATGGGCGCGTGGACGGTTTACGGCCTCGGCTCGGAAAACGCGAACCTGCCAGGCTTCATCAGCATCAATCCCCTCACCGCGCTCGGAGGCCTGCGCTTCTACTCCAGCGCGTTTTTGCCCGCATCGAACTCCGCCACACTGCTCGGCAATGCGAACCTGCCTGGCGCCAAGCTCCAACTCGGCAACATCGCCAATCCGCGTCTCGACAATGCCGCGCAACGTGCGCAGCTCGACCTTTTGCAGGCGATGAATCGTGATCTGCTGGCCCAAACCAGTGATCCGCGTGTGGAGGGCATCATCTCATCCTACGAGCTGGCTTTCCGCATGCAGGGCGATTTGCCTCGCGTGATGGACCTCAGCAGTGAGAGCAAAGAAACGCTGCAACTCTACGGCGCCGACAAAGCCCCCACGGAGACCTTTGGCCGCCAGTGCCTGCTGGCGCGGCGATTCGCCGAAGCAGGCGTGCGCTTCATCGAAATCAGTCATCAGGAGTGGGATCTGCATGGCTCGTTGCAGAGCGGCATGACGCGCAACTGCGGCCAGATCGACAAACCCATCGCCGGCCTGCTCCACGACCTCGATCAGCGCGGCCTGCTCGAAGACACGCTCGTGCTCTGGGGCGGCGAGTTTGGCCGCACGCCCGACGACGCCACTCAGGACGGCCGCGGGCACAACAACAAGGGCTACAGCATGTGGATGGCCGGTGGTGGCGTGAAAGCCGGCCACATCCACGGCGCGACAGACGATCTCGGCGTCGAGGCCGTCGATGGCAAAGTCCACATCCACGATCTGCACGCCACGATGCTGCATTTGCTCGGCCTCGATCACGAACGCCTCACCTTCCGCTATGGTGGCCGTGATTACCGGCTCACGGATGTGAAGGGCGAAGTGATGAAGGCCATTCTGGCGTAGCTAGACCTCGCTGAGCACTCCTGTGCTGGCACCAAACTTGTCCAATTCGACACCCGTCTGTTGGAGCATGCGGACGAAGAGGTTGGAAAGGAAGGTGTTGTTCTGCTTGTCGCGGGCGAGGTGGCCTTGATGCTTGTAGCCACCTCCAGCGAGGATGACGGGCAGGTTGGTGTTGTCGTGGTTGGATGCGTTACCGAGGTTGCTGGCAAAGAAGATCGATGAGCGGTCGAGCAGCGTGCTGTCGCCCTCCGTGCTGGCCTTCAGCTTGTCCAATAACTCGCCAAAAACCCGCATCTCGGCGTCTTCGATGAGTGCGAGCTGTTCCAGTTTTCCCGGGTCCTGACCGTGATGCGAGGCATCGTGATGCCCGATGTTCACACCCTGAATCTCCGGCTTGTCCTGCGAGCCGAGCCAGAGCGAAATCGAGCGTGTGCTGTCGGTTTGAAAGGCGAGATGCACGAGGTCATACCACTGGCGGCTGCGCTCGACGAGTTGCGCGCTGCTCAGCTCCTGCGGCGGCTTCACCTCGATCTTCGGTTTGGGTGTGAGCTGCCAGGTTTCATCTTGTTGCAGCTTCTGCTCGGCCTCGCGGATCGACGAGACATACAAATCGAGGCGTTCGCGGTCATCGCTACCGAGTTTCGCGTTCAGGCTGCCGAGTTGGTCGCGCACATCATCGAGAATGCTCTGCCCGTCCTTGATGCGGCGCATTTCGCGATTGGTCTCATCAGGTGTGCCTTGGATAAAGAGCTGCTTGAAGACACTGCTCACTCGCGACTCTGCCGGCAACCGCACACCGCGCCGGTTCCACGCAGCGCTGCCACCACCGATGACGAGCGAGTTGAAGCGAGTCTGCCCAGCTAGATGCGATGCGACCTCCTGGTCAAGAGAGATGCTGTTCTTGATGTCGTTTGGCCGGATAAAATCAGGATGCACGCCAGTGAAGAGTCCCACCTCCGCGTAATGACCTGCGCCGTAGCGATGCGAGAGGCCGGAGAAGACGGTGAAGTCATCGCGGCGGCTTTGCAGAAACTTCAGGTAGCGGCTGGGCGTGTAGTTCTTGCCCGTGTCCGTCGGGAAAAAGTTCGGCGCATGCATACCGAGCGGTCTGCCGACCATCAGCAGCCGTTTCGGCGTCGCGGCAGCCTTTTTGGCCTCCACAGCGCTTAGAGGGATCATCGCATCAAGAAACGGCAGCCCGATGGCAATGCCGGAGGAGCGGAGGAAGGTGCGGCGGTCGAGCGGTGATCTCATGGGAATGCAAAGTGAAAAGTGGAGAATGAAAAGTGCAAAATGTGGAGCTCAGCGAAGGCGCTTGTCTTTGACGTTTGTTTTGGCGGTGACGATGGACTTGCCGATGATGTTCATGAGCTGGGTGTTTTCATCGATGAGTGCGTTGAGTTTTTTGCTCGGAAGCAATTTCGATTTCACACAGAGGCGCAGCCAGACACGGGACTCGCGTAATTCTTTGAGAGCGATGCCGAGCTTGTGAACGAAGTCGGCGCGGCTCTCGGCTGCACAAGCCTCGGCATAGTTCGGCGCGGGAGAGGTGCCGCATCGCACAAGTTGACCAGCAACGTGTCTTCCCATGAGAGTATCAGGTAGCGCATCGACGACGAGGCCAGCGCGTGCTGCAAAATCGAGCAGCCGTTCTTCCAATGCATCCCAGTCCGCACGCTTGCTTTCAGAATCATTTTTCATTTTGCACTTTTCATTGCTCATTTTGCATTCCTCAGATCATTTGTTCAAAAACATCCGGCTCTGCACGACCTCATGCACGAGCGTGCGGAGGCCGTATTTTTTGGCGCGGACTTTGGTGACGATCTCCTCGACGACCTCACGGTCTGCGAACTGCGGCTCGGCACCGGTGGCGTAAGTGAGGAGTTTCTCGGCGAGGTTGCGGGTGATTTGATCGGGGCTTTCGAGCAGGAGGCGCTTGTAGTCCTCGATGGTGGTGAAAGTTTTACCGTCGTGTGTGACGCCGCCCTTTTCGACATCGGGTCCACGATAAAATGCGCGGCCAGTGTAGCCGGGGAGTTGCACGATGCCGGCCGGGGTGCGCGCTGAGGCGCGGTAGAACTCGCGGTAGCCGCCGATAGGGTCAAAGGACTCCAGTGCAAAGCCGGGTGGGTCGATGTGCTGGTGGCAGGAATTGCAACTGGCGATGTTGCGGTGCTTGTCGAGTTGCTGGCGTATCGTCGTCGCACCGCGAATATCGGGCTCGATGGCCGGAATGTCCGGAGGCGGTGGCGGTGGCGCATTGCCAAGAATGCGTTCAAGCACCCACTTGCCACGCAACACGGGCGAGGTGGTCGTTCCATCGGCGGTGACCTTCAAGACGCTGCCCTGCGTCATCACACCGCCGCGATGCGCGTCGGCAGGCAGGCTCACGCGACGGAACTCGGACTGGGGGACTGAGGACGGGAGTGATGGCGAGGTGGGGCGCTGCGGTTTGGCGGAATCAAAGGCCTCTGTGAGGCCGTAATGCTCCGCGAGCCTTCGATTCATGATGCTCCAGGTGGAGTCGACGAACTCGAGCACGCTGCGGTCGTTTTGCAGCACGTCGTCGAAGAAGCGGCGCGTCTCCTCGGGCATGGACCAGAGCAGTGTGCCGTCGAAGTCGCCGTAGAGATTCGGATCGGGAATGGTGGCGTCGATTTTGCGGAGTTCGAGCCACTGGCCGGTGAAATTTTCCGTGAAGCCGCGGGCGCGTGGCGAGTTCAGCAGGCGCTCGGTTTGTTTGCGCAGCTCGTCGTGCTGTGTGACATCGGCGACGAGCAATTCGGCATCCGGCGGCAGCGAGGTGAGGAAAAACGCGAGGCGATTCGCGAGCGCGAGGCGGTCGAGCTGGCCGGGTGCTTCGACAAAGAAGAGAAACTGTGGCGAGGTGAGCACGCTTTTGTAGCCGTAGGTCATCGCGTTCACGAAGCTCTCACCCGCATCGAGCTTGGCGTGCACCTTGGTGATGTAGTGCCTCAGTGTGTCCTCGTCCACGGGACGGCGAAACGCGCGTGGGATGAAAGCACGCAGCAGTTTGTCGGCGTCCTCCTTGGATGTGGCGCTCACAGGCTCGAGCGAGTCGTTAAGCCACTGGTAGATGTTGGTGCGCTGGCTCCAATCCTGCGGCTTGCGGCCCTCGGCCTTTGCTTTGGCGATCGATTTCGGCATCAGCTCCGCGTCACCAAACAGCGTGCGAAACGCCGGTGATGGAAAAGGATCGACGGGGCCTTCGATTTCGAGCCACTCGATCAGAAATCCGGGCCCGGTGTGCTCCTCGATGGGTTTTTTCGTCGCGCGAATGTCCCAGTTGAGCTGGAGCTGCAGGACAAAAGCCTCGCCCGCTTCGAGATCTATCTCGGTTTCGATCAAGCATGGCGCACCGGGCGGAAAATCGACTGTGTCACGCACCACGGGCGGCTCGCGGCCGCGATCCACGGTGCAATACGCCACTGGCACAGGCATGTGCACTGCACCGACCGCGCACGCGGACATGCGAATCTTGTAACGGCCCGCGCCCTGCACGCTTGGCGTGCAGACGAGCCCATAACGCGGCAGCTTGGTGTAAACGACGAGCGCATCGTCCTTGAGGAAACAACCGCGCGTCAGCGTCTGCTGGAAGTTGGAGCCCTTTTGCGAGATTTCGCGGCCCGTGCGCCGCTCTTTGATTAGAAGATGCGGGTGGATCGGAATCACAGAGTTCACGGCCTTTTCGGCGGCCTCTTGATACAGCAGGAGATGCGTCGAAGAGAGGTCGAGCACGGCGCTGACATTGTCGAAACCGCCCGCGCTATTGTCCGTCGGCAGCAGTTCCTTGAGTTTCACCCGCGTGCCGATGAGTTCGCGCACGGTGTTTTCGTATTCGGTGCCGTTCAGGCGACGGATCGGCACGCGACCCTGTGTGCGCTGTTTTTCCAATGATGCGGCGTGCAGGTGCTCGCGCAGGAACTTTGTCGTGGAATCCAATTCGGCCTGAGGTGGGCGCTCCTGTTTTTTGGGCGGCATTTCGCCTGCGACGAGCTTGTCGAAGACCTTGGTCCATGTAGCAGCGGCTTTTGGATCATCAAAAGCCTGCTTCAGCGTATCGAGGCGCAGACCGGCCTTGTGCGTTTCAGCGTCGTGGCATTCGGTGCAGTGTTGGTCGATGAAAGTGGCGATGTCAGCGGCCTGAGTGAAAGGCGCGAGCGAGAGCAGGAGAAGGAAGCACCGTGGAGGCATGGGAAAGTGTGCTACTGCACAAAGATAAACTGCTG
>JANOBP010000704.1:0-30037 GCA_031411715.1 Verrucomicrobiaceae bacterium | reverse complement strand
AGGAACCAATCCGCCGCGGTGCTGGCGGGCGGGAAGTCTTTGGCCTCGCGCCAGACATTGCCGGGGGCACCCGCTTCACCAGTCGCACCCATCACATAGTATTTCACAGGCGTGTCCTTTTCGATGCCATTGTCCTCGCCTTTGAGGTAGTGGTTGAACCACTTCGTCATGTGCGGATACACGTCGAAAAACGCATTCTCCGGGAACACGAGTTCGCCGATCTTGTTCGACTTCGGGTAGCCGCCATGAAGCCACGGGCCGATGATCAACTGCTGCTTTCCGCGTGAGTTGTCACCGCCGTGTTGATTGCGTCCAATGAAGCTCGCCACACTGCCCTGGCACATGAAATCAAACCAGCTCCCAATGGTGAAGCACGGCAGATTCATTTTATCGAAGTGCAGTGATGCGTCTTCATCCTTCCAGTAGTCGTCATAGTCTGGATGCTGGTCCCACTCGCGCAGCATCGCTTCATTATCCGCAAGAACACGGGCAACCGAGCCACCTTTGATGAAGCGCTGGGGCTTCGTCGCACCGCCGATGCGGTAACCTTCATGGTACAGGCTTAACCCCGTGTCGGTCATGTATTGAGCAACGAGATGCGGTGGCTGAGTCACTGCCAGATAATTCTGTGCATAGCCTGCTTGCGACCCTCCATACGTCCCGATCTTTCCCGTGCACCAAGGCTGTGCGGCAAGCCACTCGCACACATCATAACCATCACGCAATGGCCCCCATTGCAGTCCGCGATAGCCGCGGTAAACGCCCTCGCTCTCATGCGTGCCACGGTAGTTCACCAATGCGATGACAAAACCGCCCTCGGCAAATTTTGCCGCAGCCTTGCGTGACCCGGCACTTGAAATGTCAGCGTATCGTTGCTCGAAAATCGCCGGCCATTTTTGAGTGCCCGCTGGAAAGAAGACATAGGCTGACAAGCGCTTACCATCTCGCATCGGAATCATGATGTGCTCCTCGCGCACACTGCCGAAGTCTAGTTTCGGTGGATTGGCGGCACAGAGTGACGAATGGACGGCTAGGCATGATAAAAGGATGAGGTGTCGCATCAAAGCGATACGGCTCCCATGAGCCACGACTTGCCATCATCTACGACATCGCTTCGAGCCACTCGATCCGACGCTGGAGCTTGCTTTGGCGTTCAGCATTCGGATTCGGGTAAAGGATGGGATACCAAGCCGTCATCACGGCTGCGCGGGCGATGAGGCTTTGGTGGAGCGCCTTTGGATCGATGGGGCCATAAGCCTCAAGAATCGCCTCCACGGTGGTGGTGTCTTGGTCGAGAATGTGTGCATTCCAGATGACCGAGGCCACATCCCATTCCACCGGGCCACTGAACGTGTCTTCCCAATCGGTCCACAGCAGACCCTGAGTCGTGTTCATGAGGTTTCCCATATGCGCATCGCCATGCAGCGGCTGATGCGGATATCGACTCAGCACTTCAATCGAAGCCGTGAGGTGATCTCGAAGCATCTGCTGCGTCGATCTGGGGAATAACTCCCGCGCTTCGAGAATGGCGAGGCTTTCCGTCAGGATCGCGAGCTTGGGCAGCGGCGTTGGAAAGCTGCGCATGATCTCATGGCACTGGCGCAGCGTGCGTCCGATCTCGGCGGGGTCAGGTCCCGCATCGATTCGCGTGACGAACTGCCAGAAGTTGAGTGGATAGCCCAGATGCTCATGCGGGCCGGGCGGCAGATCAGGATGCAGCGGGATCACGGGTGCTCCATGCCGCGTGAGATGCTGCGCGATGGCATTTTCCCGCGCAAACCACTCCGTGCCCTGCCGTGGCCCGTCGCAATCCTGCACCACGCGCGCGACGAGCGTCTCCGTGAGCCTCAACACGAGCGTGCTGCCATTTTGGAGGATGTCGCAACGATCCGGCGTGATGCCATGGGCAAGCGCGGTTTCTGTGGCGGCACGGATGGGGAGGTCGGTCGATGTCATGGCTGCACGTGAGCGCACGCTCCATCATCGTGTCCCACCCAGATTTCAAGCCAGACCACGCAACGGAGCTGTGCTGTCAGCGGTGCGCTCGATTTGCGCACCAGCATTCCGCAACATTGCCAAATGGAGATCGGCAAAGGCCTCGCCGCGACAGCGCATATGACGGCCGCCGCGAATCATGCCGTTGCCGCCGCCAGCGAGCAGCAGGGGCAGGTCGTCACGATTGTGCAGGCGGCCCCAGGTCAGGCCGCTGCCGTAAACGATCTGGCAGTGGTCAAGCACGGTGCCTTCGCCCTCGGGCACGGCGGCGAGCTGCTGGATCATGCGCACGAAGATCTCGACGTAGGCTTGATCGATGCGCTGCAGTTTGTCGAGCTTGTCGCGGCCTTCGGCGCTGCGGGGATCGAGATGGGCGAGGCCGTGATGATCTTCTTTGACACCGATCTCGTTCCAGTGCCTGCGGCCGGGTTCGTTGTTCAGCATGAAGGTCGAAACGCGCGTGGTGTCCGTCTGCAAGGCGAGCACGAGCAGATCGGTCAGCAGGTGAGCGTGCTCCAGATAATCAGAAGGCACGCCGTCGGGCAGTTTGACTTCGGGCGGGTTCTCCAATTGATGGCGGGAGGCAAAGTCGATCCGGCGTTCGATGGAGCTGACGGCTTCAAAGTATTCGTCAATCTTCTCTTTGTCGATGCCGCCTAACTGGCTGCTGAGCCGTTTCGCGTCCTCGCGCACGGCATCGAGGATGCTGGTGCGATACACGTCGGCCTTGGGATCGGCGAAGAGACGATTGTAGATGTCCTGTGGATTGAATTCTTTGCCCATCGGCGACGCGGGGCCGCGCCAGGAGATGTTGGTCTCGTGCATGCTGCGGCTGTCAGAATCGCAACCGAGTTCGAGAGATGGCAGCCGCGTGTCCTTGCCCACTTGGTTGGCGATGAGTTGGTCCACGGATATGTCGGTGCAGTAACCACCGCGATCCTTGTCATTGAGTGGAGCGCTGCTGAGCCATGGAGCGGTGCCTAGCGGATGGCCGTTGGCACCGACTTCACCGTGACGCGCATTCAGGCCGCTCAAGACCAGAACATGCTGCCGTACGGGCGCGAGCGCGGCGAGCGTTTTGCCAGGTTCATACTCTGCGCCTTCGGTCTTTGGCAGCCATTCGTCGTGATTCACGCCGCCCGGAACGAACATGAACACCGAGCGCAGTGGCGCCGCCTTTGCCGGAGCAGACATGATCTCCAGCCACGGCAGCGCGAGCATGGAACCTGCACCGCGCAGCAACGTGCGGCGTGAGAGAGTGCGTTTGCGAAGAATGTTCATGTCACAAGGTGTCCGATTTGGTTTTCAGATGGCGGAAAGGATAGCTCTTCACGACTTCGGTGATGAGCGTGGAGAAGCGGTAATCGTCGGCCTCTGCCTTCTTCACGATGCCGTGAATGGTGGCGATGTCGTAGTGCTGCACTGGCCGCCCGAGCGCGTAGGTGAAGAGATGCTCGGTCAGACAACGGACGAATTCATTCCGCTTCGGGCCGCGCAGCATGTCCTTGAGACCGATGGGCCCATTGAACTTCATTCCGTCCTTCAACGTGCCGGAGGCATCGATCGCCGCCTTGCCTTCGCTGTCGCGCCACACGCCGATGGCGTCGTAATTTTCCAGCGCGAGTCCGGGAGGATCGAGCCTCGCGTGGCATGAGGCGCAAGCCGCGTCGGTGCGATGTTGCGCCAGTTTCTCGCGGATGGGCAGGCCACCTTGCACCACGGGAGTCGCGTCGAGATTCGGAACATTTGGCAGGGGCGGCGGCGGCTCCTGTCCCAGCACCGCCTCCAGCAGCCACTTGCCGCGTTTGATGGGATTCGTGTGCGTGGGGTTCGAGTTCACCATCAAGGACGCGCCTGCGGTGATGATTCCACCGCGACGACGATCCGTGATCGAATAGCGCAGCCATTCCGCGCTGCCCGGTTTCCCGACGCCTGTATAAGGACGGTTTTCGATGCCATACACATTGCACAACGTGAGGTTCAGCCAGGTGAAGTCGGGATCGACGAGGTCGAGCACGCTGCGATCCTCCGCCATCACGGTCGCGAACAGCAGCAGGATTTCTGACGCGAGCGCTTCATTGAAATTCTTCAGGCGGTTGTTGAACGCACCGAGCACGGATGGATCAGGAGCGTGGCTGCTGATGTTTTGAATGCGCAGCCATTGCAGGCAGAAGTCCCTGATGAACTCCTCGGCGCGCGGATGCCTGAGCATGCGCCGGGCCTGCGCGGCGAGCACTTCGGGATCACGCAGCGCGCCCTCATCCGCGGCTCGGGTCAGTTCGGGATCGGGAATCGTGTCCCAGAGAAAATAGGAGAGCCGCGCGGCCAGTTCGTGATCCGTCAGAGGCCGCACACCGCCCTTTTCCTCGCTGGCGACACCGGATTCGAGACGAAATAAGAATTGCGGTGCCACCAGAATCGCCCGCAAGGCCACCGCCATCGCTCTTTCACGATCCTCGCCATTCTTGAGCGCCAGATCGTAGAAGCCCGTGTAGCGCGTCACCTCAGTTTCCTCCGGCGGACGGCGGAAGGCACGCTTCAACACGTCCACGATGATCCTCCGGTCGGTCTCTGCCGGATCACCGGTCTGCTGCTGCCGCGGCCGCGCCCGCTTGATGAATGCCTGCCAGACATCTTCGCGTGCGGTGAGTTTTTCCGCCGCGTCGAGATACTTCTCCATCAGGAAGGGAGGCAGGTTCAGCGACTCCGCCATCGAGTCGAAACCATGGGCCGCCGGATCTGGCGGCAGATGCACGAGAGGCTCCTGAAACTGCCGGTGCAGAACAAAGCGCACCATCTCCGGCATCCCGCCGCCATTACGCTGCGGGTCGTAAAATGTCGTGCGCCGCTGTACGCCGAACAAATCGGCCACCGTGGCATTGTATTGCGTCGCCGTGAGCCGGCGCGGCGGCACATGCCCGGGGTCAGGCGCGCCACCTTCCATCGGTCGCGCCAGCATCTGCTCGATCCAGTCCGTCAACGCCAGGCGCTGGTCTTCACCGGGTTGCTCCTCGTCCGGTGGCGGCATCTCGCGATTGTGGAGCATTTCCCAAACACGTCTCCACACCTTGCGCTCTGCAAGAATGGCAGCTTCGGTGCCAAAACGCGCCAGATTCAACTCGCCCTCTTTTTTCTTCTCGTTGTGGCAATCGAGGCAGTAGGTCTTGAGCGCCGGCTGCAACACCTTTGAAAAGTCCTGTGCGACTGCGCCTCCGCACGATGCGGAGGCAACAAACAGGATGGCGATGCTTTTTGCGGTATGCATTCACTTGTCACAACGTCTCGGCAGCATGCTTTCCATCCATGATAGTGACCGCATCACATCCCAATGTCAGACGTTCATCGATAGTCACTCCTCCGTCTCATCGGTTCCGCTACTGCGTTGAAGCAGGTCAGGGAAGGTGATTTGCTGCGCAAGCGGCTTTGCGGCCAAAGCGGCGTACACGCATGGTGGTGAGTTGCATGAGGAAGGGGGGGATGCATCGCGAAGAGTTCCTTGCACATCACGTGTGTTGTTCGCAACTTTTCACCCTCGCTCCATCTTCTTTCGCCGCCCACTTCACCCGCCAACCCCCGATCTCGGTCGCATACTCACGATCATTGTCATCGTGATACGCTGGTTGCGGCTGTTGGGCGAGGGATTGGTCAATGATCACTCGCACGTCATCTGGCACCAGACTTTCGCATTCCCACATCACAGACATTTGCGGTGGCGGCGTGTCTGCAAAGCCACTGCGAGCATCTGAAATCGAGTCGGCGTAGCGTATATAGGGCTTGATGTCGAAAACAGGAGTTCCATCGACGAGATCAACACCTGAGACGAACAAGCGCGGAGCCATGTCACCTTCCAACTCGACGCGGTCGAGCTTCACCACGCTCAAAGTCAGCCGATTCGGCCGGAAAGGAGAGCGCGTGGCAAAAACGCCACGGCGTTCATTCCCACCGAGTTTTGGTGGCCGAACCATGAGTGATGTCGGCTCCTCCTCCACCAGATGAAACTGCGTGATGAGCCACAGATGGCTGAACTCTTCAATCCCCCGCACCGCTTCGCTCCTTCGATACGCTGGCTCAAATTCGACGACACCCCACGCGCTCGGCACCAGCCCCGATTGCCGCGGCACCCCAAACTTGTCGGTGTAACAAGTCCGTAGTGTGGCGATGACGTTCAATGAGATCATTCAGCAACTACCCGCACGCCGTGAATCTGACAAATCCTCTCTTGGCAAAACACGCGCGACCTCGCAAACTCCGCCATGCCCGTTACCGCGAAAAAAATCACCAAGCCCTCACGTGAGCTCGTCTTTGGCGATCTGTGGGAATTTGATCCCGCGCCGGAGTCGGCGGATCCGAAGTTGAAGAAACGTTACGACTTGTTCATCAATGGCTCATTCGTTGCGCCACATAGCGGCAAGTATTTTTCCACGATCAATCCAGCGAATGAGACAAAGATCGCTGATATCGCGCTGGCGGATGCTCAGGATGTGGATTCGGCCTGTGCAGCGGCGCAGCGGGCGTTTGTGAGCGTGTGGGGGCGGATGCCGGGGAAGGAGCGCGGAAAGTATCTGTACCGCATCGCGCGGCTGTTGCAGGATCGTGCGCGTGAGTTTGCAGTGGCGGAGACGATGGATGGTGGCAAGCCGATCAAGGAATCGCGCGACTTCGATGTGCCGATGGCGGCGGCGCATTTCTTTTATCATGCGGGTTGGGCGGACAAACTGGAGTTCTTGGCCCCAGGAAGGCAGATCGCGCCGCATGGCGTGGTGGGGCAGGTGATTCCGTGGAATTTCCCGCTGCTTATGCTCGCGTGGAAAATCGCGCCAGCGCTCGCGGCGGGCAATTGTGTCGTTTTGAAGCCTGCGGAGACCACCAGCATCACAGCGCTGAAGTTTGGCGAGATTTGTCAGGAAGCGGGCTTGCCGAATGGTGTGGTGAACATCGTCAGCGGTGCCGGTGAGACCGGCGCGGCGGTGATCAATCATCCGCTGACGACGAAAGTGGCTTTCACCGGCAGCACGGATGTCGGCAAGATCATCATGCGCTCCTTGGCGGGCACGGAGAAGAAGATGACGCTCGAACTCGGCGGCAAGGCGGCGAACATCGTCTTTGATGATGCGCCGCTGGATCAGGCCGTGGAGGGCATCGTGAACGGCATCTTTTTCAATCAAGGTCATGTCTGCTGTGCTGGCTCACGCTTGCTAGTTCAGGAAAGCGTGGCGGAGCAAGTGCTGGCCAAACTCAAGCGCCGCATCGCTGTGCTGCGTGTGGGCGACCCGATGGACAAGAACACCGACCTCGGAGCGATCAACAGTCGCGAGCAACTCACGAAGATCACTGAACTCGTGAAGACCGGCGTCGCTGAAGGTGCGGAGATGCATCAAAGCGTCTGCCGATTGCCGACGAAGGGCTTCTACTTCAAGCCGACGCTCTTTTCCGGTGTGAGCATGAGCCACCGCATCGCCCGTGAAGAAATCTTTGGCCCCGTGCTCAGCATCCTTACCTTCCGCACGCTCGAAGAAGCCGTCGAAAAAGCCAACAACACCGCCTTTGGTCTCAGCGCCGGTGTGTGGACGGACAAAGGCAGCCGCATCCTCAAAATGAGCACGCTGCTCAAGGCCGGCGTCGTCTGGGCCAACACCTACAACAAGTTCGATCCCACCAGCCCCTTCGGCGGCTACAAAGAGTCTGGCTTTGGTCGCGAAGGCGGCAAGCAAGGGCTGTTGGACTATCTCAAAGTCGGATGAGGAGGAACCACGAATGGTCACGAATACACACGAATGTTTTGCCGATGAGCTGCTACACGGGCCTCTGGTGTATTCGATTGTAGGCGCAGCCTTTGAGGTCGTGAGAGGACTGAAGACAGGGCTGCACGAAAAGCCGTATGGAAATGCCATGATCGTAGAGCTGCGTCTGCGCAGACACATCATCGACCAGCAAAAGAGGTTCGAGATTCGCTACAAAGGCGAATACGTCGGTGAATTCATTCCCGATCTCTTCGTGGGTGATGCGGTGATCGTGGATGCCAAGGTGATTGACCGCATCACCAACCTCGAACGCGGCCAGATGCTCAACTACCTTCGCATCACCGGTCTTCGCGTCGGCCTGATCATCAACTTCCGTCACACCAAGCTCGAATGGGAGCGAATCATCCTCTAAATACCAGCCGGCCAATCCCAATCCATTCGTGAGCCTTCGTGACCATTCGTGGTTAACCCAATCTTTATGTCCCATCGACTTCACATCACCAAAACTCCCAAATGCTACGTCGGCGGTGCTTTCATCCGCAGTGAGAGCGCACGCGTGGCTGAACTGCACGATGCTTCTGGCGCGTTCTTTGCCAATATCCCGCAATGCACGCGCAAAGACTTGCGCAATGCCGTCGAGGCTGCGGCGAAGGCTGGGCCTGGTTGGGCGAAGCGCACGGCTTTCAATCGCGGGCAGATTTTGTATCGCCTGGCGGAGATGATGGAGGCGCGTGGTGTTGAGTTGGCGGAGGCAATCGCGCTTGGTGGCAGTTCCAAAGCGGATGCTTCACGCGAGGTGGCTGCGAGCATCGAGCGCGTGGTGCATTACGCGGGCTGGACGGATAAATACGAGCAGATCCTCGGCAGCGTGAACCCAGTGGCTTCGGCGCACTTTAATTTCACCGTGACGGAGCCGATGGGCATCATTGGAGTCATCGCGCCGGATGATGCGCCGCTGCTGGCGCTGCTTTCGCTGATTTTACCTGCTATCACGAGTGGCAACAGTGTGGTGGCCGTCGCGAGCACGACGCAGCCTTATCCGAGCATCTTGCTGGGTGAAATGCTGGCCACCAGCGATCTTCCCGGTGGCGTGGTGAATCTGCTCACCGGCCAGCGCAGCGAGATGCTGCCTACCTTTGCCTCGCATGAGCATCTGCGTGCCTTGAGCGGTGCGGTGAATGCAGCGGAGCGCCAGGAACTAAGACTCGGCGCTGCGGAAAGCGTGAAGCGCGTGCGCTTGCTCAAGGCTGAAGAGCCCATCGACTGGTTCGCTGATAAGATGCAGGGCGTGGAGGAAATCCGTGCGCTGATCGAGTTCAAGACGACTTGGCATCCGGTGGGGGCGTGAACCAACGGTTGACCCATTTTTTGACGGCAGTATTCTTGTCCGCATGACATCACTCACCATCCAGCTTCCAAACGACGGTCTGCTAGAAAAAGCGGTCCGGGTCGCTCGTGAACAGAAAACCTCTGTGGATGCCATGATCAGTGGCTTCTTGGTGAGTTTGACGGACACTAGCACTACCGAGGAATCGGAGCAGCAACGGCGTGATAAACTGGCTGCCGAAATGGGGCAGACTCTTCGAGAGTTAAGCCGTCCTTGGGGTGGGAAAGGCTATACCGACCGCGACGAACTCTACGACCGACATGCGATTTTTTGATTCCAATGTCGTGGTTTATTCCTGTGACATGACTGACCCCAGGAAACATGCGATTGCTGCGCAGTTGCTAGTAGAGGTGATCCAGCGTGGAGACGGGGCAATTTCGACTCAGGTTTGCGGAGAGTTTTTCAATGCGGCGGTGACCAAACGGAAAATCATGACGGCGGCTGAAGTCCAGCGAGTGATCCAGCGCATGGAAGCCGGTATGCAAGTGTCTGGCATCGATTTGAGTTTGGTCCGTGATGCCATCGCCATCCATGAGCGCTATCAGCTTCGCTATTGGGACTCGCTGATCATCGCAACCGCCAAACGGATGCAATGCACCGAGGTGCTGAGCGAGGATATGAACGACGGTCAAGACTATGGTGGCGTCGTGGTGCGGAATCCGTTCAAGCTGTGATTAATCGTGCTTGAAGATGGCTGCTGGTGCTGGCAGTGCATGATCATATGTCCGCCTACCATTCCCTTTGCGAAGTTGTTTCTGAAATCGCCCTGATCACCTCGACCGAATCGGTGTTGGGGTGGGATCAGGAGACGTATATGCCGGGTCATGCGCTGGATCATCGGGCGCGGCAGCTTTCTTATCTCACAGGCAAGGCGCACGGGTTGCTGACGTCCAAGCGAACGCTGAAACTGCTGGGGCGTGCGGAGACGGAGATGCCGGAGAATGTGACGCAGGCGGCGAATGTGCGTGGTTTGCGCCGGGACATCGATAGGGCGACGAAACTGCCGCAAAAGCTGGTGCAGGAGGAAAGTGAGGTTTGCGCGCATGCCAAGGCGGCGTGGGTCGAGGCGCGGGGAAAATCAGACTTCGCGATGTTTGCGCCGCACTTGGAGAAGGTGCTCACCATCGCTCGGAAGAAGGCGGATTTGTATGGATACGAGGATGAGCCGTATGATGCGCTGCTTGATCTTTACGAGCGCGGCGCGAAGACACGCGAGGTTGCGGCGCTGTTCACGAAGTTGAAGCCGCAGTTGGCCGAAATCGCCCGTGAGGCCGTGGCAAAGTCGAATAAGGTGAAGCCAGGGGCCTTGCGCGGTCGCTACCCGATCGAGAAGCAGCAGATTTTGAATCGAGAGATCGCGGAGAGCATTGGTTTTGATTTTGAGGCGGGGCGCATCGACACGACGGCGCATCCGTTTTGCACGACGCTGGGGCCTGGCGATGTGCGCTTAACGACGCGGTATGATGAGAAGGATTTTTTGTCGTCGCTCTTTGGTGTGATGCATGAGGCGGGACACGGACTGTATGAGCAAGGGCTGCCAGGGCTGGATTACGGCCTGCCGAGTGGCAGCGCGGCCTCGCTGGGCATTCACGAGTCCCAGAGTCGGCTTTGGGAGAATCATGTGGGCCGCAGCCGTGTGTTTTGGCAAAAGTGGCTGCCACGTGCAGCGGAGTTGTTCCCGCATCTTCGCAAAGTGAAGCTGGACGTGTTCATGAAGGAGATGCTGCGCAGTGAATTCAGCTTCATCCGCGTGGAGGCCGACGAGGCAACGTATGACATGCACATCTTGCTACGCTTTGGCATCGAGCGCCGACTGGTGAAGGGCGAGTTGGCCGTTAAAGACGTGCCAAAGGTCTGGAATGAAGAATACCGTGAACTTTTCGGCATGACGCCGCCGGATGACCGCCGTGGCTGCCTGCAAGACATTCACTGGAGCATGGGCGGTCTCGGCTACTTTGCGACTTACACGCTGGGGAACCTCAACGCGGCTCAACTCTTCGCGGCGGCGAAGAAGCAGAAGAAAATCGCTGCTGCGCTGGAGAAGTGCGACTACACGCCGCTGCTCAAGTGGCTGCGTGTGAATGTGCATGAGACTGGCGGTGCTTTGTTGCCTCAGGAGATCATTGCACAGGCCACCGGCAAGCCGACGGATGCTAAATGGCATATCGCTCATCTGCGTGAGCGGTATGTGGGTTAGTCTCTTCTGAAATGCCGGATCATGCCGATCATCACGCCCTGGATGAGTAGCTCCTGCGCGGGAAGCAGGTCGGGGTAGCGTTCGTTTTCGGCTTTGAGGAAGGGCTGGCCGTTGCTGATGAGGTAACGCTTAAGGGTGGTCTCGCCGTCGATGAGGGCGGCGACGATGTCTTTTTCGCGTGGCTCGCGGATTTCCAGGATGACGAGGTCGCCGCTGCAGATGTGGGCTTCGATCATGGAGTCGCCGCGGACTTTTAGAGCGAAGCTCTTGGCGGTGCGCGGGATGCCGAGGGTGTTCACATCGACGGAGATGCAGCCGTCGGCTTGCTGGACAGAATCGCTGGGCATGCCGGCTGGAATGGTGCCAAAGACGGGAATGTCGATGATCTCAGCGCGGTCGAGATCCTCTGGGAATACGACGGCGCGTGCTTTGTTGGCATGTCGCTGGATGACGCCTTTTTTTTCCAGCGCGCGAAGGTGGCTCATGGCGGCGGTTTGGCTGGAGAAGCCGAAGTGCCGCTGAATGTCACGCGTGGAGGGCATGACGCCGTTGATGCGCTGGTAGCTGCGCAGGTAATCCAGCAGTTCCTGTTGGCGCGCGGTGAGTTGGGTTTCTCTTTGGAGCGGGTTCATGGCGGGCTTGGGTTGTGTTCGGGCGAACAAACCGTCAGATGAACGCCTGCGCAAGATGTTTTCCTGTGAGGGATTTGTGGGCATGGTGCACGCCATGAGGCTGAAAATTCTTGTTTCGATGTCGTGGATGATGCTGGCGGTGCTGCATGCACAGGAAGCGTCCACGATCAATCCTGCGCAGACGGAGAAGGTGGGTGAGTTGCCGCCACTGACCAAGGTGCTGAATCAACGTGCTGCGGCGGCTTACGGCAAAGGAGACTGGGAGACCGCGAGGAAGGCGTATCGCGAAATGATCGACCTCGATCCGAAGAATGCGCTGGTTTGGGCCAATCTCGGTGCTGTGGAGCAGAAGGCTGGGGACGTGAAGCGTGCAGCGGAGTGCTTTGAGAAGTCGGTGGAGTACAATCCTGAGCTGGCGCAGTCGTGGGTGGCGCTCGGTTTGCTGCGTATCGAGGCGGGTGATACTTACCACGCCATGTCGGCGCTATCTCGGGCGATTCATGAGGACCCGGAGGACCCGCGAGGGCATAATTATCTCGCGATCGCGGTCAAAAATCTTGGCTGGGCGGATGCGGCGGAGGCGGAGTTGCAGAAGGCCATTGCTTTGAAGCCAGACTACGGCGTGGCGCACTTCAATCTGGCGCTGATGATGCTGGAGCGGAGGCCAGCGGCACTGGAACTGGCGCGGCGGCATTACGAGAAGGCACGTGCGCTGGGTGTGGAGAAGGACGAGGCGGTGGAACGCCAGTTGAAGGAGTAGTGCATGCGTGACTGGAATGTGCAGGCAGAGCTCGATGAACTGCGTCAGCAGGGGCTGTGGCGAGAATTGCGTGTGCCGGATGGGCGGCTGATCAATTTTTCGTCGAATGATTATCTCGGGCTCTGTGGCTCTGAATTTCTGCGACATGCCCTCACGGAGGGTGTGGCACGTTATGGTGGCGGGGCGGGGGCTTCACGGCTGGTGTGTGGCACGCATCAGGCGCATGTGCGGCTGGAGGAGGCGTTGGCGGCTTTTAAGGGGACAGAAGCGGCGCTGAGCTTCAGTAGCGGCTTTGCCGTGGCGTTGGGGACGATCCCGGCACTGATAGGAAAGGATGATACGATCATTCTCGACAAGCTTTGCCACGCAAGCCTCGTCGATGCGGCTCGATTGAGTGGCGCGACGATTCGGGTGTTCCCGCATAATCACGTGGAGAAGTTGGAGCGCCTGCTTGGCACGGCCAAAGGCCGCGTGCTGATCGTGACCGAGTCCATTTTTAGCATGGATGGAGATTCCGCGTCTCTGAGGGAGATTGTTGAGCTCAAGGATCAGCATGGTGCGTGGCTGATGCTGGACGAAGCTCATGCGGTGGGTGTGCTAGGGCCTCAGGGCAGGGGATTGGCCGCGCAGCTTGGTCTGGAGGGCCGTGTTGAGTTGCAAATGGGCACCCTGAGCAAGGCTCTAGGTCTGAGCGGCGGCTATCTCGCAGCATCTCGGAAGGTGATTGATCTGCTGATCAATCGAGCGCGCAGTTTTATCTACAGCACCGCTCCCCCACCGTTTTTAGCGCACGCTGCTTGTAAGGCGCTTGGCTTGGTCGCGGGCCTAGAGGGGGATGAACGTCGTGCGAGGCTGAGATCCAACGTTGCGCGACTACGACAAGCCCTAGAGGAAGGCGGAATGACCGTGCCGGACACTCCTGCCGCAATCCTACCAGTGATTTTGGGGGCGGAAGAAACGGCGCTGGCAGCGAGTGCACGGCTGCGCGAGCATGGATTCCTAGTGCCAGCGATCCGCTTTCCCACAGTCGCACGTGGCAGCGCCAGGCTCCGCATCACACTAGGTTCGGAGAATAAAGCGGAAGAGATTGTGGCATTGGCCAGAGTACTGGGTTAGGCTTTGGGCCGTTTTTTTGAAAAAGCTAGAAAACTGCCGGAAAGCTGGCACGCCCCTTGCTTTTCATGAAGATCAATCAGTCTGCCTCCCAGGCAGGCCGAACCTCAACACCAACAAACTAAACACGACCAAATACATGAAGCTCAACAGCATCAACTCGATCTTTGCTAAGTCGGTGGCGGTTCTCGCCGCCTGCGCTGCAATCAACGCCTCCGCAGGCACCGCTCCTGCGCCAAAGGGCCCGGCTCCAGCCATGGAACCTGCTCCTTCAACCATCGGAGCTGACCTCAGTGCAGCCTTCGACACCCGCTACTACTTCCGCGGCCTGTGGTTCGCTGACAACATCGTCTCCACATTCGCCAATATCTCCGTCCCCCTTATCGGTGGCGCGGGTGAAGATGGCGGCAGCCTCACTTGGGGCATGGGAGCAGGCTATATCTCCACAGTGGAGACTCCCTTCAACAACCCAACGAACATCAATCGCAACCTCTTCGATTACTCTGAGCTCGACCTTTACACGTCCCTCAACTACGACGCTGGTTTCGCCAAATTCGCATTGCTGTACAATCACTACTTCTATCTCGACACCTACTCTGGTAGCTTCGGCAACCAGGGTAACTTCGCTGGTGATCCTGAATTTGGAATCCGTGGTAACCAAGAACTTGGTTTATCGATCGCCAAGTCCATTGGTGGTCTGAACCTGAGTCTGGCCTACTTCTACGACTTAACGATCGGTGCGTCCTACGCGCAGTTCGGCGCAGATTATGCGATCACGGTCACTGACTGGCTTAGCATTGTTCCTGCCTTCCAGATGGGTTATGGCATCGATTACTATACCGGCAATCGTTCCGCTGCCGTTGGTCAGATCAATCAACCTCTTGATTTTAATCACCCAACATCCGGCCTCACACACATGCTTTTCTCGGTTTCCGCACCGATGAAGGTCACCAAGTCGGCTACACTCACGCCTTATGTGGCTCTGAATAACTCCCAGAAGCTTCGTTCCGGCCTAAACACTCAGCTGAATGAATTCTTCGGCGGCGTTAAGCTTACCGTTACGTTCTAATTCCACGTGGACCTCACGGTTCGCATTTCAATTCTGATAGGTTGGAGCCTCCGGTCAGTTCGCTGACCGGGGGCTTTTTATTTTTGGCACGTGGCGGCTTCCGCTCTAGCATCATGGCCGCATGGCTGACTCAAACACACTCAATTGGAACTCGCGCTCGCTCACTCATGGCTGGCAGCGCGGCGTAAATGCTTTTTTCTGGGGCCTAGGCTTCAAACCTGCCGATTTCGACAAAGCCCAGATCGGCATCGGCACGCCATTGCTCGATGGCAACATCTGCAACGTTCACTCTCACGAGCTGGCCAAGCTCATTCAGCAAGGCTGCGTGGATGCTGGCCTCATTGGTTTCCCCTTCGGTGTCTCGCCCGTGAGTGATAACATCACGCAGGGCAACATCGGTGGAGCCGCATCCCTTTGCTCGCGCAATCTCATGGCCAACGGCGCGGAAATGATCTGCTCCTCACACATGTATGATGCGCTCATCGGTCTGCATCATTGCGACAAAAACGGCCCCGCCTTTGCCATGGCACTTGCTCGGCTGAATTACCCTGGCCTCATCGTCAACGGTGGCAGCATCATGCCTGGTTGCCACAAAGGACAGCCCACGACGATTTACGACGTCTATGATTCCGCTGCCAAGGCCAATCAGGGCACGATGAGCTTTGAGGAGTCCGAGCAGATCATTCGCACGGCATGTCCCGGGCCTGGTGGCTGTGGAATCGCGGCCTCTTTCAACACCATGGGCATCGCACTCGAAGCCATGGGTCTCAGCTTGCCCGATACTTCCTCCATGCCCGCCATCGAGGCTGGTAAGCGCTCCGAGTGCCTGCGCGTCGGCCAAGCCGTGCGCAAGTTGCTTGAAATGAATCTGCGGCCGCGTGACATCATCACCAAAGCATCCCTCACCAATGCCATGACCGCTATCGCCGCTATCGGTGGGTCCACCAATGGTGTCTTGCACATGCTCGCCATCGCTCGCGAAGCCCACGTCGATTTTACGCTGCGTGACATACAGGCCATCTGCCGCAGAACTCCCGTCCTGTGTAACTTCGCGCCGCGCGGAAAGGGAACGATGGTCGATCTTCATCGACTTGGTGGCACCACCATGTTGTTGAAGCATCTCTCCAAAGCTGGCCTCCTGGATGGCTCCTGCATCACCGTTACGGGTCAAACCATTGGCGAAAACATCGCCAATGCTGCCGACGTACCCTTCCCCAACGAGCTCATTGCACCCATCGATGCTCCATTCAAAGAATTCGCCGACATCCAGATCTGCTTCGGCAATCTCTCGCCACACGGCATGGTTTTCAAGGTGTCCTCGCTTGATGAACCACGCTTCAAAGGCCGTGCCATCTGCTTTCATGACTCCAAAGGCGTCTCAGAGGCCGCCGCCGCCGGGCTCATCAAGCCCGGGCACATCGTTGTCATCCGCGGTTGCGGCCCCGTCGGACTTGGCATGCCCGAGATGCATGTCGCCAGTGCCGCACTCGCCGTGCCGGAGCTTTATGGCAAAGTGGCCCTCATTTCGGATACGCGTGTTTCTGGGGTTTCCGGTGGTGCTGTTGGCGTTCATTGCAGCCCGGAAGCCGTCGTCGGCGGCCCCATATCCGTTGTGCAAAATGACGATGAGATCGAGTTCGATCTTCTTGAGGGCACCATTCAGGTAAATGCAGACCTCGATGCAAGACCGCGCACTATTCAGCCAATGAAGCATGCCTTTGGCTACCTTGCCGATTTTGCCGCCACGGTCACTCAGGCCCATGAAGGCTGCGTGCCACATTGGACGCTTTCTCGCCAAGCCTAACTGTCATGGCAAAGATAACCTTCATTCTCGACGACGGTCAGGAACTAGTGCTTCCCATCGCGGGGCGCATCAGCATTGGCCGAGCGGAGAGTAATGATGTGGTCGTCGATGATAAGCGCATGTCTAACCACCACGCGGAGCTTTTACTGCACGTCGATGGTAGCGTGGAGGTCTTTGACCTAAAATCGACTGCTGGCACATCGGTCAATGATCAGAGCATCAGCAGACAGATGCTGCTGCACGGGGACAGAGTGGCTTTTGGTCCATTAACCGGTAGCTTCGATATGGAAGGCACTGTCATTGATGGCACGACAAGCACCGCCATCCATGAGCAAAAATCAGCCATCGCGGAACTCAAAGCACAGCGAGAAGAAAAGGCTGCCGAACTCGAAAAACTCACCGCCGTAGTAGGTGAAGCAAAAGCTAGGCTGGACTCAATGCGCCGTGATTGCGCTCAGGCTGAAGCATCCCAACGCGATTGTCAGGCCTCCGTCGATGCATTGAACCGAGAGCACGATCAAAAAGCCGCTGCGCTAAAAAAGCTCATCGAGGAATCGGACGATGCACAAGTTCGATTGGAAACGACTCGCCGCGATTGCGCAAAGGCTGAGGCAACTCAACGTGAGCGCCAGACCTCGATTGAGGCGCTGGAGTTACAGCACGATCACAAATCGGCAGCGCTCGCAAAACTCACTGAAGGGCTGGAACAAACACAAACACAGCAGGTTGAGGAAAATAGCCGCCTACAGGCTATCAGGCTTGAGCTCGCACAGCTTGAGAAACGCACTCTGGAGAGCCAGGCAGAGGCCGCACGCCAACAGGAGCAAGCCCATGCTGCAGCGGCACTGCTGGCATTGCAGCACGACAAAAAAATCGCTGCGCTCACTCAACTCACTGACGATACTGAAAAAGCGCAAGCCCGGCTTGATGCAATCACTTCACATCAAGCGGAGGAGAGCAAACGCCTTGACGCTATGCGTCGGGAAATAGGTGAACTCGAGACCCTGGTCGCTCGCAAGCAGGGACAAAGCAGCGACGTTGAGGCGTCTCTGGCACTCCTCCAAGTGGCCGCCACGCAGGCTGAGGAGACACGAGTCAAACAGCAGGCCTCCATGGAGTCACTGACTCTGGAGCACGAGAAAAAAGCCGCGGCACTTCGGCAAGTCACCGAGGAAGCATCGCAGGCTCAATCCCGGCTTGAAACACTCATCTCTCGCCAAGTCGAGGAGACAAGCCGCCTTGAAAAGATCCAAGCCGCGGTCAGTCAGGAAAACATTCGCCTTAGTGCGGTGCGTCAGGAGCTGGAGCTGGTCGAAGTGCGCATCCTGGAAAGCCAAGCCTTTGCCACCAAATGCCAGGAGCAGGCGCGTGCTGCCGAAGAAACGCTCAAGAAGATTCAGAAGCGCCAGCAGGATGCTGAGTCCGAGGTTCAGGAGTTGGAGAGTGTTCAGAAACGACTTTCAGAAGCCAAGTCCGCATGCACTGAGACCGAAAAACGTCACGCCACGCTCAATGCCGAAAATGCCCGCATTCACAACGAGCAGCAGCAAAAGAGGGAATCCCTGAAGCAGTTACAGATCCAGATCTCGACGGCTGAAGGTCAGCTTATCGCAGCGCGCAAAAGTCTCAACGAGCAGACACGGCTTCTGAAGGATGCGAAAAATGCGGCGGCCATGTCGTTCAGCAACACGCCGACCATTGAGGTCAAATCCACGCGCTCCAAGATATTCCTCCGCACCTTGATGATTGCATTTCCGCTCACCTTGTTAGCGGTGGCTGGCTGGGCGGCAGAGCAGTCACGGCGCGGCCGTTTGGTGCAAAACCAAGGCGTTGTAGTCATGTTGGCGGAGCCCATGCCTGCGCTGCACCCGTACTCTCCACGCACGGAAGCTGAGCGTCAGATCATCGATCTTGTACATGAGCCTTTGATGCGCATCGGCACGGACGGCACACTCCAGCCAGCACTGGCTGAGCTTTGGCGCTGGTCGCAAGATGTGACCTGCTGGTTTGCCGATGCGGAAACCGCCAAGCGCGCTCAAGAAAGCCTTCAGGCCCAGATCGGCGAAAAAAATCTCTGGGCGGAATGGCACCTCAGCACGGTGCGCATTCTTGGCAGTAGCTTGGTTCTCAATTTTTCGGATCCCACGCGCGCAGGGACTCCACAGGCCCTTGCGGTCATCGCGCCATTTCAGCCGCAAGTCATTTCGTTTTGGCGAGTGGAGACAGACAAGCCACTCAAAGCCGCCGCTGAACAATTCTTCGCGCAATCTTTGCTCGCTTCGCAGATTCGTCGCACATGGTTCGACGATGAAAATGCATTTGAAATCGTCACCGTCGGTCCGGCGCAGAAGGTGATCGATGAACTGCGTGGTTTTCTTCATCAACAAACACAGGCTGAGATCCGCGTGCGTCTCTTCGGAGAAGTCGCTGCTCTCAGTGAGCCTGTGTTGGATTTGGATCTGCGGCATGGCCAAACTTGGCACGACGGCACTCTTGTGACGGCAGAGGATGTCAAAACCACCATCGAGCAGGTGAATCAGCGACCTTGGCTCCTCCCCAATCGCGAAGCGCTTCGTCACATTCAGCAGATGGAGATTCAAAATGAAGGCCATCGACTTCGAGTCATCTTTCGCAGTCGTTATGGCCCTGCGCTCTGTGGTTGGGCGGGGTTGCCTGTGCTGCCGGCGTCGTGGTGGCGTGAGCATGCCATTACGGACGATGCCACCTTTGCACGCTATCCGCCACCCGGAGCCGGCCCCTACCGCGTTGGCAAGCCGGATGCACGCACGCTCAGCCTCACACCCACTACAGCGACTCAGGCCACCAGTTTTCTCTTCCACTTTGGTGCTTCGCCCCTGATGACGCAAATTGGTCTGGGCACCCACACCACGCAGCTCGCTTGGCCAGCCGCTACGCCTGAAAATCAATACGGCATGCGCACTTGCCTCACACCGCCTCATCGCCGCCGCGTCGTGTTATGGAATACCCGCAGCGGAGCTCTTGCCGATCCGCGTGTGCGTCACGCCACCGCTATGAGCACGGATGTTGCTGCTATCATCTCCGCCATCCCTGGACGTCACTCCATTTCAGATGCCAGTCTTTTCCCGCCGGGCATGTGGCTCCACACGCAGGCAGCGCGCCCGACTTACGCGCTCTCCGAAGCTAAGAAGATTCTCTCGAACGCCGGTTGGCTCATCGGTGTCGATGGCGTTGCGCGCAATGCCGAGCGCCGACTCGAGTTCACACTTCTCCTCGTCGGTGGTGATCCCAGTAGCCAGATCACCGCTCAGCTCCTTGCCAGCCAGTGGCAGCAGCTTGGAGTCAAGCTCACCATTGAAACACTCGCCAAGCCCGACTTGCTTGCGCAGAGGCTCGCCGAGCGTCGATTCGACGCCGCATTGCTTGAGCAGCAATTTGAAGTTTCATGGGATCAATTTCCCTGGTGGCATTCATCACAGGCCAAACCCGGCGGCACCAACTATGCCGGCATTCAGGATCCTCAGACCGACCTTCTGCTCGAAGCACTCTCGACAGAATTTGAGCCAGCCGCTGCCGCCGCCCGTGTGCGTGAGGTCGAGGCGCGTTTGTTGCCACTGCACCCGATGCTGACGCTGTTCGACACGGTCGATGACACCGCTGTGCAGGAAGAACTCATCGGCAAACAGCCGCGCTCGGCATGGACGCTGCGTCAGCTCGCCCTGCAGCCCAAAAAATCCTCCAAGGGGCCGCGGATCGACCTCAAGCTGCCTGACGAATGATTTCCGCTGTCATGCCACCACCACCGCGCTGGCTGGCCGTGCAGATCTTGCTCGGTAGCTTGCTTATGGCCGCGATCATTGGTGGAGGTCAGTTTGAATGGTCGGATGGCTTGTTGGCGCGCTCGTCGCGCAGTGTGGGCATCTTGCTCATCGCACTCACTGCGGCCGCCAGCGCAGGTTTTAGCCTCACATGGCTTGCCAACGCTTGTGGACGGCCTGTGGCTGCCTGCGTGGCCTTTTTGGGCCGTGTGCTGGCGCTATTTCCTGTCGCCGTGCTCGCCTGGGGATTTGTTAGTTGGTGGGTCGGCTCACTTGGTTGGCCGATTGAAACGTTGATGCCTGTGCAACTCTCCAGTGTGTCTGGGGATTCGCGGGCCGTATTGGGCGCATCACTTTGGGAATATCTCGCGCCTGCGCTGGTGCTGACGGTGCCTCTTTTCGGTGAGGTTATCGCCTCCGCGCACATTCCCATGCGTGCGCGCATGCAGGCCATCTGCATGTATGCGCCAGCCTGGCTGATCATCATCGAGGATGTAATTCACTTCATGGGCTGGGGTGGTTGGATGGCTCAAAACATCCGCGCAGGTGACATGCCAGCCATCGCCGCTGGATTTGTCGCCAGTGGCATCTTCATCGCTCTTTTGTGCAGCCTTTTCTCCGAGTTCCAGACACCGCACCGCGAGAATAAATGGCAGTTGGCTGGCCTTTGCTGGCTGCCTTGGCCGCTTTGGGCAGTGGGTGCGCTTGGTCTCGGTGTGCACCCATCCACGAGCTGGGCGCTCATTTGGCTAGCGCTGCTTATTAGCGGTTGTGCGGGCTGGTTCCGCACTTTGCTGCCGCTGAAGTCAAACTGGCTGTCACAGGCACGCTGGTTCATCGCGTGGTGCCTGGAAGTCCTAGCTGGCATGGTGCTTTGGGGAGCTGCGGCGTGTTATCTGCGTCCCGCGCTTGCCCGGCAGTTGGGGGATTCCATCGCGAGCATCTGCCGCCCGCTTGCCATCACCTCGCTCGAACAAGCCGCTCAAACATTGGCTGATCCCACTCTCATCCTTCGCACTGGTGGCATCATCCTGCTTGCCGCCTTGTGTTTATTCCAGATTAGCCGCATCATCCGCCCATGTCCGCCGAGCCACTCCTCAAAGCCCGCGATTTAAAGATCGAATTCCGCCGTCATGACGCCGAGTCCACACTCGCGGTCAAAGGCATCGACCTTGAGCTCAAGCAGGGTGAGTCCCTGGCTCTCGTTGGAGAAAGTGGCAGCGGCAAAAGCGCGACCGCGCTCTCTTTTGCACGCCTGCTGCCTGAGCCGCCTGCCAAAATCACCGCCGCCGAGCTAACCCTTGCTGGCCATGACATGCTCAACATCAACGCCGCTGACTTGCGCCGCGTCCGTGGCAAAGAAATCGCCTACATCTTCCAGGAGCCGACCACCTCACTCAATCCCGTCCTCACCATCCGCACGCAGATCGCTGAAGCGCTTTCGTTGCATCGTCCAGACGTCACCAAAGGCGGGCGTGATGCCGAAATCATTCACTGGCTCGACAAAGTCGGCATCGTCGATCCTGCCAAGCGCCTCCATGCCTATCCGCATGAGCTCAGTGGTGGCATGCAGCAGCGCGTGATGATCGCCATGGCGCTCTGCTGCCGTCCCAAGCTCCTCATCGCCGATGAGCCCACCACGGCGCTCGACGTCACCATTCAAAAGCAAATCATGGACCTCCTCGCCGACCTCCGGCGTGATCTCGGTATGAGCATCATCCTCATCACCCACAACCTCGGCATCATCCGCAACGTCGCCGACCGGGTCGCCGTCATGTTTCGAGGAAAAATCGTCGAAACCGGCCCTGTGGACGAGATTTTGAGCAATCCTCAACACGCCTACACCCAAGCCCTCCTCCACTGCGTTCCGCGCATGGGGCCAAAGCAGCCGCGTCTTCACGCCATCGACTACGAGGCACTGAAGTCGGCCTGAGCATTCGCATTGCGGAAAAAAGGCCGCTCCTCGGGTGTGATCTCATGAAAAGCCGGCGCGGCTTCTTCAATGACGCGTTGCAGTGCTAGACGGCGCTCTCGTAGCGCCCTCTGCATCACTGGCAGCATCTGTGGCTCATAAACCGCTGCCAGCGTCTCAATCCCATGCTCACCGCGAAAAAAGCCACCCCTCAGCACACGCTCGCCTAGAAAATCGCTCGGCATCCACGGCATATCGACTGCCAGCACCAAGAGCGGCATTTCCACCAGCTCAAGGAAGCGCGTGATGGCACCTAAAGGTCCGTCATCGACCCCAGGCGGATCAAAAACAAACTCTGCCGAACCATGCAGACCTTGCGCTTCACGGCACGACACCAGGACACGCTGAGCATCGAGAGTTAGCAGCTTATTCAGTTGAAACTTCCACAACGGCAGCCCCCCCCACTCGATCAGGGCCTTGTCACGCCCCATGCGACTGCTGTGACCTCCGGCGAGGAGGACAGCGGCAAATTTCTGCGGCCTAGTGGCCAGGATGGCGGGAGGTTTCCCCATGCAGTCTCACTATTCCAGCCTGCCAGGGCTGTCACCCTCAGGAATACTTGGATTCCCTCTAAGTGACAAGACTGACCCAAAAAAAAGCAGCAAACGCGAACAAATCCTTGCCTTGTGAATCTAAGTCCGGTTAGCCTGAGCACTTGCCCCATTTTTATTGCCTATGAAGATCCTCCGTTCCCACAACATCCTCATCAACAGTTTGATGATCGCCTTGATGCTCATATGGCAGATCGGACAGCCCTTGCAGGGCGCGACAGTTTACTGGGATGGCAATACGGGAACGACCCATATCCAAGATGGTGCGGGGACGTGGAATTCGGGCGACTTGGTTTTTTGGAATGGGGTCACGAATGTGGCTACTGCGAGCAGCATCACGACGGATATTGCTCACTTTGGACTGGGCGGAACGGGTGGGGCGGTGAATGTCGGAACACAGAGCATTACGGGCCTGATTTTTGGCAAAACGACGGGTGGAGGCTATACACTGACCAACACGGGGGCCAGCACATTGACTCTGGGAGCGACAGGTATTGTGTTGAGCGGGGATGCTGAGGCGACGACCGTGGGTAGCAGCAATTTGGCTATCGCGATGGGTGCAGCACAGACTTGGACGAACTTGTCAGCGAATCAACTTACGATCGGCAGCAATGTGACGGGCACCTTTAATCTGACGAATGCCGGTACGGGCAACATCCTCTTTCAAGGCGGGCTGAATAATTCCACGGGCACCTACACGAAGACGGGTTCTGGCACGGTGACCTTTGGTCAGGCTGCTAGCACGGGTACAGGTGCCAAAACGCTGCGTGGCGGCACGCTGCATCTGGATTTCAGCCAGGGGGTGCTGACTTCAAATATTTTTGCTTCTTCGGCTGCCACGCTTGGTGGCGGCACTTTGCAAATTTCCGGTCGAAGTGGCGCTACGGTTTCACAGACGCTCGGGGCCATTACGGTCGGAGCGGGCAACAGCCACATCAAAATGGTGCCCAACAGCGGGGCGAGCACGACGCTGACTTTGGGCGCGATGGCTGTGCCGACGACGGCGGGTGCGTCACTGTTAGTCACCGCGCCCACTGGCACGACGGTCACCACGACAACGAACAAGGATGCGCAGGGCGTCTATGGTGGGCGGTTTGTTTTTAGCAATGGCTCGGGGAACTTTGACTGGCTGACGACGGTCTCTGGGGCCAGTCCATATACGCTTTCTGGGCTGGCGGGTGGTAGCTACACGGCACTTATCACCACGGGCACGAATACGCTTAATTCGACGCAAACGGATAATGCGACTCTGGCTGGAAGCGTCACCACCAACTCGCTCAAGCTGAATACGACCACTACGGGTCAAGCTTTGGACATCGTGGCGGCGAATACGCTGACGCTGACCAATGGCGGCCTTCTATTCGTGGGAGCGAATGATTACTCGATCAATAACGGCACGCTGCGAGGCTTTACGGCTACGAATTCCGACCTCATCATCCACAACTACGGAGCTGGAAATCTGACGATCAATTCCGTGATCGGCAATGGCAACGGTGCCTCCACGCTGACCACGGCGGGTACTGGTAAAGTGACGCTCACGGCGGCGAATACCTTCACTGGTAATATCATTGTTGGTAGTGGCACACTGAGCTTCAGCAATAATAACCAGTTGGGCAATGCCGCCGCGCTGACCACGGTGTTTCTAGGTGATGGGGCCACATTGCAATACACTGGGGCCTCTGCCACCATCGCAGCATCGGGTGCGCAGTCGCATACCATTAGCCTTCTAGGCGGGCAGTCCACTCTGGAAGTGGGCACGGGCACGAATCTGACCATCAGTAATGGCATAGCCCAGGCGTCTGGTGTGGCTGGACTGACCAAGACCGGTGCAGGGACTTTCACGATGAATGGTGGCAGTGCGTACACGGGCCCCACGATCATTAACAGTGGCACGTTGGCAATCGGTGCTGCGGACCGAATCAGTGACGGCAGTGCGCTGATCGTGAACGGGAGCGGAACGTTTGACATGGGCGTGGGCAACGAAACGGTAGGTTCCATCGCGGGATCGGGTGTGATAGCCGCCGGGGGCACAGCTAGAACGCTCACTATGGGCGGAGATAACACGTCCACCACCTTTACGGGGTCCTTCACAGGTGCCGCAGCCCATGTCTTGACCAAAACCGGCGCAGGCTTGCTCACGCTGAATATGGCCGTGCAGAGCACCTGGACGGGCAACCAGTCGGTCAATGGTGGTGGCATCCGTCTCGGTGCCAGCAACCAGTTTGCCAATGGATCTCCGCTGATTATCTCGAACGCCGCTGCGTACGGGTTTTATGACCTGAATGGCTTTAGCCAGACTCATGGTAGCGTGGCTATCTACGGTACGGGGTCCTCCACAGTCAGCCAGGGAACGATTTTGCTCAATGGCGGTACTTTGACACTCGGAGGCAATGTCACAGTGAACAATAACGGCAACCCGCTGGCTGCATACATCTATGGGCCGGGCGCTCTCGCCATGGGCGGCACTCAGCGCACGTTCACTGTCAATGATAGTACGTCTGTGGCGTCCAATCTTCCAGAGCTGACGGTGACTGCGCCGATCACGGGTACGGCAGGCCTTATAAAGAATGGTACTGGGAATCTCCTCTTCTTTGCCGACAACACCTACACTGGGACGACGCGCCTAGACCGTGGCACGCTGATGCTTGACTACACGACGAATAATGGCAGCAAGCTCGACGCTGCTGGCATTCTAGATCTGCGCGGTGGTGCTCTTTCCATCCTGGGGAACAGCTCCGGTGCCACGTCCCAGAGCGTCGGTAGTACCACCCTGGCCAATGGCGGTTTCAGTCGCATCTCTGTCACTAGCGGAGGTGCGCAGACAGCTACCCTGAACCTCAATGCAATCACCCGGGCAGCGAATGCGGGCACTCTTCAGCTGACCCTCCCGACAAATGGGGCCGTCACCTCGACGAATGCGAATAATAATGTGACGAGTATGGGCATCATTGGTGGCTGGCTCACGGTGAATACCGGTGCGGGAACGTTTTTTGCTCGCAATGATGGAGCCAATAACTTGGTGGCTTCCAATGTGACCCTTCAGGACACCGTCGCCTCCTGGGTGGCGGGGGACAACGTCAGTGACTCTTCTGGCTTCAGTGGCACCGTTGCGGACTGTTTTTCGATCAATAGCCTGCGGTTTAATGCGGCGGGGCCTTCCACAGTGACGATTGGCGCTGGGGAGACTCTTTACCTGGCCAGCGGAGGCGTGTTGCAGACTAGCAGTGTGACAGCGGGCGTTTCTACCATCACGGGCGGCACACTCGCCCCTCTCGCTGGCGAGTTGATCTTCACCACGGACAGCGCCTCTCAGCGTCTTGATGTGGCTTCGTCCATCACGGGTGCCACGTCGATCACCAAGACTGGCAATGGTGTATTGAGACTCACAGGAACGAACACTTCCGCTGGAGCGGTCACCATGCAGGCGGGAACTTTGGAACTTTCGGGGGGCAGCGCCCTGAGCGACACAGCGGCGGTCAACTTCCCGGGCGTGACCACGACTTCCGCCCCAGTTCTTCGTCTTCTCGCCAGCCAGACGGAAACGATTGGACCCATCAGCGGCACGGGCAACACTGCAACCATCGCCCTCGACGCTGGCTCAACGCTGACCATCAACCAGCATACCGCAGGCAGCTATCAGGCCTTTTTTAGTGGTGCTGCTGGAACCACGCTGATCAAAACCGGCACAGGAACCCTCACTTACTCTGCCAATGGTGGTGCTGGCTTCGTCGGCGATTTAGTGGTGAATCAAGGCATTCTTTTGTTCAATGGCAACGTCACTCAATTCACGGCGGCGCAGAATCGCATCACTCTGAGCGGCCCAACCAGTTCCTTGCAAATCAACCAAGATCAGACAAACGGCATCAACCGCATCACCAATACGACGCCGGTGACACTGAACAACACCGCCGGTGCTCTGGGCTTCTATGTGACTCGAAATGGCGGGACCACCGCCGTGGCTGAAGATGTCGGAGTCCTGACCCTGGGAGCTGGTCAAAACACCATCACTGCGGATGGCACTGCGGCGAGCCGAGTTGGGGTAACACGTTTTGCAGGATTGGCTGCGAATCCCAATCTATCCACCGCGCTGCTTTTGGCCCGCAGTTTTGACACTGTGGCGACACAGGGTGGCAGGATCGCCTTTACCGTGGATCCGGGTGGTGCGATCGGGTTGGCGGCGGCTGGTGCAGGCACGAATGCGACGAATTACAGCATCTACCCCTACATGATCGGTGAAAACACCGCTGCAGCGCCCACTGCGGCCAACGTCGGCAATTCGTTCCTGACCTTCGTCACCGGTGCATTGGGTGTCCGTCCGCTGAGTCTCACCAACGAATACATCAACAACAGCACGGCCATCACCGGCACGCTGCAGGACAACATCCGCTACACGGCCAGTGCAGCGATCGTCGCGACGCCGACGGCGATCAACTCCCTCGTTCTGGATTCCGCCACTGCCATCGCGCTCACCGGCTCCGCCAGTTCCATGCAGATCACCTCGGGTGCCATCCTGGCCACAGGGGCGGGTGCTCACACCATTGGCACCATCACGGGCCTGAGCACTACGGCTCCGGCCTATTACGCTTACACCACCACCTCCACGGGCTCTCTGACGTTGAACTCACCGCTCACCAGCGCCGTGCCGCTGGTGAAGTCCGGTGCGGGCACTCTGATCCTCACCAGCGCTAGCAATGCCTTCTCCGACATCCATTTCAATCTCGGAGCTGTCCAGGCGGACGCCATCAATAAACTGGGTTCCGGCAGCCTCAATTTCTTCGGCGGCACGTTGAAATTCTCCGGTTCCTTTGACCCCTCCAGCAAGACGATCAATCTCGGCACCGGCGGCGGTACTTTTGACACCAATGGGGAGACCATCACCCTGGCGGGCAGTGTGGGAACCGGCGCGGGCGGCTTCACCAAGACGGGCGCGGGTGATCTCATCCTCAATGCGGCCTCATCTTATACAGGAGCGACAAGTGTGCTGCGCGGCGGGCTTACGCTTGGGAACAATACAGCGATCAGCACTGGCAATTTGACCTTGGAATCAACGCTCGGAGCTGTCACGCTCGACATCGGCAGCCAGACCATCAGCGTGGCTGACCTGACCTCCAGCGGTGCCAACCCCATCGCCATCAACGGCACCGGCACCATCAATGCCACCAATCTCAACCTGAACGCTGCGACGGTGCAGAACTCCGTGATCTTCGGAGGCTCCGCCAACCTCATCAAGGCCGGCACGACCACGACCTTGATCACGAACGCGGCCAACACCTACTCCGGATACACTTGGATTCAGGATGGTATCTTGAGCATCAATTCCATCGGCGATGCCGGCTCAAACAGCACCCTGGGCAACGCTTCGGGAGCCAATGCCACAATCCGACTGGGCGGACCCACCACCACCACGGGTGTGCTGCTCTACACCGGAGCTGCGGACAGCACGAATCGTCCATTTGCCCTCTACGGCAGCACAGGCGGCGGTACAATTGACAATGACGGGACTGGTGCGTTGACCTTGAGCGGGAATATCGACGCGAAGGAGATCGGCGCGAAGGTGCTCACCTTCCAAGGCACGGCGGGCACTGTTGGCGTTCCAAACGTGTTCAGTGGGGCCATCGACGAGTGTCTCTCGGTGGTCACCGTCACAAAGGCCGAAGCGGGAGTCTGGTCGTTTACCAACGCCAACAGCTACACGGGCAACACGAACGTCAACGCGGGCACGCTCATCGTCGGCAACAACAGCGCCGTGGGCAGTGGCATCCTGAACCTGAACGCGGGCACGCTTCAAGGAGATGGCACGGCACGCACCCTGGCCAATACCGTGCTGCTCAGTGCCAGTTCGACCATCGGAGGCACTTCCAATCTTGTCTTCAATGGAAACTTCACGCAGACGGGCGGTGACCGCACCCTCACGGTGAGCAACACGGGCACCACGGATTTCAACGGCTCCTTCTCATTGGATCGCGGAGCCACCAATGGCATCGTGACGGTCAGTCCGGGCACGGGATCGGTGGTAAACATCGCCAATCTCCAGGACGGTGCCGGTGCTGGCACGGGCGGCCTCACCAAGAGCGGCGTTGGCACTTTGAACATCGCCAATGCGTTCACCATCGGTGGCAATTTGATCGTTAATGGTGCCACCAGCAGCGTGGTCAATCTCACGGGCTCTGGCACCACCACCATTGCTGGCAACCTGGATGTCGCCAATGCCATCAGTAACAACGCCGACCTCATTTACGGTGTCGCCGGAGCCACGCTGAGCGTGGGCAGCGGGTCGGCCAATCAGGTGCGTTTCGGACTTGTGGCCGCAGATGGCACGGCGGACGCGACGGTGAATTTCACCGGCTTGCAGCAGTTCAATGCCAATGTCGGCAACTTCCTCATCGCTACTGCAACAGCGGGTGCCACGGTGACTACCAACGCCAATGTGACACTGGCCACGAACAACAGCATCACGGCGGCGACAGCCTTCACCATCGCCAATTCGCCGACTCCGGGCCTTGCTGGAACCATTTCGCTCACCTTCGGTTCCGGCACCAACTCCGTCGTCACACCGATCATGACCCTTGTGGGGCAGAAAGGCCCTGCCACCGGAACGACGGTGACGCTTCCCTCTGGCGGAACGCTTACCATCAATGCAGGTGCCGGGCCGCTTCCGACGGACCTCTATGTGGCCCGCAACAACGTCAACTCAGGCACAACGCCCGTTGCCACTGTCGATTTCACTGGTGGTGCCGTCACTGCAACGCTGGATGACTTCTTTGTGGGTGAAAAAACACTAGGCGGCACCGGCAGCGCTACTGGCACGATTTCCTTTGGTTCAGGAGCCAACGCCATCACCGCCAACACGGTGAAAATCGGTGACAACTCCGGCGGCACGGGCGGCACGGGCACAGGGACCATCAACCTTGCAGGCGGAACGTTCGACGTCGCCAATAACATCGCCCTCGCCACGCTGACCAGCACTGGGGCCGCCACAGCTCGCGGCACGCTGAATCTCACCGGCGGTTCGACCACGG
>JANOBP010000703.1:0-22501 GCA_031411715.1 Verrucomicrobiaceae bacterium | reverse complement strand
GGTGCCGCGCCGTATTTGATGTTCATTCCGAAGGACGCGAACGACAAGGCTGGCGAGCCGAAGATCCTCCTCGACGGCTTCGGCTATCAAGACACGCACGAAACACTCAACAGCTTCCTCTGGGGCCCAGACGGCTGGCTGTATGGCAATCAAGGTGTCTTCAACACCGCCTCCATCGGCAAGCCGGGCTGTGATGCGAAGGACCGGGTCACGCTGCGGGCCGGAGTGTGGCGTTATCATCCGGTGCGACATGTGTTTGAGGTCTTCTGCCACGGCGGATCGAACCAATGGGGGCTCGACTACAACAGCAACGGCCATCTCTTCATGACGCATTGCCGCAGCTTCTTCGGCAAGGGCGGCACGACGAACGCCATCCGCAACGGTCACTTCTGGAATCAATCAAACTCAAACTACGCCCCCTTCATCTCCGCCACCGCACCGGACTTCGCGCCCGATCTGCAAAACTACCTGCCCGCCTCCGCGCGATACGACAGCGGCGAAGGCGGCGCGGGAAAACCGGGCACCACCGCCGTGTATGGCGGCCATTCACACGTCGGCACAATGATCTACAACGGCGACAACTGGCCTGCGATCTACCGCGACCATCTCTTCACGCACAACCTGCACGGTCATCAGCTCAATCATCAGCACATGGTCCGCACCGGCAGCGGCTACGAGACTTTCCATGCTGGCTACGACCTCCTCCACAGCTCCGCGCCCGACTACATCCCCGTCGATCTCCAAACCGGCCCCGACGGCGCCGTCTATGTCATCGACTGGACCGACACCCAGCACTGCCACAACCCCGACGACGAAAAATGGGATCGCAGCAACGGGCGGATTTACCGCATCTCGTGGAAGGAGACCTACAAGCCGGTGAAGGTGGATTTGGGGAAGATGGGCGCGGAAGAACTCGCCGCCCAACTCTTCAGCCAAAACGAATGGAATGCACGGATTGGGCGGCGTTTGATTCAAGAAGGCCTGAACCGTAAAACTCTCCCTCAAAACTTTGCCAACGAATTCGCAAGAACAACCTTGCCGTTCAATGACTCATCGCATGCACTCAGGTGGCTTTGGGCCGCTCATGCGCTTCAAGTAGATGGCTCTATCATTCTCTATTCCATGCTGGAGCACAACAATGACATCGTCCGCTCCTGGGTAATTCAACTTGCCACTGAGGAGTCGGGAAAGCCCAAGATAGATTCTGAGACGCTGCTCGATTTAGCCAATACTGACCCCTCACCCACCGTGCGCCTAGCGCTGGCATCCGCGTTGCCGAATCTCGATGCGAAGACGGTTTGGGAGGTCGCTTCGGCGCTGGCGATGGGTGGTGAGGACAAGGACGACCGCTTCCTGCCGAAGATGATCTGGTTCGGCCTCGCGCGGGTGATCGCGGAGGATTGGACGCGGGGTCTGGCGCTGGCGGAGAAGACGCCGATGCCTTCGCTGGCCGATTCGATCCGCTGGTATGCCGGAAAGAGCCCCGAAGGCCGGGAGGCGCTGGTGAAGACGCTGAAAACGACGCGGGATCTGAAGCTGCTGGCGTTTTCGTTGAAGGATGAGGCCGTGGTGAAGATGCCGGAAGCGTGGGCACAGATTCGGTCAGACTTGTCGGGCCAGGCTGACGCGTCTGACGTGATCCGACAGCTCTCGGCGTTCTTCGGAGACAAAACGGTGCTGGCTGAAATGCGTGCCGTGCTGGCTGATGCCACCAAACCGCTCTCGCAGCGCCAAGCCGCCTTCAATCTTCTCAAGCGCACCAGCGATGCCGAATCGACACCAGTGTTCGCGAAGCTGCTCGATGAAGAGGCCTTCGCGTCGGCGATGATTCCACTGCTGTCGCGCTCGAATGATCCAGCGACGGCCACGGCGTTGATGCAGCGCTTTGAAAAGCTAGCACCCACCGACCGAAGGGCCGCTCTCGGTGCTATGACAAGCCGTGCGGAACTCGCCAAGCCGCTGCTCGCGGCGGTGAAGGCAGGCAGCTTCGACAAGAAGCACCTCAGCAGCCTGCAAATCCGCCAGATGCGCAATTTGAACCAGGCGGAGATCAACACGCTGCTCGACGCGACCTGGGGCAAGGTGAACGAATCGAGCGCCGCGGCGAAGGCGAGCATCGCGAAGCTCAAGAAGGCCTACGAATCCGCGCCGCTGTGGGCCTTCAACGCCAACTCGGGCGAGCAGACCTTCCAGCAGCTCTGCGCCGTGTGTCATGCGATGGGCGGCGTGGGCGGCAAGCTCGGGCCCGATCTCGCCGGATCATGGCGCAACGGCCTCGATTACTTCTTGGAGAACATCATCGACCCGAACGCCGTCGTCGGAGACAATTTCCAACTGCACGTTTTGACCAAAAAAGACGGCAGCGTCGTCTCCGGTGTCATCGAGCAGGAAACCGACACCGCCATCACCGCACGCACCGTGACGGAAAGCCTCGTCATCGCGAAAGCGGATCTCAAGGACCGCCAGAAACTGCCGGTGTCGATCATGCCGCCCGGTTTGCTTGAAGCCCTGCCGGAACGCAAGGCGTTGGAGATGCTGAAGTATCTGCTGAGCAAGCGGGAGTAACCATTGCAGACCTCACCTACCATGAAGCCTTTCCTCATCATCGCCGCAGTCTATTGCTCCACATTGGGTCAGCTCAGCGCTCAATCCCTCTCGGAGCGCCCAAAGTTGCAGATCATCAATGGCAGCACGCAGCCCATCGACATCTTCTGGCTCAAGTCAGACACTGAACGTGTGCCGAATGGCTCTGCTGCCCCCGGCAAGTCTAGTGTCATCACCACGACGCTGGGTCATCGTTTTGTCATCGTTGGTCGCACGGGTAAAACCGAGCACCAAGTTAGCTGTGCCTTGCCTGTGCAGGCATTTCGCTTTGATCCAAAGGGTGGCGGTGGCATTCCGGCATTTTATACGCAGATCGTCCGCGCAAATGGCTTTCCCATCGTCGCCTCGGCTAAAGTGAGTCCGTATGCGCTCAAGGAAGCGGCTTACATCGTTGATCAGATGCTCGCCAAACGTCCTGATGTGCGCGCAGCGATGATTCAGAGTGGCTCGCGGCTTTGCATCCTCGCCCACAACGAGTTCACCACTGATCAACCCGAGTTTGCAGCTCTTGAGGGCGTGCCAGGCTACGAGGCGCTCACGGCGAAGGAGTATTGGGATGCGCGTGCGCGTGGTTTGGGTGGAAGCGAGGAAGACCCGCTGTGTTCATGCGCGGAAGAGAACTTGCTGGCCTATGAGGGCGATCCTTATGACACGGAGAACATTCTGATTCACGAGTTCGCGCACAACATGCACCTGCGCGGCATGCTGAACGTGGATCCCACCTTTGACCGCCGACTCAAGGACACCTACGCGCAAGCAATGAAAGCTGGCCTGTGGAAGGGCGCCTACGCCTCTACCAATCATCACGAATACTTTGCAGAGGGCGTGCAGAACTGGTTCGACAACAACCGTGAGAACGATGCGCAGCATAATCACGTCAACACGCGCGCCGAAATGGCCAGCTACGATCCCGGGCTGACCGCCATCTGCCGCGAGGTATTTGGCGACACCGTCTTGAAGTACACCAAACCACAGACACGCCTCACCGGTCACCTCGCAGGCTACGATCCATCGAAAGCGCCGCGCTTTGTCTGGCCGGATCGTTTGATGAAAGCACGCGGGCTGATCAAGCAAACGCAACTGGCCAGCTACCACGCTGCACAGGCCACAAAGCGCACGATGAGCGACTCATCTCGGGCTGGAAGGTGCATGTGAGCTCTCAATTGATCGAGCAAGACGCGCCCGCGCTGGAGAAGGCCATGCAACTGCTCCGCGCTCAACTGGATGAGATTCACCGAGTCGTGCCGAAAGCTGCGGTGGTGGAGTTGCAGAAGGTTCCCTTGTGGATCTCGCCCGAATATCCAAAGACACGCCCTCGAGCCGAATATCATCCCGGTGCAGGCTGGCTCAGCGACAATGGACGCGACCCCGTGATGGCCAAGGCGGTCGAATTCACCAACGTGCGCATCTTTGAAGAAGAAACACGCCGCATGCCGAACTTCGCGCTGCATGAGCTTGCCCATGCTTACCACGACCGCGTGTTGCGCATGGGCTATGGCAATCTAGAGATCAAAAAGGCCTATGAGAAGGCCAAGGCGAGCGGCAAGTATGACCGCGTTGAGCGCAAGGATGCCACTGGCCGCAGCAGTATGGACAAAGCCTATGCCATGACGACACCGCAGGAATATTTTGCCGAGACCACCGAGGCATTCTTCAGTCGAAATGATTTCTTTCCCTTCACCAACGCTGAATTGCAAAAGCATGATCCAGAGATGTTTGTCTTGCTTGGCAAGCTCTGGAATACCACAGAAAACAGTCCCTAACATTGACCCATTTCGCAAGCGCAGAGCCACTGAGGAGACGGGGCTGACTTGAGCGCCAAAAGTATTTTGGTAACTTCGTAGCGCTCCGCACATACTCCTTTGATGCCCGATTTCGATCCACACACCAATTTCGTGTGCCTGCTCAATGCAGCGCACCGAAGGCTGCTGGCGTATCTCATCTCCATACTTGGGAATCGGCACGATGCTGAGGATGTGCTGCAAAAAGCCAGTGTGACTCTGTGGAAGCGCTTTGAAAGCTTTGAGCAGGGTTCGGACTTTCTAGCATGGGCATGCACCGTCGCGTTTTATGAGGCGAAAAACTTCCAGCGGGCTGCAGCGCGGTCCAAAGTGCACTTCAGCGACGAATTGCTGGCCATCATCGCGGATGAACGTGTCGTGGATCTTGCGCAGACGGATGTTCGAGTCGAGGCGCTGGATCATTGTCTGGAAAAACTCGACGAACCAGCCCGCAAGCTCGTTGAGGCAGCCTATTTCGAAGAAGGCAGCGTCTTGAAGCTCGCGGAGCAACTCGGACGTGCGCCACAGACTCTCTACAACAAACTCAATGTCATCCGCCGCTCGCTTGCGGTCTGTGTGACCACACGTCTCGCAGAAGGAGGTGCTGCGTGAGCATCCACGACAAATTTGCAGCGTTGATGAACGGCACGCTGTCGGAGGCCGAGCACTCGGAACTGGAGAAGTTGCTTATCAACGACGCTGAAGCTCGCAGGCAGTGGTATTTGCACGCAGACATCGACCTCGGTCTTGCCGAGTGGGCGTCCACGCTTGCGGTTGCGGACTCACACGCACTTCCAAAATCAGCGCCAGTTCGTCGCGCACGTTGGCCTTGGCTTGCAGCAGCGGCTGCAATCGTGCTTTTGGGTTCAGGGTTGTGGTTGGTATCGCAGCGTGAAGAGGCAGGTGCTGGCGTGGCGTTGCTCACGCAGTCTGCTGAGGCTGTTTGGGATGGCGCTTCGCCTTCGAGTGGCAGCATGTTGTCTCGTGGGGAGCTACATCTCACTTCTGGTGCGGCATTAATCGAGTTTTTCAGCGGCGCACGGCTCTTGATCGAGGCTCCTTGCCGTTTGGATCTCGTCTCCTCGAACTCGGCCTTCCTGCACTCAGGCAAAGTGAACGCGCATGTGCCACCGCAGGCTCGTGGATTCACCATCGAGGCCGCTACACTCAAACTCATTGATCACGGCACTGACTTTGGCTTTTTGGCTCAAGAGCGTGCTGCCCCTGAAGTTCACGTTTTCAGCGGCGAGGTCGAGATTCAGCCTGTGGGTCAAACGGCGCGTCATCTGACGACTGGTGAGGCCGCGCAGATCGAAAACACCTCCGTTCGACCTATCGCTTCAAATCGCGCTGCATTCCTTGATGAGGCCACGCTTGATCAAAAAGCCAGTGCACGATTTGATGCCTGGCGTCAGGCCATTGTGGGCTTAAAGGCTGATCCAGCGTTGCTAATGCATCAGACGTTTGATGCGGACGAGTTGAAGAAGCTTGTCGTGGTCGGCAGCGAGAGAACCCGTGGTCGTTGGGCGGCAAAAGACGCTCTCGCCTTCCGTGGCGAAGGCGATCGGGTGCGCTTCACGATCGAGAAGCCGCTGCAGACCATCACCTTACTCGCGTGGGTGCGTGTGGATGCGCTGGAACGCTCGCAGAATGCATTGCTCTCGACAGACTCAGAACAGCCGGGCTCGCTGCATTGGCACATCACGAAGCGTGGCGAGTTGCGGCTTGAAATCGCGCGCGATCTCGGCCGCCGCTACTCGGACTGGGAGGCCGTGAACAGTCATCCTGTGATCAAAACCGGCCATTGGACTTTCCTTGCCTCCACTTTCGACGGACAAACCATTCGCCATTTCGCCGACGGTCAGCCCATCGGCTCCGGCGCTTCATTCACGCCACCATTGATGCACATCGGCACGGCAGAGCTCGGCAATTGGCGTGGGGAGATGAAGCGCCATCTCGCGGCGACGATGGATGAGTTCGCGGTGCTGGAGCGCGCACTAAGTGGGGACGAAATCCGCCTCTGGTTCGAAAATGGCAGGCCGTGAATTTTTTCCGGTAAGTCCGGCGACTGGCGAACATCACATGATGTATGACATTGTCTTCTTCCCTTCTCCGCACACTCGCATGCACCATCGCCATCAGTGGCGTCCGACTTTTTACCCAAGAGCCAGTCGCTGTCGGCAAGGGTTCTTATGCAGCTTCACCACCACCGGGCATTTCGTTTGATCAACAAAAGAAAATCGACCGCGTAGCTGAGGTTGAAGCGCGAAAAATCTATCTCGTGAAGGATGATGGCCGGCCGATTCCGAGCAACAAGTGGTATCAAAACCTGCTGCTCAAGGACTACGGCACGGGACTGTGGGCGATGCCGCACAAGGTGGATGCGACCAAAGAGGGCATTGAGATTTTCCAGCCCATCTCATTCAGCGGCGATGGCGTGCGGGCGATTGCGGAGTTTCCGCTCGTCATCACGGGCAGGGATTTCAAGCCGGTGGATTCACGGGCAAAGGATTGGTCGGATTGGATGGTTTCGTTTCGCTCATTTGAAAGCGACACGCGTTTCATGGATGTGACGCTTGGTGAAGGCATGCCGGCGGTTTGGTGCGAGTTCACGGGTGTGCAGCCGGTCATCGCGCTTGGCGGGCAGCAGGGGAAAAGCTCGCGTGGAAAGAATGCGGCGAAGTTTTTCAAACTCACCGGCGCAGCGGCGACGCTGCCGGTGATGGGCGATTCTCTGGGCATCAGCTACGAGGGCCGGGCGTTTGGGGTGTTCGCGCCAGATGGAACCAAGTTCGAGCAAACGGATGCAGGCATCGCAGTGACGTTTCTGGGCAAGAGTTCATTTCTTGTCGTGTGCCCGCTGCCGAGCGAGAAGGACATCGCATTGTTCCGCCAGCACGCATACGCCATTCCGCGAGACACACAGCTTTCGTGGAACTATGACCGCAAGGCGGGCAGTATCACGACGACTTGGAAGGTCATCACCGAGCCTCTGAAGGTCGGCGCTCCGAACGCGATCATTCAAGGATTCCTGCCCCATCACTGGCGTGAGAACACTGCAAAGCTCGACATGAGCGGCCCGAGCTACACAACGATTCGTGGCACGATGAAGTGTGCTTTCGGCGACACGTTCACCATTGCGTATCCGTTCAGCGGCATCTTGCCGAACTACCCTGCGCCAACGGCGAAATCATTTGATGCGGCGCGTGTGAAGGAACTGCTCGCGCAGCATTACACCGACAAGAAGAAGGCACTCGGCGGTGATACTTATTGGGGAGGCAAAGAAGTGGAGCGTTATGCGCAAGCCGCGTTCATCGCTGCACAAACGAAAGACCCATCGCTCGACACGATCATCGGCAAGCTACGCGCTGGGATGGAAAACTGGCTTACCTACACGCCGGGCGAGAAGGGGCAGTTATTCGCCTTCTATCCGCGTCACAAAGGCCTCGTTGGCTTCCCCGCAGCCTACGGCTCGGAGCACTTCACTGACACGCATTTTCATCAGGGCTACTTCGTCTATGCAGCGGGATTGCTCAGCCAGCTTCAGCCGGACTTTGCATCAAGCTGCGGCGAAATGGCACGTCTTATCGCGAAAAACTACGCGAATTACGACCGCCAAGAGACTCGCTTCCCGCGCTTCCGCACCTTTGACATTTGGCGCGGCCACAGCTTTGCCGACGGCAAAGGTTTTCCCGATGGAAACAATCAGGAGTCCACTGGCGAGGCCGTGAATAGCTGGGCGGGCATGATCTTGCTCGGTGAAGCGCTCGGTGATGAAGAACTCACCGCTGCGGGTGTGATGGGCTACTCGTTCGAGACGCGTGCGAATGTCGAATATTGGTTCGATCCGAACGACGATGTGTTTCCGAAAAACTACGCGCACGACGCCTGCGGGATGATTTGGTGCAACAGTATCGTTTGGGGTACATGGTTCACCGCGAGTCCAGCGTGGATCTACGGCATTCAATGGCTGCCCGTCGCACCCCACGCCGCGTTTTATGATCGCGATCCGAACCTCATCACGAAGGTCTATGCTGATGTGGAGCGCGAATTGAGGCTCTTTGAAGACAAGGAAGCGGCCAAGAAGCCCGGCACTGCGCCTAAGGCCGTCGAAATCAAATCACTCGGTGGTGAGCTCGGCGCTTATCATCTCGGCTTCCTCATGCATGCCGATCCATCACGCGCAGTTGCCGAAATCGACAAGCTCTGGGCCGAACCCAGTGACAAAGTCGCGCACAACGAATGGATGGCTGTCACCTACTACCAAGCGAGCGCACTCAATGAACTGGGGCGCGTGGACTGGTCCTGCCACGGGGACAGCCCAACATCCATGGTTTATGCCAATGCCACGACGAAGCAGCGCACACTTGTGGCTTGGAATCCAACGGCAAAGCCGCAGACCGTGCACTTCTTTGAGGGAAAAAAACTCATCGGCACAGTGACCGTCGCCGAGCATAGCATGGCCTCCACGGTCATCAAAAGAGACTGAAGCGGACCCCGAAAAGCGTCGATACCGAGATCAATTGCCGCGAAGAGTGACGTTTGGCCAGAACCTTACTCTTCATGAATCGAATCACCCGTTCACTCTTTGCTCTCAGTGCCCTCGCATTCTCGTTCAATGCGAGCGCAGCCCAACATGGCGATCTCACCATCCTCACCACGCCTGATGGAGCCGGTTTGCCTGCGTCAGCGGTGATCGAAGGCTTCCCTTTGCTCGTGCGACTACACAAAGACTGGTTCGATTTCACCCAAGCCAAGCCGCAGGGTGAGGATGTCCGCTTTGCTTCGAGCAGTGGCGTGAGGTTGCCGTATCAAATCGAGGCCTGGGATGCAGCAGCGGGCACAGCGAGCATCTGGGTGCGCATTCCGCGCATTGAAGGCAATGCGCGGCAGTCGATTCGAATGTCATGGGGAGATGCCAATGCGGTGAGTGAATCGAATCCGAGCGCCGTCTTTGATGCGAGCAATGGTTACGTGAATGTGTGGCACATGGATGGCATGTGGGGCACGGCGAAGGATACTGGCACGACCTCGGCGGCTGGCGTCATCGGCCCGGCGCGGCATTTTGATGGTGAGCACGGCATTTTTGCGGGCGATCAGCTCACGCATTTGCCCACAGGATCCAGCGCGCACAGTTCAGAGGCTTGGATTCGTGCGGAGCAGGTGAATGGCCGCGTGATCGCCTGGGGAAATGAGCACGGGCAAGGCAAGGTGGTCATGCACTTCAAGAGTCCACCGCACATCTCGATGGATTGCTACTTCTCAGGCGGCAACGTCAGCGGCGACACTAGACTGCCAATGAGCGAGTGGCTGCATGTCATGCACACCTATCGTGAAGGCGAATCGAAGCTCTATGTGAATGGTGTGCCCGATGGCACGAATACCAAGGGCCCTCCGCTGGCGATCAAGAACCCGGCAAAGCTATGGATCGGTGGCTGGTATAACCGCTACGACTTCATTGGAGACCTCGACGAAGTGCGGTTGTCTAATGTGGCACGCTCGGCGGATTGGGTGCGTTTACAGTATGAGAATCAAAAGCCGCAGCAGACACTCGTCGGTCCACTGATGCAGCCGGGGAATGAGTTCTCGGTTTCGCAGGAGAAAATCACCGTCGCGGAAGGCCAGAGCGTGATGATCCAAGCCAAAGCAGGCGGTGCGCAAAAGGTATCGTGGTCGCTCCTGCGTGATGGCGGCGAAAGCGTGGTCGCCACGGATCGTTTTGCGTTCAACTTCGACGCTGGACGTGTGACCGGCGACGCGCAGGCGACGTTGCGCTTCAAGGCCGTCTATGCCGATGGCGTGAAGACAAAGGACATCGCCATCACCATCCAGGAAGCGATTGCCGAGCCTGCTTTCACACTCACAGCACCCGCCAACTGGGATGGTCGATCCACCATCGAAATCGTGCCGCAAGTAACCAACATCGAAGCCATGCGCGGCACGACGCTCGACTATCAGTGGGAAGTCGGCCCCATCGCCGTGACGAAGACTGAAGCCGCGTACAAGCTCTATCTCAAACGTGCTGAAAACAGTGGTGCGCTCAAGGTAACGGCCATCCTGAGCAATGGTGGCAAGCCCTCGAAGCAAACAGTCACCATCGACGTAAAACCACCTGCAAGAGATGCCTGGGTCGTTCGTCAGCCCGAGAAGGACGAGAAGCCTGAAGACGGTCAGTTCATCGCGCGCGACGATAAGAATGAAGGCACGCTGCATTGCAACGGAACCGCTTCATCGAAGGTGACGCTGAGTGTTTTTGCCGACGAGAAGCCTTTCAAGACCGAGACCAGCTCCGGTGGCGACTACGCTTTTGCCGTGAAGCTGAAGCCGGGGCTCATCAAGTATCGCGTGGAACTCAGCGCGGATGGTAAAGTCATGCACAGCGCCAAGGACATCGTTTGTGGCGATGCTTTTCTCCTCAATGGCCAATCCAACACGGTGGCCACGGATTGGGGCAAAGAAGAGCCGCCGACGTTCCACAGCGAGTGGATTCGCACCTTTGGTCACAGCAACGGCAATCCCAAAGGCGTGCATCTCTGGGGCGAGGCAACGTATCGCGCTCGCGATGGACGCTTGCAGGTCGGCTATTGGGCCATGGAGTTGGCCAAACGGCTCGTTGAGAGCCAGAAGATGCCCATTTGCATCATCAACGGTGCCGTCGGTGGCACACGCATCGATCAGCATCAGCGCACGCCTGACGATTTCACCGACATGACATCCATCTACGGTCGTCTGCTCTGGCGCGTGCGTGAGGCACGGCTGACGCATGGCATCCGCGGTGTGCTTTGGCATCAAGGCGAGAACGATCAAGGTGCTGATGGTCCCACGGGCGGCTACGGCTGGGAGAAGTATCGCCAGCTTTTCATCGAGCTCGCCTCAGCGTGGAAGGAAGACTACCCAAACATCCAGCACTACCACATCTTCCAAATCTGGCCCAAGTCCTGTGCCATGGGCATCAACGGCTCCGACAATCGGCTGCGTGAAGTGCAGCGCTCGCTGCCCACCGCGTTCTCAAACATGACCATCATGTCCACCCTCGGCATCCAACCTCCCGGCGGCTGCCACTACCCACCCGCCGGTTACAGCGAGATCGCCCGCCTCATGCATCCGATCATCCAGCGTGAGTTTTATGACGTGAAGTTCGACAAGCCCATCACGCCACCGAATCTCCTCCGCTCTGCCTTTGCGAATGCACAGAAAGATCAACTCACGCTGGAGTTCGATCAACCCGTGCAGTGGGACAATGCACTCATCAGCGAGTTCTACCTCGATGGCGAAAAGAGCCAAATCGCTTCGGGGAGCGTCGATGGAAATGTTCTCACGCTCAAACTCACCGCTCCATCGTCCGCCAAAACCATCAGCTATCTCGACAGTGCCAAATGGAGTCAAGCAAACCTGCTCATCGGTGCCAATGGCATCGCCGCGCTGACGTTCTGCGATGTGCCTATTGCACAGCCACGGTGAATCACTCCCGCCGCGGATTTTCACTGATGTAAGCTGCAAGTGAGCGGCCAAGACCCGCACCGACCTTACCATAGCCTTCCACGGACATCAGTGAGCTATTCCAACCAGTTTCAAGTGTGACGGAGATAGTCGCAGCGCCAGTATTGGCACGCACCCAGCCGCTGCTCATGCGTCCGCGCTCTTCTTCGCTCGTCACATAGGTGGCGTAGCGATACTTCGGCTGCACCTTGAGCGGCTCGATGATGTGCACAGCGGCCAGATCGATCCATCGCTGATAATTGCGCTGCTGAATGCCCGTCATGCGCTCGAAGGCAAAAGGTCCGAAGAAAAAGATCGGATCATCATGCCCCGGATTGTGCAGGTCGATGAAGACATCCAGACCGTGCTTCTCGTGAATATCACGAATCATGCGCTGCGCGGCGGCAACCTCCGGATAGATCGGTTTGGCATCCCAATCGCGATTATGATCACGCGGGATCGAATCCTTCCCCCCAGCACCGATGGCGGCGTTATCCACGTCCATGATCGGGATGTAGTGCAGGCAAGTTTTCGCCCGCAGATCCTTCGCTTCATCGCTAGCATACCAAGTGATGAAGCCACGCCCCACCTGACTGCCACCAGCCTCCCACGCATGCTGGCGCGAGCCGATCCACACCTGATGCGGCGCGTTTTCAGCGCCGATGCGGATGCCATGCACCGGGCGGCCCCCGCGCGTTTTCGCCAGCTCGAAGCGTTTTGACTCCGGCAACTTCGAGGCGATCTCAGCGAGCAATTTGTCCGCATCACTCGGCACAAACGGCGGCCCCCACGCCAGCGACATCGTCGTGGCTTCAGCTTTGATCGTGTAACCCATCACCTTATCCGCGCCGAGTGTGCCTTTGGCCGATGGTTTCCACGTTTGGCAATCCAAACTGATCCACGCATGCTTCGGTTGGCACCATGAAGCCGCGAGCACGGTCTTGTCGCGATACGGCTTCGTCTGCGCCTGAACTTCGAGCGTGAACTCATCACCCACTTTGAGTCCTTCGATCTTGAGTGACCACCAGCACGGCCAGCCGCGACTTTCATGCAACGCAGGCATGATACGCAAGGTGCGTGTGGCTTGATCAAGCTTCACCACTTCTGCATTCCCGCCTTCGAAGTCGGTTAATACCTTCAACTCAGCGTGTAAGTCGATAGAGAGCAGTATGAAGAGGGCGATTCGGTTCATGAATCCAGTGAACGTTTATCGATGAAACGATTATTCACACCGCTACTCCGGCAGCTTGTCGAAGTGAAACTGGCAGCAGCCGAGATCGAGGGTCTTGGCGTTGTTCGAGAGCTTTTCGCGGAAGGCGGTGGCGAGGGCGTAGATGCGCTGCTGGCCTTGTTTTTCGACTTCGAGCAGGCCGGCCTCTTTGAGCACGCGCAGATGCTTGGAGACGTTGTAGGGCGTGACGTGGAGTGCCTCGCACAGCTCGGTCACGGGTTTCGCACCGGCGATGAGCTGGCGCACGAGGCGCAGCCGCGTCGGCTCGCCCAGGGCACGCATGGCGCTGAGGCAGTCGAAGGTTTTGCGTCCGGGCATGCGGAGGGAATACAGCGCGGAGGATTTTTGTGCAAGAAAGGCAATTGGCGCTTGTTTATTTGCCACAACAGGCAAATACAAACAACCCATGTCCACCAAAGCACGCTACATCATGATCGGAGGCTTCCTCGGAGCCGGAAAAACGACCACCGTCGGCCGGTTGGCGCGGCATTTGAGCGATCAGGGGCTTAAGGTCGGCCTCATCACGAATGATCAAGCTGGTGGCCTCGTGGACACGAAGCTGCTGCGCGGCCAGGGCTATGCGACGGAGGAAATCGCGGGCGGATGCTTCTGCTGCCGCTTCAACACGCTGGTGGATGCCGCCAGCAAGCTCACGAACGACTCCAAGCCCGATGTCTTCATCGCCGAGCCGGTGGGGAGTTGCACGGATCTCGTCGCCACCGTGACGTATCCTCTGCGCCGCATGTATGGCGATTCGTTCACCATCGCGCCGCTCAGTGTGCTGGTGGACCCCATTCGTGCGCGGCGTGTGTTCGGTCTCGATGACGGAGGTACGTTTTCCTCCAAAGTGGCTTACATCTTCAAAAAGCAGCTCGAAGAGGCCGACATCATCGTCATCAGCAAAAGCGATCTCATTGACGACGGGCAGCGCGAGGAGCTGCGTGCCGTTTTGACGAAGGAATTCCCGCTCGCGAAGGTCGTCACGGCCTCTCCGCGACAAGAAACCGGCCTCGACGAGCTTTTCGCCAGTCTCATGACGGACGAGCAAGCACGGCGAAATCCGATGGCCGTCGATTATGAAGTTTATGCCGATGGCGAGGCGCTGCTCGGCTGGCTGAATGCCACCGTCACGCTGAAATCCGACGATGAGTTCGAGGCGAACGACTTCCTCAAAAAGCTCGCCACGCATGTGCAAGGGCGGTTACAGCTCGCCGGTGTCGAGATCGCCCATTTCAAGATGACCTTCAGTCCCGATGATGGCATCGCGGGCGAGCTGGCGAGCATCAATCTCGTGCGCAGCGACTACGTGGCCGAACTCGGCATGGAACTCGACGAACCGAGCACCGGAGGCCAGCTCATCATCAATCCGCGTGCCGAGGCCGATCCTGCGTCGCTCATGGAAGCCGTGAAAGCCGGAGTCGAAGCGACCGCATCGCAATTCTTCGGCCTAAAAGCCACAATCGATCACGAAGAGCACTTCCGTCCCGGCAAACCGACGCCGACGCATCGGGATAGCTGATGAATCAAGGCCGCCAAGCCTTGCTCCAGAGCACATACGTCTCGTGCATAGCCTGGCGCTCCAGCGGCGTCCACTCGGCGGTGCGTTCGTTGAGCGACTTGTATTCGCCCAGGCGCGGATCTTTCTCGACGGCCTTCGCGTAGTTCTCCAGCGCCCGCTTCGTGTCGCCCGTGCCCCAGTAGCCGAGCACCAGCGAGTAATAGTCGTAATGAGCACCGTGATCGCTGAGCTTCGCTGACGCTTCACACTCGCGCACCGCATCCGCGTAGTCGCCCATGTTGAAATACGCCCAACCCGCGCGGTTGCGCATCGGTGCGTCGTCCTGCAACTCGATCGCCTTCTTTAAATCCTTCCGCGCCTCCTCTTTTCGTCCCAGAAGCGCCAGCACATAACCTCGGTTCGAATGCGCCTTGGCATCGTTCGGATTGCGCTCGATCTGCTTGTTCAGAATTTCGAGCTTTGGCGTTGAGATAGGCTCAGCGGCAAAAGCAGGCAAAAGAAAGACGAGAGCGAGGTAGGAAAGAAGAATTCGGTTCATGATGGGTGGATGCTTCGGAAGGAAAACGTCACCTCATGCGGTCATCCTGCGCAGGCATCAACAAACGGACGTTTCGTGCAAGCCTGCCGTCGCCAGATGAGCGAGCGCCTCCGGCCCCACGGGCTCCTCGGCCTGCCAGGGGAGCCAGGCGGTGCGGGTGGCTTGTTTTTCGACGACTTCCTGGATGTAGCGATGCTCGGTGTGCTCGCGACGTTGCAGCAAGGGATCGCAGGAGCCGCTGTGGAGCAGGCTTTGATTGATGACCCACGCGTAAGGCTCGATGCGGGCACGGCGGAGATCGGCCTGAAGCGCGGCGGCCTCATGCACGGGCGTGGCCTCGGGCAGGGTGATGAGCAGGATGTGCGTGAAGGCGGGATCGCGCAGGTGTTCGAGGAGTTTGAGCACTTCCTCAGGTTGCGTGCCGCGGGCTTGGCGCTCGAGTTCGCGTTGGTAGGCCTCGCTGGCATCGAGAAGCAGCAGCGTGTGGCCCGTGGGTGCGGTGTCGAGCACGACAAAGCGTTTGGTGCCTTGTCCCACCTCGCGGGCAAAGGCGCGGAACACCGCGATCTCCTCCGTGCAGGGCGAGCGGAGGTCTTCTTCGAGTAAGGAGCGGCCTGCGGCATCCATTTGGGTGCCTTGATTGGCCATGACCTCGGCGGTGTAGGCAGCAGTTTCGGCAGCGGGATCGATTTTGCTCGTCGTGAGGCCTTCCACCTGCCCGGCGAGCGTTTGCGCGATGTGCGCGGCAGGATCGGTGGTGCTGAGGTGGACGCTGTGACCTCTCTTCGCGAGCAGGACGGCAATCGCAGCCGCGACGGTCGTTTTGCCGACGCCACCTTTGCCCATCGTCATGATGACGCCGTGACCTTGCTGCTCGATGCCACTGACGAGATCGGCGAGGCTTTGCATCTCCGGCGGCTGCCATGATGAAAAAGCCGCGCTCGCTGCCACATCAGCTTCATCGCTCAAAAGCACCTTCAAGCCGCCGATGCCAAGGATGTTGATGGAGCGCAGCGGCACCACAAAGCTGGGCATGCTGCCGATGAAGGCCTGCGCCGCCTGCATGGCGGCCTGACCACGCTGCTGCATGGCTTGTGCAGTGACATCCTGCAGGCATTTCGTTTCAAAGCTGCCGTTGATGACGAGGCATTGATTTGCCACGCCGAGAGCACGCAGTTCCTTCGAGGTGCGCTCGGCCTCACGCAGCGCGGAGAGCTGTGGACGGCTCACGAGCACCAGCGTGGTCGCCTGCGCATCGGCGAGCGTGTTCACGGTGGCTTCGTAAATGCCGCGCTGCTTTTCCAATCCGGCCAACGGGCCGAGGCAGGACGTGCCGCTGGTGTTTTTGTCGAGAAACTGATCCCAGGCCTTCGCCAGGCTCATGAGCCGCAGCGTGTGCCCCGTGGGCGCGGTGTCAAAGATGACGTGGTCATAAGCCTTCGCGGCATTCGGATCACCGATGAGGCCGGAAAACTCGTCAAAGGCCGCGATCTCGACGGTGCAGGAGCCGGAAAGCTGCTCCTCCATGCTGCGCAGCGCCGCCTCCGGCAACAGGCCGCGCATCGGGCCGATCAAACGTTCGCGATACGCCGCGGCGGCGGCGACTGGATTGATGTTCAGCGCATCGAGGCCCGGCGCACCCGCGATGGGCGTGGGCGCATTCGTGAGCTTCGTTTCGAGCACCTCGTCGAGATTCGACGCCGGGTCCGTGCTCACCAGCAGCACGCGTTTGCCAGCCTCGACGAGTCGCAGCGCCGTGGCGCAGGAGAGCGAGGTTTTGCCCACGCCGCCTTTGCCGGTGAAAAAGAGGAAGCGTGTCGATGTGGCGGCCTGCGGCTGGTAAGTGGGCAAATTCATGATTTTGCCTCCTCCTCGATGCCCAGCGCCGCGCGGAAGAACACTGGTCGCTCGTCATGGTTCGGATAGCGGCTCTTCATATAGACCTCGCCGTCGATGAAGATGACAGGCAGCACGGTGGTGCCTTCTTTTTCGAGCAGCGCCTTCACTGCCGCGTTCTTCGCGAACGCCATCGGCTGCTGGCCGAGGTTTTGGCGCTCGATTTTCACGCCCATGTTCGCCAGTTGCGACAGCGATGCCGCGAAGTTCACGAGATCAGGATCAATGCTCGGTCCACAAATCCCCGTGGAGCAGCACATGGGCGGATCATAGACCTGGATGGTTTTCATGAGGGGAGGCTCGTCTGGTTAGTCAGCAAGTAAAGCCCCGTCACTGAGCGAAACTTGTTGCTCGCTCATTATATTTGGCTAAAAAGCCAAATAGATGCCCGCCGCCAAAAAATGCCTCGAAGACCGAGCCGCCGTGATCAAGGCGCTCGGGCATCCCTCGCGCCTGCGCATCGCCGAGGCTTTGATGAAGGGCGAGATGTGCGTGTGTGATCTCAAGGATCTCGTCGGTGCGGATATGTCCACGGTTTCCAAGCATCTCACCCTCATGCGGGAGGCCGGCGTGCTGAACTGCGAGAAGCGCGGCCTCAACATTTACTACTCGCTCGCCTGCGACTGCCTCGGCGACTTCCTCCGCTGCGTGGACCGGCTGGCCTGCGGCGGCAAAAAAACCACCTGCTGCTAATTCCTCATGACCATCACTGACCTCCTCACCGCGCTGCGCACCCACGCCGACAAACCCATCCGCTTCCTGCTGCCGGATGGCGGACTCATCCCCGCACACTTTCACATCACTGAGGTGGGCCACGTTTTGAAGCGCTTCATCGACTGCGGCGGCACGCGGCGCACGCTGGAGACCTGCCTGCTGCAAACCTGGGTGCATGACGATGTCGCTCACCGCCTCATCGCCGGCAAACTGGCCACCATCTTTGACAGAGCGGACGATGTGCTACCGAGTCACGATCTACCAATCGAAATCGAATACGAGGACGGCGTCGTGGCGCAGTTTCCGGTAGAAAGCGCGGAGATCATTGATGGCGAACTCTTCTTCCGCTGCGGCTGGAAGCATACCGACTGCCTCGCACGCGGCATTTGCCTTCCCGGTGAATGCGCACCTGCTCCCAAGGCAGAGCCGACATCCTGCTGCACACCCGGCTCCAAATGCTGCCAAACACTCCCATGAACAAACCTCTCGTCCTCATCCTCTGCACCGGCAATTCCTGCCGCTCTCACCTTGCCGAAGGCCTGCTGCGCCATGTCGCGGGTGACATCCTCGAAGTCGCCAGTGCTGGCTCGAAGCCTGCGGGCTACGTGCATCCGCTTGGCATCAAAGCGATGGCTGAAATCGGCATCGACATCTCCGCGCACACGAGCAAGCACATGAATGATTTCCTTGTCCGTGATGTGGAAACCGTCATCACCGTCTGCGGCAATGCCGACCAGGCCTGCCCGATGTATCCTGGCCAGCTCAATCGCCACCATTGGCCCTTTGACGATCCCGCCCATGCCACTGGCAGCGAAGAGGAAATCATGAACGTCTTCCGTCGCGTGCGGGATGAAATCAAAGCCGTCTTCACCGCGTATGCGGACGGTCGTCGTGATCAAATGAAGGCATCCAAAGCATGAAATCTCTCCGCACCGCATTCCTCGGCGAACTCGTCGGCACGTTCATCATCGTCTTTTTCGGCTGCGGCGTCGTCGCGGCCTCGGTGACGACTGGGGCACAGTCGGGCGTGTTTCAAGTGGCCATCGTGTGGGGCATCGGCGTGGCGCTGGCCATTTACAGCACCGCAGCCCTGAGCGGAGCGCATCTGAACCCTGCGGTGACGATCTCACTCGCGGTGCATCAGCGTTTTCCGCTGGCACGAGTGGTGCCGTATCTTTTAGCGCAAGTGGCCGGCGCATTCGCGGCAGCTGCGGTGGTCTATTTCTTCTTCGCCGATGCACTGAGCCTTCACGAAGCCGCCAACGGCCTCACACGCGGTCTTCCCGGCAGCGAAGGCTCCGCAATGGTGTTTGGTGAGTTCTTCCCGAATCCCGGCGGCAAAGCGCTCACGGAGGCCAAAGCCATCGTGACGCACTTGCGTGCCTTTGGCATTGAAGTCATCGCCACGGCCGTGCTCATGGTCGTGATCCTCGCTGTGACGGATGAGCGAAACAAAGAACGGCCCGCGCAGCACGCGCCGGTGCTCATCGGTCTCACGGTAACGCTGCTCATCTCCATCTGCGGCCCGCTGACGATGGCTTGCTTCAATCCCGCACGTGATCTCGGCCCGCGCTTGTTTTCATCTGTCGCAGGCTGGGGCAGTGTGCCCTTCACCGCGAACGGCATCGGCTGGCTCACCGTGTACATCCTTGCGCCGATTCTTGGAGCTGTGCTCGGTGGCTTTGCGCATCGCATCCTGCTGAAGCCGGGATATGACGAGGTTTGACTGGATGGTGAAAAATCGAGTGGCAAAAACTGATGAGACTGGCACACTTCTAACATGACAATCACGGCTTCACCCGTCTTGCAGCGCATGCTGCAGCCTCTCACCCAAACCTTAAGAAATGAGGTGTTGAGCGCATTCCTCTCTTTAAAGCCTGCGGCAAAGGAGGAAGATCGTTACCACCAACTTGCTGAAAAAAACGCGGAAGACACCATCACACCTGAAGAGCGGCAGGAGTTGGAAAGCATTGTTTCTGCTAATACGGTGCTTTCACTGCTGCGAAAAGAAGCCCGTGAGGAACTAAGCCACCGCTGATGTCCGAGTCGCTGCGTCGTGAAACCAAGTTGCGGGCGGGTAACTGCTGCGAGTATTGCGGTTTGGCCCAGAGTGATTCGATGATGTCGCTCCATGTAGAGCATATCCTCCCGAAGCAGCATGGAGGAATCACCGTCTCCGAAAATTTGGCGTTGGCATGTCCGAGCTGCAATTTACACAAAGGACCGAATCTCACGGGGATAGACCCTGACACGGCACAGGTGTGCCGTCTTTTCCATCCGCGTCGGGATCGTTGGCTCGATCATTTCCGACATGAAGGCGCTCGCGTGATTGGCATTACGTCCATCGAGCGGACAACAGCGTGGCTACTCGGCATGAATAGTGAGGAGCAGATGAGCCTACGTGCTTGAATAATTTCGCACCGGGAAGAAACACACTTGGCGTGACGTTCGAGAGCGCTCCACTATGTCACTCGCGCTCCTATGATCCGCTCTCTCCTTGCATCACTTGCCCTCGTCACTGCCGCACATGCGGCGCAGACGCCAAACATCGTTTTCATCTTCTGTGATGATCTCACCACGCAGGCGATCAGTTGTTACGGCGACAAGCGCAAGCTGCTGGAAACACCGAACATGGACCGCATCGCCAAGGAAGGGATGCGCTTTGATCGCTGCCTCGTGACCAACTCCATCTGTGGCCCCAGCCGTGCGGTGATCCAGACAGGCAAGTACTCGCACGCCAACGGCTTCTACAACAACAGCAACAGCAAGTTCGACAGCACGCAGCCGACTTTCCCGAAGGTGATGCAGAAAAGCGGCTACCAAATGGCGGTGATCGGCAAATGGCACCTCATGACTGATCCCGTGGGCTATGACCACTGGAACGTCCTTCCCGGACAAGGCGCCTATTATAACCCGCCGATGACCGAAAACGGCAAGAACGTGAAATACGAAGGCTACACAACCGACATCATCGGTGACCTCACGTTGAAGTGGATGGACCAGCGTGACAAAACGAAGCCCTTCATGATGATGTGCCAGCACAAGGCCCCGCATCGCGAGTGGGAGCCGCCGCTTCGTCTGCTCGGCTTTGACAAGGATCGCGTGTATGAGGAGCCGGAGACGCTGTTCGACGCCTACAGCGGCCGCAGCAAAGCGGTGAGTGATCACGACATGGGCATCGACCGCACTTTCACCGAGCGTGATGCCAAACTTGTCATGCCCGGCAATTTGACCGAAGAGCAGAAGAAAACCTGGAATGCCTACTACGAGCCGCGCAATGCCAAATACCGCGAGGCAGCTCCTACCGGCCGTGACTTGGTGAAATGGCGCTACCAGCGCTACATGCATGATTATTTGGCCTGTGTGAAGGCTGTGGATGAGAATGTGGGCCGCGTGCTCGACTACCTTGATAAAAATGGCCTCACGGAGAACACGGTGGTCATCCTGAGCAGCGACCAAGGCTTCTTCCTTGGTGAGCATGGCTGGTTTGACAAACGCTGGATCTTTGAGGAGTCGCTACGCACGCCGATGCTCGTCCGCTGGCCTGGTGTGATCAAACCCGGCACCAGCACGAGCCAAATCGTGAGCCTCATCGACTTCGCCAGCACCTTCCTCGACATCTCCAAGTGCGAAAATTTGCCGGACGTTCATGGTCGCAGCATCGTGCCGCTCATGAAGGGCGAAACGCCAGCTGACTGGCGCAAGTCACTCTACTACCACTACTATGAGTATCCCGTGCCGCACCGCGTGCGTCCGCATTACGGTGTCATCACGGACCGCTACAAGCTCATCCACTACTACAAGCCCGATGTGGATGACTGGGAGCTTCTCGACCGCCAAAAGGACCCACTCGAAGTGAAGAGCTACTACAACGATCCTGAATACGCCGACACGGTGAAGGAGCTGAAAGCCGAAATCCTCCGCCTCCAGGCCGAGGTGAAGGAAACCATGCCGCCGCCACGCTTCACGCATGGCAACAAGGCCTTCGAAAATGAGCCTCAGCCTCCTGAGCAGCCGAAAGGCAAGGCGGGTGGGAAGAAAAAAGTCGGAGCCAAGAAGCAGTAGCAGCCAACACTTCCAAAGAGTGCATTGCCTTCAATTTTTCCTGTCCGGTTTCCACTTCTCGAGTGAGTAAGTGGGACCGCATGAACATTGCTGAGACAAACGCCGCGCAGATCTTTCTGACTCATCACGACTTCGTCAAAGGCGTGGCGCTGAAGTATGCGCCTTGGCCGGGACTGATGGATGACATCTCGCAGCAGGTGTTTTTGGAGTTCATGGCCAAGGAATCCAAGTGGGACCTGAGCAAAGATGCAAGGCCATTGCTGGCAACGATGACGCGGCACATCGCCATGCGCTTTTGGCGGGAGCGGACGCGCCAGCAGCCGGAAGTGGTGCAAAAACTCGCGGATCACATTCGCCTGCTTGCTGAAGAACGTGAGACGCTGCCGCGCTACGAAGAGGAGATCGGCGTATTGCGCTCCTGCCTGCAAAAAATGCCAGAGAAGAGCCGCGAGCTGGTGGAGCTCTACTATTACAACGACATCGGCACGCCGGAGATCGCGGAGCAGATCAACATGAAGGCAGACACGGTCTGTCGGGCGCTTTCACGAGTTCGCGAGAAGTTGCGTGAGTGCATCGAGCAATCCATGAAACAGGGAGGGCACGCTCATGCTTGATGATGACACACTGATTCAGCACTACCTCGAAGGCACGCTTAGCGATGCCGAGGCGGAGCA
>JANOBP010000702.1:0-10518 GCA_031411715.1 Verrucomicrobiaceae bacterium | reverse complement strand
CTTCTTTGGACGGCCTACCTACCTAACCGTGAGTGGCCAACTTCAAGGCGAGGCTTTTGCGTGTGCGCTGGGGAATATCTACACCTTTGGGCCAACCTTTAGGGCGGAGAACAGCAATACGACTCGACATGCGGCGGAGTTTTGGATGATCGAGCCCGAGATGGCCTTTTACGATCTCGCTGCGGACATGACGCTGGCTGAGGAGCAGGTGCGCTATCTGGTGCAGGCGATGTTTGATGAGTGCCCGGATGAATTGGAGTTCTTCAACAAGTTCATCGACAAGGGCCTCATCGAAAGGCTGCGGCAGACGTTGGAGAAGCCGTTTGAGCGCATCAGCTACACGGATGCGGTGGAGATCCTGCTCAAATGCGGACGCACCTTTGAAAATGCCGTGGTTTGGGGTGAGGGGCTTCAAACGGAGCATGAACGCTATCTGGCCGAAGAGCACGTGAAGGGACCCGTGACCATCTTCAACTACCCGAAGGACATCAAACCCTTCTACATGCGGCAAAACGACGACGGGAAAACGGCTGCAGCCATGGATCTGCTCGTGCCTGGAATCGGTGAGATCGTCGGTGGCAGTCAGCGTGAGGAGCGTCTCGATGTGCTGGAGGCTGCGATGGCCAAACAAGGTCTCGATCCGGCGAATTACTCCTGGTATGCGGACCTCCGTCGCTACGGCACGGTGCCGCATGCGGGTTACGGACTGGGTTTTGAGCGTTTGCTCATGTTTGTCACAGGAGTGCCCAATATCCGCGATGTGATACCGTTTGCGCGGACACCGGGGCATGCTGCCTATTGAGGAATGACGAATGCAGAATGCAGAGCCGAGCAAAGCGAGACAGACTGCCGCAGGCAGCCCGCAGGGAAGCGTAGCGCATCAATGACGAATGGAAGGCAGCGCACATGGCTGTTGGGCTTGTTGCTGGTTTCGTCAATCGTCATGGGTCATTCGTCATTGGCGCAGACCGGCCTCAAGCTCCAACTCGTGTCCGAGCAAAGTGCCATCGTGCCGGGACAGCCTTTCACGGTGGGATTGTATCTTCAGCATGATCGTGGATGGCACACCTACTGGCGCTTTGCGGGGATTGTCGGCGTGCCGACGCAGATAACATGGCAACTGCCGCGTGGCTGGAAGGCTGGGCCACTGGTGCACCCGGAGCCTGAGCGCACGCTGATGTTTAAAATCAAAGCGCAGGGGTTTGATCGGGATGTGATGCTGAGGGCGGAAATCACTCCACCGAAGAACTTGAAGATCGGTGAGCAGGTGACACTCAGCGGCAAGGCGGTGTGGATGTGCTGTGGCAACTCCTGTCATCCTGGGGGGATGGACTTGTCCATCACGCTGCCAGTAGCCGAGACGGCGGCAGTGAATGAGAAATGGAGGCGATTACTCGATGCGGAGCGCAAGCGTGTGGAGCGGACGAGCGATGCGTGGATGGCGACGGTGAGTGAAAAAGGCACCGAGATCACGCTGAAGCTCAAACCACTGACCAATCAGGCGCGGGTAAGCAAAAATGCTCGGGAGGCTGAGAAGATCATCGTTTTCACGGAGGACGGCTGGTTTGACAGTGATAAGCCACAGGTCATCCAGCGTGCCGAAGATGGCAGTTTGACGATTATGCTGACCAAAGCGGACACGTATCTCGGTGGGAAGCCACCGAGGACCTTGCGTGCCGTGTTGCGTAACGAGAGTGGTTGGCTGGCAGGTGAGGAGTTACGCTGTTTGCAGGTCGCCCCTCGGATTGAGAGATGATCTGATTACAAGTCGGGGTTGTAGCCACCGGTGAGGGGGTCCAGGGCGAACTGAAACTCGTCACCGCCATTTTTGAGCATGAGTTGGACAGGCTCGCAGAGGCAACCTGGACGGATGCGGAGGATTTGACCGGCGGATTCTTCGAAGTCCTTGGTGTAGTAGCGGTGAATGTAGAGCTTGTAGAAGCCGGGCAGGGGAACGGTCCTCACCAAATCACCCGTTTCATCCCACAGCTCACAGCGGTCATCATAGAAGAGGATGGCTTGCTGGCGCTGGTAAGTGGAGGCACGTCGCACGCCCTCGACACCGAGAACTTCGATGTTGGTGACGGCTTTCTGGACGGTGTGGTCATTAAACAGAGAGCTGACCATGACTGCACCCATGCCGACAATGAGCGCGGCGATGACGAGAACGATGGAGATCTCCAGCAGTGTGAAACCAGCAACGCAACGCGGACTACGGATAGCGGGATGAGTGTGCCGCATACGCGTTGAGGCTTACCAGTTGCCGATGTCGTCGTCGGTATCTGGCTGGCGGTCTGGGCCTGCGGAATAGACGTCGAAGGCGCTTGGATTATGAACGCCAGGATAGCGGTAAAGGAATTTCGTCCCCCAGACATCAAGAAGGTCGGTTTCCGATTTCAAGGAAGGCGACCAGCGCTTAGGTGCTGGGTCGCTTGGTTTGCTAATGAGAGCATTGAGGCCCTGTCCCTGCGTCGGATACATAGCACCAATGGTCTTATAAGATGACAGATGGGCGACCAAACTCTGCACTTTGGCATCAGTGGTGGTAATCTCCGCTTTGGTTTGGAAACCATTCACTCCAGCCGCGACGACGCCGAGGATCATGGCGATGATGAGGAGCACGATCATCATCTCGAGCAGAGTGAAGGCGTGGGCGGCAGAGGTGGAGCGATGGTTGGTTTTCATGGTTTTGAATTGATCTGTTGGAGGGTTGAGAAGACGACATCGATGATCGCATACACGATGCCACCGACGACTACCGCCATGACAACGAGGATGCAAGGTTGGATGAGCGCCGTGGCATTCTCGACGAGGCGCGCAAACTGCACGTCGAGCCGCCCGGCGGATTTGGTGGCGACTTCAGCGAGGTTGCCGGTCTCTTCTCCAAGCCGCACGACATCGATGGAGCGCGGTGGAAGGGATTTGGTGCGCTGCAGTGCAGTGCTGAGGTGCTCACCCTCCTGCACCATGTTTTCGATGATGTCGAACTGCTGGCGGATGAAGGGATTGGAGATGGTGCCTTTGAGCAAATGCAGCGCCTGCGTGATGGCGAGGCCGCTGTGGAGCAAGCTGCCGAGGGTTTCGAGGAACTGCAGCTCATGGCGTGCGCGCATGAGCTCGCCGACGACCGGCGTGCGGTGCAGCCATTTATACCACCAAAGCTGAACAGCAGGGATGCGGCTGAGAGCAAAGAGGCCGATGGCCAGGATGCCAAGGGCGATGAGTAGCAGCCACCATTCGTTGCGCAGGAAATCGGAGAGGCGCATCATGTAGTCCAGGAAGATGGGCGTGGCCTTGCTGCTGCTTTTGATCAGCACCGAGAGCTTGGGCAGCAGGTACGTGATCATCACGATGGCAAGACCGAGTCCAGAAACGGCAAGGAAGGCTGGATAGATGAGCGCGCCGATGAATTTAGCGCGCAGGTCTTCCATCATTCCGAGGTATTTGACCTGACGGTCCAGGATGTTATCCAGCGAGCCGCTGCTCTCTCCTGCGGCGATCATGTTGCAATACAAGGTGCCAAACGAGTCTGAAACCTGTGGCAGAGCGGTGGAGAGAGGAATGCCATCACGTACCAGTTCACGCAGGCGCACAGCCATCTGTCGGGTGGTGGTGTCACTGCTCTTTTCCATGGCTCCGAGCGCTTGATCGATCTGGAAACCAGCCGCCAAGAGATTGGCTAGCTCGATGGTGAAGGCGATGACCTGTGCATGCTTGAGCTGAATTTTTCCATTGTCCCCTTGGCCTTTGATCTTGGCCCAAAGTCCGGCAAAGGGCGCTGCGGCGTCTTTTTGGTCTTTGCGATTCTGGATGTTGGATTTGGCCTCTTTTTTGGCTGGTGCCGCTGCTGCACCGCTTTGCTTCAGCGCGGTGGCACGCAGGCTCATGCGTGAAAGCTTGCGCACGGCCTCCCCACGGTCTGCTGCGTCGATGGAGCCTTTTTTGGCTTCTCCGGCGGAGGTGACGGCGCTGTAGGCGAAGGTTGGCATGGGGCGGCTGCGTTCAGCTGGCGTCTTCGCTGGTCACGCGGAGGACTTCTTCGGCGGAGGTGAGGCCTTCGATGACTTTTCGCCAGCCGTATTCACGCATGGTCACAAAGCCGTCGTTGCGGGCTTGAACAAGGATGTCGGCTTCTGAAGCACGTTTGGTGATGAGTGACTGCATTGGCGGTGTGATCATGGCGATCTCGTAAATGGCGAGTCGTCCGCGGTAACCCGTGTTGTTGCAGCTTTTGCATCCACCTGGGCCAGGGCTATAGATTTTGTCAGCGGCGGTCGTGATGAGGCCGAAACTGCGCATTTCGTCACGATCCGTGCGTGAGGGGCGCTTGCAGGTCTCACAAAGGGCACGCACAAGGCGCTGGGCAATGAGTGCGCGCACGGAGGAGGCGACGAGGAAGGGCTCGATGCCCATTTCAACCAGACGTGTGATGCCACCGATGGAGTCGTTGGTGTGGAGCGTGGAGAAAACCAAGTGCCCCGTCAATGAAGCGCGCACGGCGATTTCTGCGGTCTCCATATCACGGATTTCCCCCACCATGACGATGTTTGGGTCGCCACGCAGAATGCTACGAAGCCCGCTGGCAAAGGTGAGGCCGATTTCCGGCTTCACGGCGATCTGCACGATGCCTGGGAGCTTGTTTTCGACTGGATCCTCGATGGTGACGATGCGGCGCTCGACGCGGTTAAGTTCGCTGAGGAAGGTGTAGAGCGTGGTCGATTTACCGCTGCCCGTGGGGCCAGTGACGAGCACGACGCCATTGGGCTTCTTTAAAAGGATGTCGATTTTAGCTCGGTAGTCCTCCGCTAGCCCGAGTTTGCCAAGCGTGAAGCGTTCCTGACCAAGAAGACGCAAGCTCATCGACTCGCCCTCGACGCTTGGGATGCAGGCAACGCGCACGTCGATGAACTGACCGTCGGTTTTGAGATTGATACGTCCGTCCTGCGGCAGTCGGCGTTCAGCGACGTCGAGCTTGGACATGATTTTGATACGGGCGATGACGGAGGACTGCAGGGATTTGATGTTCTCCGGCACAGGCACTTCATGCAGCACGCCATCCACACGGTAGCGGATGCGCAGGCTGTCAGGTTGCGGTTCGACGTGAATATCCGTGGCACGCTGAGCGAGTGCCTCACGGATGATTTGATTGACGAACTTCACCACGGAGGCATCCGGACTGTCATCGTCGATCACGTTGGCCTCATCACTCTGCTCGGTGACGTTGCCCTCACGACTCTTGATAAGGTCTTCAAAGGTCTCGGCACCGACCCCGTAGAGCGTTTGTAGTCCGGCGACGATTTCCGCCTGTGGCGAAAGGCACCAGCGGACCGGCATATTCACGCGGCGAGCCACCGATTGGCGTGCGACGAGGTCAAAGGGGTCATGGCAGGCGATGACGAGCGTGCGAGGGCCATGGGAACCTGAAGTCGGGGCTTCGGTGCCGTTGGTTTCGAATTTCAACGGCAGAATTTGATGTCTGACAGCGAAGCGCGCGGGAATCATGCCTTTGAGCTCTGCGGCGGATGTGGCATCCGTTTGCACCGACTCCAGCCAAGGCCATTTCATATCCTCGGCCAGGCTGTGAAGGAAATTTCGCTCATCCAGATGTGCCGTATCGATCAACTCGCGTAAAAACGGTTGCCCCCCCGTCAACGCCTGCTGGCGGGCAACGGTGAAAGTTTCCTGATCCACCACTCCAGAGCGTAATGCGGCCTGTTGAAGCAAAATCATAAGGCGGAAGTGGTGCTGCGAGTCGGTGTCATTGGATCAGCAAGTTTATTGGAAATTGATGAAAACGGCAAGTGATGATGTTGTGAATACGTTAAAATTTTAATGCATAATCGCAACCTCAATTTTCAGATAGCCTTTGGTTCATTGGCATGGCCCAAAAGAAGTTCGCTTGTCATCCTGTTAAAACTGAGGCGCCCGGATGGTTCCTGACGCTTGAGATCGTTGCGGGTGCCAATGTCCCACTCGAGGCGCAGGTACTCGGCTATGACGTTGGCGAGGCTGAGCTGGAAGAGGTGGCCGACGGCAGCCCAAATGGTGGTGAGATGGCCTGGGCTGCGGCCAGCGTCGCTGGCATCGCGGAAATGGCCGAGGACGCCTTGGTAGCGAGCGTGGCGGGTGGTTTTAAGCAGAATGGCACCTGCGCGCTTGCTGCGGGTCGCTGAGGAATGATCGAGTTTTTTGCTCAGCGCATGATCTACAGCGATCAAGTCCTCTAGATCTCCGGCATGGGCAGCGCTCCAAGCTGCTTGCAGTGATGGGCCGATGGTTTGCCGGTAGGCCCCATCCGCAAAGGCTTCCCAATCCCCGTCCTCGATGAGTAAGGTGTCCATGCGTGCCCGCACGCTGCTCAGTAACCAGCGCACCCACTCTAGCCCGCGCGCCCATTCCTCAACGATGGCTTGGTCGCCACGCCGATCTTCGGGCGTTGGCAAAACGGTGAGGGTTGTGAGCAAATGTAGCTTCATTTTGGCCACACCTTGTTCCACTTTGTTTCGTGAGCCAAGAAACTTCCACCACACGCTACGCCTGCCAGCGCTGCGGCAACTGCTGCCGCTGGCCGGGAGACGTGCGCGTCTCCGAGGAGGAGGTGACACGTATCGCAGCATTTCTTGCGATGACGGAAGAAGATTTTACATCGCAGTGCACTCGCCTGAATGCCAACCGGACCGGCTTAAGCATCATCGATAAACCCAACGGCGAGTGTCTTTTCCTCGAAGGTGTGAACGTCTGTCGCATCCAGTCCGTGAAACCGGCACAATGCAGTGGTTTTCCAAATGATTGGCGGTTTCCAGGATGGAGAGATGTTTGCGAAGCGGTGGAAGTATCCAGTTCTCACCTTGGACCACCTGATGACTCCATGACGGCTTTGTCATAGAGTACGGTCTTCTTATAGGAGTAGGGCTTGCAGAGAACGACCTTACTGACCTCTGTGCGAATGACTGAAAATTTATGGTAATCCTCCGTTTCGCAGTACTTGCGGTAGTAGGCCTTTGATTTGTCAGGCATGCTGTCCCAATAGCGCTTCGCCGCCTCACCCTCAATGATGCGGGTGAAACCCGAGAGGTAAACAATGGTTTCCAATGATGTCGAAGCAAACATCCATTCGGCCTGTGGATTGCGTCGAAGTTCGGCAACTTTTTGTGAGGACGGAGCCGTGATCGATATCACCTCTGCCAAGTCTGGAGTGACCTGCGTCGTCATCCAAGCGGCATGCGGGTGACCCTGAGCATCTGCGGTCGAGATGACGGCGTTTTTAGATTTCATCACCACCTGCTCCGCCATTCGTGCCAGTTCGTTTTCGATTCTCATTGGGAGTCATACAGCCAGAACGTGGTCGCAACTCCGCATGCCTTGCCCACCTTTGGATGATTTTTGAAGTGTAGAACCTTGCATGACCGACGCTGCTCTGCTGGACAAACCTTCAATCTGATGACATCTCAAAGCGATGAAACCCCAAACCATCGTCACTCTTGATCTTGAAGGCGTGCTTGTGCCTGAAATCTGGATCGCCTTTGCTGAAAAAACCGGTATTCCAGAATTGCGTCGAACCACGCGTGATGAGCCGGACTATGACGTGCTCATGAAGGGACGGCTCAAGATCCTCGACGATCATGGACTCAAGCTGCCAGACATCCAGCAAGTCATCAGCACACTGACGCCGATGGAGGGTGCGAAGGCGTTTCTCGATCAACTGCGATCAAGCACTCAAGTGATCATCTTGAGCGATACCTTTGCCGAGTTCGCTCAGCCACTCATGCGTCAGCTGGGTTGGCCAACAATTTTCTGTCACCAGCTCGAAACGGCGCAAGATGGCCGCATCGTTGACTACAAGCTGCGACAGCCAAATCAGAAGCAAAAGTCCGTCGCGGCGTTTAAAGCGCTGAACTATCGAGTCATCGCCGCTGGAGACTCCTTTAATGACACCACGATGCTCAGCGAGGCAGATTCTGGTTTCTTCTTCCACGCTCCAGCGAGCATCCAGACTCAATTTCCTCAGTTCAGGGCTTTTGAGGAATATGCAGACCTTCTGGCCGCGATGCGTGCGGTGATGTGATCTCCCGCCATTGCCAGCACGCCCTTTTGCATCCAAAATCCGCGCTCCCATGCCGCAGCTACATCTTCAGCCCGATTTCGATTCTTTTCAGACACTTGCGAAGAAAGGAAATCTTGTGCCAGTGGTGGTGGAACTCACCGCAGATTATGAGACACCGCTTTCTGCCTTCCAAAAAATCCACGATGGACGTTGTGGTTTTCTTTTGGAGTCGGCGGAACTGACTCAGCACTCAGGTCGTTACTCTTTGCTCGGCAGTGCACCGCGCATCATCTTTACGGCACGTGGCAGGGAAATCGAAATCGAAGAGCGTGGTCAGAAGCGCTCGTTTACGACAACGACTGACCCGCTGACCGAGTTGCAGCAGCTGATGAAATCCTTTCGGCCTCATGATGCACCACCACTTTCGGTTTTTCATGGCGGCGCGGTCGGCTATCTGAGCTATGACATGGTGCGGTTCTTTGAGCCGACGCTTTCCCCCCCGCCAAAGGATGAGTTAGGTCTGCCAGACATGGTTTTCATGATCACGGACACGGTTTTGGTGTTTGATCACCGCACGCGGCGACTTTCCATCATCGCCAATGTACATACGGATGAGCATGCGACACTCGAAGCGGCATACGAATGGGCTCGAGAGCAAATTTTGGCCGTGATGGCAAAACTGGAGCAGCCCTTGGCTGCTAAACCGCTGCAGGCCTTTACGCCGGTGAGTCATGAGCAAATGCCTGCGCCGACGGGCAACACCACGCGCGAGGAATATGAGGCGATGGTGGTCAAGATGAAGGAATACATCGGGGCAGGGGATATTTTCCAAGGTGTGCCCTCGCAGCGATTTGAGACAAGCTATACTGGCAGCCCGCTGGACCTCTTCCGTGCTCTTCGACACGTGAATCCGAGTCCGTATATGTTTTGCCTTCAGTTTCCGCAGGGCTTTGCCCTCGTCGGCAGTTCTCCAGAGGTGCATGTGAAGTGCATGGATGGACGAATCGACATCCGCCCTATTGCTGGCACGCGTTGGCGCGGTAAAACGGCGGACGAGGACGAATCCTTGGCTGAGGAACTCCTCAATGATCCCAAAGAACGCGCTGAGCACATCATGCTGGTCGATCTCGCCCGTAACGATGTGGGACGCGTGGCAGAGTACGGTAGCGTTCGGGTCAGTGATCTCATGATCATTGAGCGCTACTCCCACGTGATGCACATTGTCTCGAACGTCGATGGCCGTCTGCGTCCAGATGCGACGGCTTATGATGTGATGCGCGCCACTTTCCCGGCTGGAACGGTGAGCGGCTCGCCAAAGGTACGTGCGATGGAAATCATCAATGAGTGCGAGAAGAGCAAACGGTGCGCCTATGCAGGTGCCGTTGGCTATTTTGGTTTTGATGGGAATCTGGACTCCTGCATCGCCTTGCGCACCTGTGTCGTGAAGGATGGTAAAGCCTACGTGCAGGCTGGCGCAGGTGTTGTCGCAGATTCAGATCCAGCCTGTGAGTATCGTGAGACGATCAATAAGGCGACAGGAATGCTCCGCGCGATTGAGTGGGCTAGGAAGCTCAGCGAGTCTTGAACACACAACTCACAATCTATTCACAGAGTCATGCACAACGAGCGCACCACATCATTACATACGCAGCGAGTTGAAACGAAGAACCCTCTGGTGTTTCCACCAGAGGGTTCCGTTGCGATCCAGCAACCAACAACGAATGAGGGACCGTTGGCACGAAAAGCGAAGCTGAGGAAGCTGCAATCGTGGTCGGCGGGGTTGCCCCTACCGACGGGCCTATGTTAAAAAGTTTTGTCCTCGTCGTCAACCTGCCGAGCTTAGTTTTGCAAAAAGAAGCGGTCGAGTCGCACTTTTGAGAGTGAAAAACGTCTAACTTTCTCATTCTTTTAGCAAAAGGAGGCTTGACACTCCTCAAGCGCATTAGTCGAATCATTCAAGCGAACACTTAACATCCGAACAGTATATTCAAATGTCCTCCTCACTCCCCCTTGGCCAGCTCCTCCTAATGGGAGTTCCCGGTCCCGAACTTGATGTCGAAACCGCTCTGCGACTCAAAAAATTGCAGCCCGGTGGCTTCATTCTGTTTGGTCGCAACATTCAAACACCGCAGCAACTACGTAAACTCATTGATGACTTGCGGGACATCTCTGAAATCGAGCCATTCATCACCATAGATCAAGAAGGGGGGCGAGTTTCGCGACTTCGACTCATTGGCGAAGAACCTCCGAATGCACAAGTACTTCGCGACAAGGGTGATCCCTCTCTTATTAAGCGTCACGGAAAACTCACTGGTCAAATTTTGCGTCACTTTGGCTTCAATCTTGACCTCTGTCCGGTTTTGGACATTTCGTACGATGACGCTGCTGACAACTCACTCAAAGGGCGCACCTACGGACGGGATCCGCAGCAGGTCATTACCAATGCTGGGATCTTCAATCGAGCAATGCGAGCG
>JANOBP010000701.1:0-15792 GCA_031411715.1 Verrucomicrobiaceae bacterium | reverse complement strand
GAAGCCCTCGATGAAGAAATCGCCCGCGACCCCATGGTCGTGGTTATGGGGGAGGAGGTCGCCCAGTATAACGGCGCTTATAAAGTCACCCAAGGCCTGTGGGAAAAGTGGGGCGACAAGCGTCTTGTAGATACCCCTATCAGTGAGGCTGGATTCATCGGCATGGGCATCGGCGCAAGCATGCTCGGTGTGCGTCCGGTGATGGAACTGATGTTTTGGAGCTTCTACACCGTCGCTTGGGACCAAATCGTCAATAATGGTGCCATGGTGCGCTACATGAGCGGCGGTAAGATCAACGTTCCTATTGTGATCCGTGGTCCGGCAAATGGTGGCACCAGTGTGGGCGCCACGCACAGTCACACGCCTGAAAACATCATGGCCAGCTTCCCGGGCATGAAGTGCGTGTGCCCTAGCAACGCTTATGATGCCAAGGGCCTCATGAAAGCCTCCATCCGTGACAATGACCCCGTCATGTTCATGGAAAGCACGGTCCTTTACGGAGCTGAATGGGACGTGCCTGCCAACGATGAAATTCCCGGTGGTGACCTCTTCATCCCTCTCGGCCTTGCCGATGTGAAGCGAGTGGGTACCGACATTTCGCTCATCGCCCATGGTCGGGCGGTCATCACCTGCCTCGAAGCCGCGCGCATCCTTGAAGAGGAGCATGGCATCAGCGCTGAGGTCGTGGATCTCCGTAGCATTCGTCCGCTCGATGAGGACACCATTCTCGAGTCCGTTGCCAAAACGCACCGCGCCATTTACGTTGAGGAAAACAAGCCCTACTGCGGCATCGGAGCCCAGATCGCCTACATGATTCAGGAGCGCATCTTTGACGAGCTCGATGCCCCTGTTCAACGCGTGTGCAGCCTGGACTCCCCAGCCATTTACAGCCCGCCACTTGAGGCCCTTCAGCTTCCCACTGCGGAAGTCGTTGTGGCAAAGGCGCTCGGTATTTGCTGAATTGGGTAAATTGGAGGCGTGGCAGGCGTTTCAACGTCATGCGTGCTCTTCTATTCCTTTTACTCACGGCTTCATGGTCAGTCGCGAAGCCAAACGTCGTCGTCATTCTCTGCGACAACCTCGGCAACGGCGACATCGCGTGCTTCAATCCTCAAACGAAGCACCGCACGCCGAATCTCGACCGCATGGCCGCCGAGGGGCGGAAATTCACGAGTTTCTACTCCGCCAGCGGCGTGTGTACACCGAGCCGCGCGGCACTAATGACGGGCTGCTATCCTCGCCGTGTCGGAATGCACATCAGTGCCATTGGCGCGGCGGTTTTGCAGCCGGTTGCCACGCGTGGCATTCATCCGGGCGAAGAAACGATGGCTGAACTCTTGAAACAAGCTGGCTACGCGACGGCGTGCTTCGGCAAATGGCATCTCGGTGACCAACCGGACTTCCTGCCCACGCGGAATGGCTTCGATAGCTATTTTGGCATTCCTTACAGCGAGGACATGGTGCACGACAAATTCCCCGAGCGGAACTGGCCACCGCTCCCTCTCATGCGGGACGAAATCGTCGTCGAAGCTCCTGCCGCCGCTGAAACGCTCACGAAACGCCTCACTGAAGCTGCGGTGAAATTCATCGCCGATCATCGTGAGAAGCCCTTCTTCCTCTATTTCCCCGAAGCAGGCCCCGGCAGCCGACAGACGTGCTATCCAGGCCCGGAATTCCGCGGCAAGTCGGCCAACGGCCTTTACGGCGATGCGATCGAAGAACTCGACTGGTCTGCTGGCGAAATCTTGAACGCGCTGAAGCAAAATGGACTCGACGACAACACGCTCGTCATCTGGACCAACGACAACGGCGCGGTGAATCGAAATCCGCCGCAGGGCAGCAACGCTCCCTATAAAGGCATGGGTTACAGCACCACAGAGGGCGGCATGCACATGCCATGCATCATTCGCTGGCCTGGCAAAGTGCCTGCTGGCACCACCTGCACGGAGCTTTGCACCATGATGGATCTCCTCCCGACGCTGACCGCCATTACGGGTGCCACACCTGCGCAGAAGACCATCGATGGCTATGACATCACACCACTACTCCTCGGAGAAAAAAACGCCCGCTCGCCCTACGACGACACCGGCTTCTATTATTACAATGTGAAGCAGCTCCAAGCTATCCGCGCAGGCCCTTGGAAGCTCTATCTGCCTCTCGAAAACAAAGGCGGCATCGGTCCCAACAAGAAAAAGGCCGCCGCGCAGCCACTCCAGCTCTACGACGTGCAAAACGACGTCACCGAGCAGCATGAGGCCTCAGCGGAGCATCCCGAAGTCGTGAAGCGACTGCTCGCGCTAGCCGAAGCCGCACGTCAAAAACTCGGTGATGGCGAATCGCTTGGAACCGAGCAGCGCGAAGCCGGGCATGTGGAAAATCCGACACCCCGCGTGCTCAAGGATTAAAAGCTCGTCCTCATTCCCACCACGATGCCGCGTCCGGAAAGCGGGACCGTGTCTTTGAGGAATGAAGTGTGCTCACGGGCGGATTCGTCGGTAAGGTTCATGCCTTTGACATAAAGATCGCAGGTGCTGCCAGCGAGCTTGAATTGGTAGTTCAGCGAAGCATTGACGAGGAGGTAGCTGTCTGTGCGCAACTCGTTAGCTGCCAATCGATCTTGTGGGGCTGCGTAGATGCCTTCCAGCCTGGCGGTAAAGCCAGCACGTTGAAACACGAGTGCATTGGTGAGGTGAAACGGCGGTATGCGAGGCAGGGAAGTGCCCGTTTCGGTGTTGCGAGCACGGACGGCATCAGCGCGGACTTCCCAGTGGAGGTTCGTGCGTGCAGAGTCCGCAGCCTCGGTGGTAAGCGGATACAGCAGGTGAAATTGAGCCTCGATTTCGCCGCCGATGAATTCGGCATCGACGCTTCGGTAGGCGAACTCATTGAAGGTGTCTCCGTCTGGAGTCACCGTGACATTACCAGTCGGCAGCAGGCCGATGAAACTATTGTAGCGCGTGTAGTATCCGCCGACACTGCCTGTCACCCAGCCTGTGCGTTTGCGCAGGTTCAAATCAAAGCTGATGGAACTTTCCAAGCCGAGATTTGGATTGCCGACTTCAAAGGTGCCCGTAGCCACATGCGGCCCGTTGGCGAAGAGTTCCTGCGCTGTCGGTGCGCGCTCAGCATAGGTGATGGTGAAGGCGGCGGCGTAGGTCGTCGTGGGTGTGAACACGGCACCGATGGAGCCACTCAGGTTGTCGAAGTTTCGCTCACGAGCCGGACCAAACGTGTCGTGATTCACGGCCTCCACGCCGATGCGATCATAGCGTCCGCCGAACTGGAAACGAAGCTTCTCTGCTGCCGTGAGCTCTTCAAAAAAGAACAGCGAGTTCGATTGTGTGATGGAAGGCGGCATGAAGGCCTCAGCACCACTGATGAGGAAGTCGCTGCGGTCTGACTGGATGCCGACGACACCTTCAAGCCCTGCTATTTTTTCATGCTTGGCCTCGATGCGGAGATCATAGCCGTCATTTTTATAGGATGTGTTGTCCTGGCCGTTTTCGAACTCCGTGTGTTCATAGTCCGACCACGCAAAGCGGTAGCTGAGTTCCTTGAGCTTTGGCAGCAGGTTGTAAAAGGCACCGCGCACATCAAGGCGTGTCTGATTCATGTCGATGAACACATCCCGCTCTGCCGGTGAGCCATAGCGGGAGTGATATTCCGTCCATGCAAAGCCGATGTAGCCTTCATCCCACACGTAACTCAGGCCGCCACTCAGACCCTCAGCTCGCAAGTAGCTATTGGGCAACACATCGCGCGCTTCCAGTTCGTCAGCAGGCAGTGGATTCCGCTCCTGGAAGGCTTTTGAACGTAACTCACCCGGCACGCGCAGGTCTTCCGCTGCGCGTGTGAAGCCCTCTATGTGAAAGGCCAGCCCATGGCCCAGTCCACCTTCCAGCATAGCATTGGTTTGATAACCGTTATCCACACTGCTGAAGCGAGTGCCCAGCGCACCGCGGATCGTGCCTGCGTCGAGTTTTTCATCTACAATACGACCATCAATGGCATTCACCACGCCACCGATGGCATTTGAGCCGTACAGCAGCGTCGCAGGCCCACGGACCACCTCGATGGACTTCATGTTCGAGACATCAAAGCTCACGCCATGGTCTGGACTCGCCGCTGAGGCATCCATGGTGTTCAAACCATTCTGCAGCACCCGGATTCGGTCACCATCCAGACCACGGATGATCGGCCTGCTCGCTGCCGGGCCGAAGTAAGAGCTGCTCACACCTGGAATGCGACTCAGGGTCTGCCCCAGCGAGGGTTCATTCGAGAGGTTGAGCGCCTGCGCCGCCAATATCGAAGCCGCCTGCGCCTGCTCATAAAGCGGCCGCTCCAAAGGTGCGGAGACGATCACTTCATCGAGTGGAATGACCTCATCCGCGTGGTTGTGAGAAGGGTCATGCCTTGGTGGATCTTCCGCCGTGAGGGGAAGGCTGATGGTTGCCAGCAACAAGACGGCAAGGGGTAAGGTGAAGCGACTGCGAGGTTTCATAAATCGGATAGGGCCGACTCATAAACGCAAACTTTATGCACTAGCAAGTCAATTAACGCATTTTATTTGCGTTAATGTGCTCAGCCTAACCACACTTCGGGCACAAGCCGAAAAACTCCAGCTCATGGTAGAGCTTCGAAAAGCCCGACTTCTTCGCCACCTGCTTTTCCAGCGCCTCGACCGGGCATGCGAGGTCCAGTTTTTCGATGATGCCGCATTTGGTACAGATCAGGAAGTCATCATGTGAGTTTGGGTAAATCATCACAAAATAAGACGACCGGTCATGCAGTCCCAGTTGCCTGACGAGACCACGCTCCTCCAATTTTGTGAGCAGCCGGTAAACCGTCGCATGATCGGCTCCACTGGTGAGCAAGGGCGACTTCGAGACTTCTGCGAGAGTCAACGGCCCATGCGCCTCAATCAGGATACGCAGCACATCCTCCAGTGCCCGTGTCTTGCGCAACTCGGCCGCGCGTGCTCTTTCCAGCGCCTGCTTGAGCAAGGTCTCTGGGTCGAGCTTCGGAGCATGTGTATGATGGTCGTGCATAGGCTTGGGGTCAGCATCTGTAGGATGCGCTGGAAAGCAACTGTTCAAGGTGCTTGGCACAGCGGCCAAGGGCCTTATTCCATGAATTTTGCCATCGGGATTCCTGAATCGGCATTCATCATTGATTCCTCTCCTGTTGCGCCCATAAGTGGCGGTCCAAAAATCTCCCTTTCCTATGCCTAAATTCATCGAAATGCCCAAACTAAGCGACACCATGACCGAGGGAACCCTCGCCAAGTGGACCGTCAAGGAAGGGGACCAAATCACCGTCGGTAAAGCCATCGCAGACATTGAAACCGACAAAGCAACCATGGAATACGCCAGCCCGTTTGAAGGCGTGTTGCATAAAATCATCGCCAAGCCAGGCGGCAAAGTCCCGCTCGGCGCACCCCTGGCTGTCATTTTAGAAGAAGACGAAGCCGTTCCTGCCAATCTCGACGAACTCATCTCGAAAGCTCAGGCCTCGTCTGCTCCTGCACCTGCCGCCGAGAAAAAGCCCACCACTGCCGCCACCAAGGCTGCAAGCGCTGGCCCACGTCTCCCTGTCGCTCCGCAGCACAAAAGCCGCGCTGCCGCCGCCAACTCAAACATTCGCGTCAAAGCCTCTCCGCTGGCCAAAAAGATCGCTGCCGAGCGCGGAATCGATCTCAATGCGCTCATCGGCACCGGCCCTGGTGGACGCATCGTTCGTGAAGACGTCGAAAACGCTCCCGTCGGTGGTTCTAGCGCACGCGTCGCTGCCACACCTGCCATTCGTCCAGTGATGGGTCCAGATGACGAACGCGTTGCCACCAGCAGCATGCGCAACATCATCGCCGAGCGCTTGCTGGCCTCCAAGACACAGATTCCGCACTTTTACCTTCAGATGGAAGTCGATGCTGCCCCGCTCATGGAATTCCGCGCGCATCTCAATGCCAGCAACGAAAAAACCGGCGGCAACAAATACTCCGTCAACGACTTCGTCCTCAAGGCCGTCATCCGCGCCGTACAGGCTCAGCCCGCCATCAATGCGGCATGGGATGGTGATGCCATCGTGAAATTCAAGTCCGTCGGCCTCAGTGTGGCCATCGCTGTTGAAGACGGCCTCGTCACCCCGGTCATCAAGCAGGCGGAAAAGAAAACGCTGCTCGAAATCAGCCAGGCCGTCAAAGACCTCGCAGGCAAAGCCAAGACCAAAAAACTCAGCCCTGACGACTACGCTGGTGGCACCATCACCGTCTCCAATCTCGGCGCTTATGGCATCGACCAGTTCGCTGCCATCATCAATCCACCACAGGCCGCCATCGTGGCCATCGGCAGCATCCGCACAACGCCTGTCGTTAATGACAAGGGCCAAATCGTCGTCGGTCAGCGCATGTGGGTTGGCCTCAGTGGCGACCATCGCGTCGTCGACGGCGCCGTTGCAGCCACCTTCCTTGCGGAGATGCGTAAGCTGCTGGAGAACCCAGCGCTGATGCTGGTGTAGAGATGGTGGTCTTGGTATGAAGTCCTTGTTGCACTGCAACAGGCTACTTCTCTTCCGCCCGAGCGATCTCCCAGCCTTTGTCGGCTTCGGTGCTGAGTTCGGTGCGGTCTTTCTCGAAGAGTTGCGTCAACTGCGTGCGCCGATCTCGCACGATGCTCGCATAGGTATCGAAGTCGTCCTGCACGGGGATGAGCAGGTGCACCGTTTCTTCGTCGTAGCGGCGCCAGCGGCGTGCGGCGCGTTCGGTGGCATAGGCGGGCTTGCCGAGGGCTCGTAGCGCACGCACGGCCAACTCTTGAGCGCTGCCCATCTGTTCATGCACGGTGTCTTCGGCTGCCAGGCCGAGCTTCATTAGTTCAAAGCGTTGATCGTAACCATGAGCACGGGCCATAATGCGCAGCTTGGGGAATTTTTCCCGCACCTCAGCGACGAGTTGCGCCACCTTGGCCTCATCTGCCAGTGTGATGATCAACAAGCGCGCATGCTCGATGCCCGCTGCGTGCAGCAGACTCATCCGCGTGGCATCGCCATAGAAGACCTTGAATCCAAAGGCGCGCAGCATGTCCACGTGATCGGGATCGCTCTCCAACACGGTCACCTTCACGCCTTGGGTCATCATGAAACGGCCGACGAAATTCCCAAAGCGGCCAAAGCCGGCCAGGATCACCGGAGCAAGCTCGTCGATCGTATCAGCAGCGCGTTCCTCTTTGGCCACCGCCGTGTAGCGCGGTGCGATGACACGTTCGTAGATGATGAACAACAGCGGTGTCACGGCCATCGACAGCGCCACCACGGCCACGAGCAGCTTGGACGTCTCCGCATCGAGAATCTGCTGCTGCATCGCCATGGACAACAGCGCGAAGGCAAACTCACCGCCCTGCGCAATGGCCAGCGCGAGTAGCCAGCGATGACTGCCGCGAATCCGCAACAGCGTGGCGATCCCAAACAGCACCGCAGCCTTCAAAACGATCAACGTCAGCACCAAAATGCCCACCACGAGCGGCCGTGAGGTGATCACGCTGAAATCCAACGATGCGCCGACTGCGAGGAAGAATAAACCGAGCAGCAGACCTTTGAACGGCTCCAAGTTGCTCTCCAGTTCATGACGATAGTGACTGCCTGCGAGTACCACACCCGCGACAAATGCTCCCAGTGCTGGCGAGAGGCCCACCTGGGTCATCAGCAAAGCCACACCGACGATGAGGAGCAGCGCTGCGGCCGTCAGCAGCTCACGCAGACCCGTTTTGGCCAGAATCGCAAACCCACGCGGCACCATATACTGCCCGGCGATCACAATCGCGACCACGGCGCTCAAGGTGACCAGCGGCTGGGCCCAATGCGGCAATTCTTGCAACCAACCATGGTGCTCGGTGGTCGGGCCACTCGCTGCGAGCAGCGGAAACACCGCCAGCATCGGAATCACCGAGATGTCTTGAAACAACAGCACCGCAAACGAATCACTCCCGCCATCCGTGCGCATCAGCGCTTTCTCCTGCAGCGTCTGAATCACGATGGCCGTCGAAGAAAGTGCCAAAATCATGCCCGTGGCGATGGCGGGCTTGAACTCCAGTCCACAAGCCATCGCGATACCCATCACAGCCAGAGACGTGAAGACGACCTGCATGCCACCGAGGCCAAAAATCGGCCCACGCATGCGCCACAGCCGCGCAGGCTCGAGTTCGAGGCCAATCATGAACAGCATGATCACCACGCCGAATTCGGCAAAATGCATCGCCTCCTCGCCTTGCGAGCCACCGACCCATCCCAGCATAAACGGCCCGATCAAAGCCCCGCCAATGAGATAACCCAACACGCTGCCCAAACCCAGCCGATGCGCCACCGGCACCAGCAGCACCGCTGCGGCTAGATAGATGAACGCCGAGAGAAAAAAGTTAGCGTCGTGCATGGCGTCAGTTCGGAATGAGTTCGTTGACCTTCTCGGCGGTAGCCGCTTGCTCCAGCGGCAGTGTTCCGTCTCGCAGAGCTGTCAGCAGTCGAGTGAAGCGCTGCACATGCGGTTGAATGCCTGCAACATCCGCCAGTTGATTCGCACCATGAATCACATGCGGCGCGAGGTAGCGCATGCCACACAGATGCGCCGTTTGATCAAAGGGAGCCAAAAGCTGCCGAATGGTGAAGCGATTCCGGCCTTGTGGGCCATACACCTCTTCCGGGCCACCGGCGCTGATCGCTTGCAGCATGATCTTGCCCTTCAAAGCCGCACCGCCTTCACCATAGGCCCAGCCATAGGTCAGCACGAGGTCCAGATACTCCTTCACCAACGCTGGAGCGCTGTACCAGTAAAATGGGTGCTGCAAAACGATCACATCATGCTCAGCGAGCAGACGCTGCTCTTCCTCTACATCGATCAGGAAGTCAGGATACAGCTCATACAAGTCACGCACCATCACACCCGGCACTTCACGAGCCGCCGCGGTCAGCCTGCGGTTGATGCGCGACTTGTGCGGCGCTGGATGTGCATAGAGAACGAGAACGGATGCCATGTTGAGGATGGCGGTCATCTTGAACACTCAGCTCGTTGCAGCAATGCGTTTTAGTGTCAGCAAGGATCGCGACTGCCTCTACTTCCCGCGTGCCATCCACACACCCAGCACAGCCACCGCCATACCGATGAGCGACAAGCCGGTCAGCGTCTCGCCAAAGATGCCCCAGGCCATCAGCGCCGTCACAGCGGGCACGGTGTAAAACAGACTCGCCACATTCACCGCCGTGCCGCTGCGGATGAGATGATTGAGGAGGCTGATCGCCCCGATGGACAGCACCAGCGCCACCCACAGCAGCGCAAAGACAAACTGCCCGCTCCATTCGACATGCATCGTCTCCGTGGTGAAGGCGAGCACCGACGTGATGAGCAAACTCGCCGCATACTGCACCACCGCACTCGTGCGCAGGTCAAAACGCGGGCAATGCCGCTTCTGCCACATCGTTCCCGCCGTGATGCCGATCAGCGACAGGATCGCTGGCACCGTCATCAGGAAGGTCAGCCCGCTGCCCGTCTTGTGCGCCACCACCAGCGCCGTGCCGACGAATCCCAGCACCAGCCCCGCCCATTGACGCGGCAGCACCCGCTCGCCGAGAGCGACACCTGCAAACGCCGCCGTGAAGAGCGGTTGCATCGACACGATCAAACTCAGAATCCCCGCTGGCAGCCCCAGTCTCAGCGACCACACGCAGCCGCTCAGATACAGCGCATGAATCAGCAAGCCCGCAAAAGCCACATGCATCATCTGCCCCTTCCCCTGCGGCCACGGTGCCCGTGAAACGAGCGCAATCGGCACCAAGATCGCCAGCACGATGCAGTACCTCAGCATCAGAAACGTGAACGGCTCCGCATACGGCACCCCGAGCTTGGAGCCAATGAACCCGCTGCTCCACAGCAGCACAAACAGCCACGGAATGACTGCGGTCCATCGTGACGCACGACTGGTGCTCATTCAGTGAATGATGGATGGAAATGGTTTCATAATTCGGCTAAAAATACCCAATCAATAGTGAAAGCACCATGTCCATTCCACAAGACTTGCGCGATTTTTTGAGTTCTGCGACAAACCGGAAAATGATCTTGCCCGATGGGGAGGTCAGGGAGTTGGCATTCTTCGCTCCAGAAGATATAACGAGTCAAAAGTTCATCGTGAACAGCTACGAGCTTTACCTCAACGGCCGTTTGGAGAGCGATCCCGAAGAGCAACGAGAATATGAGGGCTATTCGCTCATCTGCGAATGCAACGACTACTCTCCTGACGGTTTGCTCGCTTGGTTCCCCGACCTTCAGGCTTATGGTGCTGCCGACCCCGACCACCAAAGCCTCATCATCTATCCAGGAATTTCCTGGGCCGACATTCTCCGTGAACCAACATGGTTCATCAATGGTCAGTGGTGTCCAGATCGAGTGGCACACCAAGAGGTGAATCCTTGGCATAAATGATTGCGGTTTTTTTTGCCGCATATCAGTTTAAAACCCATCCCGGATCACCACCTCTTCATACGAGAGCTGCCCCGGCTTTGGCCAGGCAGCTTGGGTGCCTTTGCCGACGGCGATCATGAAGGAGATGACGTGGTCTTCGGGGAGCTTGATGATTTTGGCAACGGCGTCGAAGTCGAAGCCGTCCATGGGGCAGGAGTCGTAGCCCATGGCTTTGGCGGCGAGCATGATCGTCATGCCAGCGAGACCGCAGGAACGCATGCATTCATCACGCTGCACTTGATCACGACCTTCATAATATTGACCGATGGCGGGGACGAGGAAGTCCTGCACGGGCTGCGGCGCGTTTTTCCAGTAACGTGGCACGTCCTTCTTCCACGCATCTTTGTCAGCGCATAGCACGATGAGCAAAGAGGAGTCGGTGACTTGTGCCTGATCCCAAGCGGCGGCACGGATTTGCTTTCGCACTTCAGGATCGATCACGGTGACGAAGCGCCAATGCTGAATGTTGAAAGCGGTGGGTGCCTGCATGGCGGCTTCGAGAAGCTGGCGGATCTCCGCATCCGTCATGACGTGAGCGGGATCGTAGTGCTTGATGGCGCGGCGGGCTTGGATGGCGTCGAGGGTGCTCATAGAGTGGTGCGAGTGGTGCGAGTGGTGCGAGTGGTGCGAGTGGTGCGAGTGGTGCGAGTGGTGCGAGTGGCGTGAAGTTTGATGTGGAGATGAATGTGATCGTTGACGACGTGCTTGCCGAGGAACGCAAACAGTCTGCCTGAGCCGTAGTGGCTGCCAAACTGCGTGCGGTCGAGTTCAAACTGCGCCTGGCCAGTCAGATGATCCGCATCCGCCGCCGCGATGACGGCGGGGAAGCTCAGCGGCTTCGTGATTCCGCGCAGCGTCATCGCGCCATGCAGGGCGTAGTTTGGTGTGCCGGGCGTGCAGGCTTGCAGCGGCTCCGCATGATCGCAGACGAACTCGGCGGTCGGGAAGCGGTCCACGGCAAAGAAATCGTCGTCACGGAGGTGGCGGATGAGCAGGGCGTTGTAAGCCGTGTCCACGAGGTCTTCACAAACGATGCCGTTCATGTCGAGCGTGAAGCTAGCGGCTTTCAAAGCGCCATTTCGCACCTCAATCCGGCCACTGGTGAGTTTGAGGGTGCCTTGATGATGGTTGAAGAGATTCCGGCCCGTCCAGCGGACGACGCTGGTTTCGACATCGACCTCGAAAATGCCATCTGGTTGGATGGAATCGCTGACAAGGCCGGTTCCTTCGACGGTGAGGCCGTATTGCAACCACTCCGTCAATCCACCGCGAAAGTCCTGCACGTTCGTGTAGCCAGCCTGAGTCAGTTTCTCGGCTGCTATGCTCGAATCGAGTGATGGAGCGCCTGCACCATAGACGATGATCGCTGACGACTTGTCCGGCACGAGTTCCGCGACTTTCGTGAGGAAGACCATCTCATACACGCAGGCATTCACGGCTCCCGGCAGATGCTGCTGCGCGAAGTGCTCCTCCGGCAGGACGTGGATGAGCGTGGCGTGTGCTTGGAGCGCGGTGAGTTCGAGTGCGGTGATGGTTTTCATGATGGAGTTAGAGCTTCAGGAGGCGGGTGATCTCGGTGACGGCCTGGGGATCACGAAAGGCACCATGTCCGGCAGGGACGATTTTTTCCGAGACGACGCCATCGAGGTGGCTGCTGGTGTAGGGCACGATGCCGTCGCTGCTTTGCTCCAGTGGGCCGGGTTTGCCGCGATTGCCGATGATGCTGTGCACCTTCACGGGTTGTGCAAAGGGTAGCCTGGCCAGAATGTGCAGCGTCGGTTGCATGGGGGAGAGGGAGTGCACGCTGTCCAGCACGCCGCGGCCCAGTTCATCATACGCTGGCGTGAAGACACCGGGGTTGGCTTTGGAAATGCGATCATAGAAGGCCTGAAAGTCACTGGGCGGCTTGGTGAGCCAGCTGCCAATGCGGCCGAGGGTGTTGTCGGCAAAGGCACTGCCGCGATGGGGCACAGCGATGAAGATGATGCGGTGAATGGCGCGGTCTGGCTGCCACTCGAAGGCATCATTGAGCATCGCCCGATCTGGCGGCGTTAGCTTGAGCGTTTCCTGCGGGACGTTGAATGCCGCCTTCCAAAAGGCATCGCCAGGCTTCATGGCCAGCGCTTTGCCGACGAGGCCGCCCATGCTGTGCGTGAGCAGCGTGGTCTTCTGCATGGCTGGATCATCGCCCTCGGGATCGAGGAGCTGGCGCAGCTCACGCAACTGCGTGCGCAGCAGCCTGGTGGAGTAAAGTGCAGGCGCGGAGGTGTTGTAGAGGTAGTGCCAGATCTGGTAGCGCTGGCGGATGGCATCATCGGCCCACAGATCGTTGCTCAGCTCCGCCCAGACCAGCGGCGTGGAGACGAGGCCGTGGATCATGATCAGCGGCTCCTTCTTCGGGTCATAAGGCTCCATCAGGTAGAGCTGTGGTTGCCGCTTGGGCATGCGGGATAGCATGTCCAGCACGCGGAGTTGATTGAGCTTCCCAGACCGCGCCAGCAGGGCGGCCCATGGCACGGAAAAATCCGCCGCCAGCGGTTGGCGGCCCTGCGGTGTGTCGATGGATGGATTCACCAGCGGGCAGAGCAACTGAATGCGCACGTCCCGGATGTGCTCGTGAGTTTTTCCAAACTTCGCAAAGGCCGTCAGGGGCCGCGTGATGGCCTCAGGCGGATAAAAACGCTCCAGCGGCTGCTGGTGGCGATTTTCCCGCAGCGCCGTCATCGGCACGCCCACGCCCGCACGCTGATGATGCTTCAGCTTGGTCACCTCGAAGTCCGCCGCCGGGCTGATTTCATCAAAGTAGCCGATGGGATACTCACCCCAGGGCGTGCCTTGAAAACTCACGCGGTAAACACCGCTTTCACTGACGACCGTCGAGCTTACGTCACCGCTTTCGCCACGCCCCTCGCTCTTCCAGCGCTCGATGAAACGCCCCAGCGACTGCCGTCCCTCCTCAGACTCCGGCGCTACCAGTGCCTGTGTCAGCAGCGCATGCAAATCCCCTCCGCCATCCGCTTTGGATGAACGTTTCACCTTGGCAGGCGCGATGGCGCAACCTGTGAGCAGAAGCGCCAGCCAAACGTTCACGCAGAATAATGTCTTCATCGTTCCCATCCGTAATGCAGGACCGCTGTCCGAGCAATGAGTCCTCGTCCTGCGGCTCCATCCGCACCATCACAAAGTGTGAGCCACACGGCACCCAAAGCCAAACGCCAAGGGCCAACCGCTCCAGCGCAGTGCGAGGGACGCTCCACCACGGGCTTTTCCAACAACTGCGTACCTTTGAAGTCGGGCGAAGACACCCCAGACCTCATCCACGCTCCTTGACGCCCGATTCAAAGCTAACTTGAGGGTTCGGCTTGTTGGAGGTCATGTCGATGTCGTTTGGTAGAATGACTGCGCAGCGATGGTCTGCCAAACTGGAATCGTGAGAATACAGGCCAAGCTGATGTCAATGCGGCCAGTAAAAATCGGATGTGGTGCGAAGCCGTAGCACTGGCCGACGCCTGGAATGAGACCACGCTCGTGAAGCTGGGCGACCTGAAAGGAGAGAAGATGCTGCTCCTGCCATTCGATCCGGTTCACGATCTCAACGAACTCCTGTTCCGTGGCAGCGACTCGCTGTAACGTGCCCTCAATGACGGAAAGCTCGTCAGTGGAGCCATCTGGCCGACGGAGAAACCAATCGCCAAACATGGACATGAAGACGGGAGAAAACTGTCCGGTCAGAAGATGTGACCACGGCTCAATCCAGGTCTGTGCGTCCTCATGCGAGATGCTCTGAATGATGAGATCGTCCCATGTAAGCTTCATTGTGGTGTGCGTGCGGAAGCCGAACGACCCAAGCTCAGCGACCCGGCCCACGAGGGCGTTCGATTGCAACCGCGACGCGATGGCCGGGTTCGCTGCAGCGCATGGTTAGGCCGCGTTGTCATGCTGTGGTCTCAATGAACTGATGATAGCACTCGCTGCAAATCCACCGCCGACCATCGGTGTAACCAACCGAATGCTCCTCGTCGCCTCCCTCCGACAACGTCCACCAGCAAATCTCGCAGTGGTCGTGACTCCAACCGCCGCGAACCAACTCGTAATACGCCGGGTCGTATCGCTGGCCGACGTAGAGCGAAGTCGTGCCGGTGCGCTGAACAAGGGCGTCGCGTCGAACCCACGGCTCGCGATGCCACTGCAAGCCGCGACAATACACAACCTCACCGTCAATGTCGGCGCGCCTCCATTCGCTTCCGTGAATCGTGACTGTGGCGTCTTGGGTCATGGCGTGTGAAGCGGCCTAACTTGAGGATCATTCACAGATCGTGAGGTTTGTGAGCACCTTTATATCCGACAGATTGGTGGGAAAAGTACGCGGCGTGTCGCTCATGGAGGTGGTTTTACACTCCTATGTTGGAATCAGGCAACAAAAATGAGGATTTACTCCAACATAGGAGGGTAAAATCCATGTGTGAATATTCCAAACCTCAAACCCAAACTGGAGGAACGGCTGCGCGGCGTGATGCGGCTGAAGCCGTAGAGCAAGCGGACGGAGGTAGGCTGTATGCACGGGAAAGAAACACCGCGAGAGGCTGGAACACCGCAGAGGACCTGAACTCAAGAGGTTGGTGAAGGTCCATCGGGCTTTCCGTCACTCACTCGGCCTTCGATTTCCGTGTCTTCCGTGCTTTCCGTGGTTGGCCATTTCTGATTTTGGGTTCAAGCGCACTGGGAAAAATCGGTGCGCTGAAAATAAATCTGGACGGTGAAAGGCGGTTTATGATAAAAAATCAAAATTCCGCTCACCCAACCATGGGCGGATGGGCTGCGGATGATTCTTCAAGAACACTCGTTCCAACAGGCAGGCTCACGCGCCACCTGGACGGAGAAGCCGTTGTCTGATGATAAGATGGGGCTGCTCAAGACGCACGCTGAGGCGGCGCAGGGCTGGTGGGCGGGCACGGCTCTGGAAAACGGTTTTTTAAACGCTGCGAGCATCTCCAAGGCTGCGGAAAACGGTTTTTTGGAGAGTGCCGTGGCGGGGCACCCTTCAAAAAATGCTTTTTTGGAGTTCCCAGGCCCCAGGGGCACTCCGAAAAACGGTTTTCTGAGCGTGTCGAGTACCGCAAGTACTCTGGAAAATGGTTTTTTGGAGGGTTGCAGGGAGCCTGTCAGAAAGTTTGTGTGGAGGGGGAAACCCGAGGACAGGAATAGATGAGAAGAACCAAAACGAAGGAAGACAAAGCGCTCGATGAGGCGCTGGACGTATTGATCGCCAAAAGCGGACATTCACCAGAGGCGAT
>JANOBP010000700.1:0-8769 GCA_031411715.1 Verrucomicrobiaceae bacterium | reverse complement strand
GAGTTGCTTTACGGCGGCGATGGTGGCGGCCTGCCAGGTGTATTTGACGAGTGGATCGCTGGTGCCAGCGATGTGCATGGCGGGCTTGGGCTTGAGGTCGCCCTGTGCGGCGCGCGCAGCCGATGCGGAGGGTGCGACGGCGGTGAGTGTGTCTGACCGCATCTGCCAGAGGAGGTAGGTGAAGCCGCCACCGTTGGAGTGGCCGGTGGAGAAGATGCGTTTGGGATCGACCTTGTGGTCGGCTTTGAGTTTGAGCAGAACAGCGTCGAAGAATTTCAGGTCGCGGTCTGCCTGATCGCCTGCGGAGTGCTGCCAGCCGGGCTTTTTGCCTTCGGGGTCGGTGAGACGGCCGGGGGTATTGAGGCCCTGCATGTAAACGGAAATGGCCTCGGGCCAGTTCTTGTGCATGGCGAAGGATTTGGCGGCACTCCGCGCGGTGCCGCCGTGGCCATGAAAGCAAAAGGCCACGGGCGTGGGTTTTTCTTTGGCGCTGGCAGGGGCGTAGATGAAGGCTTCACGCTCGGTGCCGTCCACGGTGAGCTTCAGATGGGTGAAGCCGAGTGGTAGCTCGCTGGCGGGAGTCTGCGCGGTGAGATGCGATGCCGAGAAGGCAAGGATGGTGACGAGGACGAGGCGACGGATCATGGGTGCGCCTTTGAACTCCTCCAAAGAGAGGAAAGTTGCACGTGGATCACGCGGCGGCGGGCTGCGCCTGCAGCAAACCACGGCGGATCATGAACTCCTCAGCCAAGGCACGGTAGGCCAAGGCACCACGGCCGCTGGGCTCGTATTCGATGATGCTCTTGCCAAAGCTGGGGGCCTCACCCAGGCGCACGGTGCGCGGGATGACGGTGTTGTAGCAGATGTCGGCGAAATAGCTGCGCACGTCGTTGACGACTTGATTGGAGAGGTTCGCGCGGCTGTCGAACATGGTCATGAGGATGCCTTCGAGCTGCAGATTGGGATTGGCACCGCAATCGCGGATCTGCTGGACGACATTGACGATCTTGGAGAGGCCTTCGAGGCCAAAATACTCGCACTGGATGGGGACGAGGAGCTCGTCGGCGGCGGCGAGGGCGGAGGTCATGAGGACGCCGAGGCTGGGAGGCGTGTCGATGATGATGAAGTCGAAATGGCCGGAGTCGCGCAGGGGCGAGAGGACTTCTTTGAGTCGGGCAAGGTGGTTGCCCTGCTGCGCGAGCTCGATCTCGCACCCGGCTAATTCCTGATGGGAGCGGATGATGGAGAGATTGGGCAGGCGTGTGCTGCGGATGAAGAGCTTGGGGTCGGCCCCTTCGACGAGAGCAGGGTAGAGGCTGCCGCGCTCCTCTTGGGCGAGCCCCAGACCGCTGGTGGCATTGGCCTGCGGATCGAGGTCGATGAGCAGGACGCGGACGCCGCGCTGCGTGAGGCAGGCGGACAGATTGACAGCGGTGGTCGTTTTTCCGACGCCGCCTTTTTGATTTGTGATAGCAACAATCCGCATACGCGCCTTTTTTGTGAGGTGAGAATGGACTTTGAACGGAAACTACGACAAGCGCTAGAAAGAAATGGAGATTACAGAGAAATGGTTGGCAGAAATCGGCGGCTGGGCGGCGATGAAGGCGGCGCGTGGGCTGGTGGAGGCAGGATTGGTCGTGGTGACGAGTGCCGAAGGCGGGCTGATCCGCGGCACGACAGGCAGCGGAAAAATGAAAAACAGCGCGGGCTTGCGAATCCGTGGCAGCAGTGACGTGGACAATCTCTGCACCTGCCCGCACGCCAGGCGCACGGGATCGGTGTGTGAGCATGCTCTGGCAGTGGTGCTGTGCCATGTGAAAGGTGGGCCGAAGCCTCCGACCGAAGCGGCACCTGCCGCAGAAAAGAAGCCGGTGCTAACGCAAGCTGCGGCGGTGACTCCGGCCTCGATGACGATTCCTGGGAACTACTCGGTTTTTTTGCCAGAAGGTCTGATGCAAGGTGTGTGGCGTGATCCGCTGGGTGTCTTTTTGCGTTTTGAAGCGAGTGAGGCCAGGGAAACATCGCGGCTGGTGGCGTGGCTGGCGGGGCAGGGGATCACAAAGCCGCAGACGGTGCCGCTTTCGCTGCGCGGAGCTGGTGCGCTGGAGTTTTTGGCGGTGCTGGGAGAGCATCCGCGAGTGTTTGCCGGCAAGCCGAATGGAACGGCGCAGGCGCTGCAAGTGATGAGCGTGCCTACGCGGCTACCGCTGGTGATTGAGGCAGATGGGACGGATGTGATCCGGGTGGAGATCGCGGCGAAGTCTCAGCGGCATCTGGCCGGCAACTGGTGGCTGAGCCCCGAGACCGCAGTGGCCTTCCGAGTCATGTCGATGACGGAGTTGGAATCGGCCATGCAAGTGCTGCAAAAAGGCCAGAGCCTGAGGCAACCGCTGCGCTGGCTGGTGGAGCACCGCGAGCGACTGGATGAGGTGTTCCAGGTGGAGTTGCGCGGAGAGGTGCTGAGTGGGTTTCATGTGGTGCCGGTGCCGTGTGAGTTTGAGATCACGCTGGAGGGATCCTTGCAGCATGTGGAGGCGAGAATCGTGGCCCGGTATTTGACCACGACATGGCCTGTGCTGCCACATGGCGCGGTGAGTACGGTCAAGGCGGTGTCGTTCCCGCTGCAGGACGCGGATCATCCCGCGTGCTTCTTCACGCGGGATGAATTGGCTGAGCGGCGGATGGCTGGACGCATCGAGGCTCTGGGTTTCCGCTCGGACAGCCGCGGCGGTTGGGCCTTGAGCGGCGCAGACGCGGTGATGCGGTTTTACGCTTCCGATTTGCCGCGTTTACGCCAATACGCGACCATTCTCGAAGGTGAGCGCTGGCGCACGGTCACGCGGGGCGTGCAGCGAATCGTGCCACGCACCGTGGTGCATGAAGGTTGCGCAGCGGGCGGTGGTGGCGATTGGTTGCGCATGGATTTCAGCTACGAGGCGGCGGATGGCTTCCGTATCCCTCGCGGTGAGATTTTGCGCCTGATTCGATCTGGCCAAAAGTCCGTGCAGGGCAAGGATGGGCGCAAATACATCCTCGACGCACAGGCCGTCGAAGAGCTGGAGCAGACGCTGCAAGATGTGCCTCTCCAACTCACGCCTGAAGGGGCACGCGTTCATCCTGCGCATCTGTCTTATTTCCAAGGGGACTCAGCCAGCGAAATCCCGCTTCCACCGGAGGACGAAATCCGTTCCGCACTGGGCCCGCTGGCGGCTACGCTGCGGCAATATCAGCTCGATGGAGTTCGCTGGCTGAGTGCTCGTGCAACCCAGGGCAGGGGGGGCATCCTTGCCGATGACATGGGCCTGGGTAAGACGCTTCAGTCCATCGCTCTCGTGCTCATCATGGCCGCCCAACGGCGGGATAAGGCCTTACCGGTGCTGGTGATCTGCCCCAAATCGCTCATTGGGAATTGGCAGGCTGAGTTCAGCCGCTTTGCGCCATCCTTAAAGGTGCAGGCGATCAGTGGTGCCGGACGGGATAAGCTCATGGAGACCATGCTCGACTTTGACGTTATCATAACCAGCTACCCGCTCATCGTTCGAGACTTAAATCACTATCAGCCCATCGCTTTCAGCCTCCTGCTGCTCGATGAGGCCAGTTACATTAAAAACCCTGATACCGCGGCCTCGAAAGCACTGCGTAGCTTGCGCGCTGGTGCTCGATTTGCCCTTACGGGGACGCCTTTGGAGAATGGCGTTCGGGATTTATGGTCGATCATGCATTTTGCACTCCCAGGTTACTTGGGTAATCGGGAGAACTTCAAAGAACGCTTCGAGCAGCCGATTACAGGCTCTTTGGAGACTCCCGCCGGTCAAGATGCCGCAACGCGTCTGCGGCGACTGGTGCGCCCGTATTTCCTGCGCCGCACGAAACGGCAAGTCCTTCGTGAATTGCCTGAAAAAATCGAGCAAATTCTCTGGTGTGACCCCAGCCCGGCACAGCAGGAGTTGTATCGACGTGTCTTGGAAGAAGGGCGTGAAGAGATCAAATCCGCACGCCGACGCAGTGGTCAGGGAGGTGCGCGCATGACCATGTTCACGGTTCTGTTGCGTCTTCGCCAAGTCTGCTGTGATTTACGTCTCACTGGACTGCCTACTGAGGCGACTAAAGGTCTCAGTCAGGATGATTTTTCCGGCAAATGGTCAGCCATTCATGAGCGTGTGACCGCTATTCTAGAATCGGGCGGCAAAGTGCTCATTTTCAGCCAATTCGTTCAATTCCTCCGTCTGCTTCGGGATTCACTCGATGAATTGAAAATCAGGTATGCCTACCTCGATGGCAGCACCCAAGACCGAGATGCTCAAGTTCGACAGTTCCAGACGCAGCCAGATTGTCCTGTTTTTCTCATCAGCCTTAAAGCTGGTGGCTATGGATTGAACCTCACAGCTGCTGATCATGTCATTTTGGCTGATCCATGGTGGAATCCAGCTGTGGAAGCCCAGGCGATTGACCGTGCCCACCGAATGGGCCAGCAGAAAATCGTGAATGCGTATCGAATCGCCGTGCGTGGCACCGTTGAGGAACGTATTCTCGCCCTTCAATCGAAAAAGCGCGGCCTTATTGATGCCACCATTGAAGACGACTCACCGATCCTTTCTGGACTCTCAGAGAAGGAACTGGAAACCATACTGGATGACTGAAGTGGACACTCCGTCATTCAATTGGGCAATTCATAAACTATGCACAATGTAAGTAATGCTAAGTGTAGAGGTGGTGAGTCAGATGGATTATGAGCTGTAGTTCATCTGGGTTGATATGTGATCGCTCATTGCGAGACTTGGCTGCCCATGTGTCTGAATGGAAAACTACAATGCCTGCTGATAACACTGTTGCTCTTGGTAGCCACAACGGCAGCGCAGGCACAGCTAAAACGAGCCATCGATATACGCACGCTGCCTTACGAGCGTAGTTTGGAAAAACTCCCGGTCGAACTCACAGCAACAGTTGGTTTCGTTGAGAGTGGTGGCACGGTTTTTGTCCAGGATGAAACCGCCGGAACGCATTTGCATTTCAAACCCGCCAGGAACGATCTCAGCGTTGGTGATCGAGTTCATATCAAAGGCATCACCATGGCGGGACTTTATCTTCCTGGCATTGAAGTCACTGAGTTACAGGTCCTCGGCCACGAATCGCCTCCAGTCTCCGTTCGCGCGACATACGATGACCTCGCCACGGGGCGTTTTCATTACCAACGCGTTGAAATCAAAGGCCTTGGGCGTTCACTCACGCAACTCGATGAGAATCGCTCACTCCTCCGTCTGGCCATCGGAAGTCGAGTCATTGAAGTGCGCATTGATGCCCCCATCGACGCCTCCCCTACCCTCGTGGATGCAACTCTCCGCATCACGGCTCTTGCGGCTGGCGGGATCAATGATCGCCGCCAACTAGTCTTCCCATATTTGCGCGTTACGGATTGGTCCGATATCGCGATGATATCTCCAGGAAAACCTTTCAATGAACTACCCAGGGTTTCCGTGACGAATCTTCTCCGCTTCACTGGGAAGCCCGACGAGGCTGCACATCGCGTTTTGATCAATGGTGTCGTCCTCGCGCAATTTCCTGACGGCAGGCTTTTTGCGCGCGATCAAACACCCGCAGAACCTTCTTCACCTACAAGCGCAGAATTGGTTTCCAAAACCACACCTCCGGCCATTTGCATCAAACTCGACGCGCAAAGTGACCTCAACCCTGGAGACAACTTTATTGCTAGCGGTTTTCCAGTCATGGAGGGGTTTACCGCTTCACTGGCAGATTCTCATCTTATCGAAACTTTATCAGGCTCTACACCTGTGCCAGTCGATGTTTCTCTGAGTGCCTTGCTCAATGGTTCCCATGATGCCGATCTCGTGCGGCTAGATCGTCCAGTTACCTTGCTCGATCAATTCCGCACATCGGATGGCTACGAACTTCGACTTAATTACAGTGGCACCACCGTACATGCCTTCATGCCGAGTGAATATTTCGTTGGCAGTATATCGGAAATTTCTTTTGAAGATAAACCTGCTGCCAACATCGACAGTAATGGCAATCTCCTTTTAGAAAAAGGAGCCACACTTGCCCTTACTGGTATTTGCCAAATCGAATCAGCCACAGACAAGGGTTTCCGCTCACTGCCCAATCGCATTTCTTTGCTGCTTCGTGGTCCTCGCGATATTCGTGTTCTCAATGCGGCTCCATTTTGGGATAATCGCAGATTGCTTATTGCGAGTAGTTCACTCGGTGCCGTGGTGCTACTCACGTTCATTTGGATTCTTGCCCTGCGCCGCCGTGTGAGCCGCCTTGAGTCGAAAATCATCGAGCAAGCAACACTCGAGGAACGTCAGCGCATTGCCCGAGAATTCCATGACACTTTGGAGCAAGAACTCGCAGGACTCTCTCTGCGTCTCGATGCCGCCACAACTCGTCCGCTGGAGGAAAAGGCCCGTTCCCTACTGGAAAACTCACGCAAGCTAGTCTCGAGAATTCAAAGTGAAGCTCGCAACCTCGTCGCCGACCTTCGAAACACCGAGCCGGCACCTGATCTCGTTAGTGCGTTGGAAGAGATCCGATCTCAGATGCCACCAAACTCGCCAGATTTGGTGCTCGAAATCCAATCCATTCCCTGCCTCCCTCCTTATGTTTCGCATCACCTCCGCATGATCGCTCAAGAGACCATCACCAATAGCGTGAAGCATTCACGAGCGAATCATCTGAAGTTGCACCTATCGAGCGACGAACAACAGCTAACACTGCGTATCCAGGATGACGGCATTGGCTTCGATGCCTATGCAGAAACCAATGGCAAACCAGGTCACTTTGGATGCATGGGCATACGCGAGCGCTGTCGCAAAATCGGTGCTGAGGTCGAGTGGCAAAGCCAGTTGGGTCATGGCTCCAGTCTGATTGTCACCCTTCCTTGGAGTGCAGCCTCTCTAAAATCCAAACGCGCAGTATGATCACGCTTCTTCTTATTGATGATCACTTTGTTGTCCGTAGCGGTCTGGTCGCCTCATTGGAACTCGAAGAAGACATCCAAGTCGTTGGTGAATCTGATCGAGGCGAAGACACATCCCGGCTCTTCGTGCAAAAAAAGCCCAACGTCGTCCTGATGGATCTTCAGTTGCCTGGAATCAGCGGCATCGACGCCACGAAGGCACTGCTAATCGAGCATCCAGCAGCTCGTGTGCTCATTTTTTCCACCTTTGCGCGAGACGATGAAATCCAAGCCGCCCTGAAAGCTGGCGCTTACGGTTACTTGCAGAAATCCTCTTCCCGTGACGAACTCCTCGCTGCAATTCGAGCCGTGGCGAAAGGTGAGCGTAGTTTGCCGACCGATATAGCCCAGCGCCTTAAAAACCTTCTCACGGAGCCCGAAATCACTCCTCGCGAGCGTGAAATCCTCACGCTCGTCGCCCAAGGCAATGCCAACAAAGAAATAGCGGCGACTCTCGGTATCGGAGAAGACACCGTGAAACAGCACGTCAGTCGCATCCTCGTGAAACTCAAAGTCAACGATCGCGCTCAAGCTACAGCGGAGGCCATCAAACGGGGCATTGTCTCGGTATAAACAATCGACTGCAACCTTACCACTCGACGGCGTGTTTAACAGCGGACAGTATTTCTCTACCAGCATGAAGTGGTTCACTAGTTTTCGCGCCAAGCTCATTCTTACCGTTTTTCCAGTCGTCGCCGCCGTCACCACCGTGGCGCTCGTGATGGCGGAGCGTAAGTTCACGTCGACATATCGACGTCTCTTCGAGGAGCAATTTGAAGAACAGGTCGGCATGCTCACCTCAGCGAAAAAGAAGCGCTTTGAAGCGCTCTCGCAGGTTTTGCAGCAAAAAGCGCAGCAGCCTGATGTGTTGGCCGCCATTGAAAAGAAGGACCTCAAGGAGGTTGGCCAAATCTTGAAGCCGCAGCTTGAAAATCTTGCGGGGGAACGGCTCCAGTCAGAAGGCGCGAATCGGCCAAATCCAGGACCATTTCAGAAGATTCAGCGTCCAAACGACGCGAGAGGCAAACTTCCTCAAGGACCCATATCATCCTTGTACATGGTCGATGAAAAAGGGAAAGTCCTGGGCTCTTCTCAGCAACGTCCGCCACCTGGAATGAATATGCTTGCCACTGTGGGTGGTGAAATGGGCGAGCTTCGTCTCAAAGGTTTCAAGATGCCCTGGCTGGGGAATCGCAAGCTCGAAGACATTCTCAAGGAGCAAGAGGTCGGCTACTTTCATGTCCAGAATGCTGACAAAAGCATCGATCAAGTGCGTGAGGTCTTCATCACTCCTTTGCGTGATCCAAAGAGCAAAGATTTCGTTGGCGCGTTCCTATTTGGCTTGCCGCTGCCATCTAGAAATGAAAGTGCACTCTTCGATCAAACTAAGAAGTCCGAGTTCGGCGAGATCATGAGTGGAATCTGGGTCGAGAATGAACTCGTCACGACCAACATCCCTCAAGACAAACGCGAAGAGGTCGCCGCGCTCTTGGCGGAGGCTGTTTCAAAGTCAGGACGCTCGCAGCGAGACATCAGTGTGCCGATTGATGGAGTCCGTCATCAGATTCATTATCGAGTTCTTAATCCAGATTCCCCCTTCCCCATCGCCGCTCAGGTTAATCTTTATTCACTGGCTGAGCTTGATGCAGAAATTTTTGACCTTCGCCGCAGCGTGGCCGGTTTGGGCATTCTCGCCTTGCTGGTGGCACTCCTGATCGTGCTGATCATCTCACGCAGCCTCTCTGGACCCATCACCCAACTCGCCGGGGCAACCCGAGAGATTGAGCAAGGGAATT
>JANOBP010000699.1:0-14093 GCA_031411715.1 Verrucomicrobiaceae bacterium | reverse complement strand
ATCTTGCCTTGCTCCATCAGGATCAAAACGCATGGCAACGTCGCCACCACCTTCGTCAGCGATGCTGCGTCAAACACCGTGTCTTCCGTCATCGCTTCCATGGCCGGTGACAGCGCACGCTGGCCTTCCACCAACGTCATCTTCTTCTCCCCGCTCTCCAAATAAAGCACTGCTCCAGGCGGATTGCCCTTTGCCACCGCCTTGCGCACGACTTCGCGCAATGGGTCGAACTCGTCCGCGTGAGCGAGTGAGAAAAGGAGCAGGAATGAAAGCGAGCGCAGCATGATGAGCATCCTGCCAGCTACGCCGCCGGGATGGCTACTTCTTTTTCTTCTTCTTCGCCGCCGGATTGCCCGCCTTCGGACTCTCAAAGGTCGGAGCGATGGTGCCCTTCTCCCATTCGGCAATGGCAGCGACGAGTTCCTTCACGATTTCAGGTTTTTCTGCCGCGAGGTTCTTCGATTCGCCGACATCAGCAGCCAGATCATAGAGTTCCGGCTCCACCTTGCCGTTGCGCACGAGCTTCATTTTGCCACGGCGCACCGCGTTGTTACCGCCGGGGCCACCGGTGCGCCAGAACAGCAGTTCATGCGGCGCCCCACCCTTTTCGCCGGTCAAAAACGGCAGCAGATTCACGCCATCGAGATTCTTCGGCATCAAATCGGCCGATTCAGCGGCGGCGAGAGATGTGGGCAGAAAATCGAGCGCGATCACCGGCTGGTCAAATGTCCCCGGCTTGATCTTCGCCGGCCAGCTCACCAGAAACGGCACGCGCATGCCGCCTTCATAAACCATGCCCTTCGCGCCGCGCAGCGGTGAGTTGTCGGTGAAGTTGGTGCCGCTTTTGCCGGCGAGATTCGGGCCACCGTTGTCGCTGACGAAATAGATCAGCGTGTTCTCGCGCTGCTTCGTCTCGTCCAGCTTTGCCATCACCTCGCCAATGGCGGCGTCCAGCGCGCAAACCATCGCCGCATAAGTGCGCCGGCTGTCGTTTTCGATGTGCTTGAGTTTCTCCAGCCACTCCTTCGGTGCTTGCAGCGGCGTGTGCGGCGCATTGAAGGCCAGGTAAAGCATCCAGGGCTTCGCTTCGCCCGCGTGACGCCCCACAAACGCCGCCGCCTCGTCGCCGAAGTGCTCGGTGAGATATTTGGTCTGCGCTTCGTCCTTCCCGTTGCGGTTCAGCGGGATGTTGTACTCCGCACCGCCGCCCGCGCCGGGGAAATACACATGCCCGCCACCCAGCGCGCCGAAGTACTCATCAAACCCGCGCTTCATCGGGTGAAACTGCGGATGCGCACCGAGATGCCACTTCCCCACCGCGCCCGTTGTATAGCCCGCCTTCTGCATCAACGATGGAAACGTCGTCTCCTGCAGCGACAACCCCGCCGTCGTGCTCTCCGGCAGCCACGCCGGATTGTTCTCATGCCCGAAACGGTGCTGATACCGCCCAGTCATGATCCCCGCCCGTGTCGGGCTGCAAAACGGATGCGACACATAGCCATTCGTGCAGCGCAAGCTTTGTGCGGCCAACTTGTCCAGATGCGGCGTCGGAATCTCCTTCGAGCCTTGAAACCCGACATCGTTGTAGCCGAGATCATCGGCGATGATGACGAGCACATTGGGTTTGGCGGCAAACACAGGCGCTGCGAGCAGCAGGGTAGTGATAAAAAGGAGAGAATGCATGGTGACGCGCGAAAACGTGCCGGATACGATCATGTTTCACTACATGCTGCCAATGTGCCGCATCTCTTGAATGGTTAGTTTCTAGGCGGCGTCTTCCTAAAGCAGATTGCCAATCTCTAGCGAGTTGTACCAATCTGAGTAGATGCGTAGAATCCGGGATCGGGCTGCGTTCATAAATGTGGCAGCCTTTGTGGGTTCATTTATTTCATTCCATTCCAATGAAAAAGCATCGCACTCCTGTTGATCGAGCACAATGCTCAACACTCGATCATAGGGTGTGAGGATAGATTTGTTCGCCAGATCTTCATGGCGACTTCGATTTTCCTCCATCGGCCACGCGCGGAAATTGCCAATCGTGTCGCCCCATTCTCTGCACGCGTCCCGATATGCGCCCTGATTTCGCTCAAGCGTCTTTGCTGGAAGGATGTGGTCGTAATCCCATGGGCGATTGTGACCTTTCCAAATATCAATACAAGAGGGGTCAAAATCGTTGAATCGACTGCTAAGAAGCACGCGCTGGGCGTACAGCAGCAGAGCTCTGCCCCGAATGATCCTCGACAAGATCTGCCATTCGTTGTGTTCTTTTGCGGTTCTAACCGTTAAATCTTCTTCAGCCAAAATGATGCGATTCCAGAAAGTCCATTTCGAAAGCTCGGCATCTGAATCACTTGGCTTTGGAATAAGTGTGTCCAGGTCATTTGGAGAAAGGAGTTTCAGAACCTCACGATTGCCATTCGACGATTGCAGGCAGTGCTTCAAAACTCCGGAAAAAGAAGCTGGTGACAATGTCGCAGTGGCAAATTGGGATGAATACAGAGTTGCGACTGCATTTGCGCGATCATCGCCAAACCAATGGAGTGCTGAGGCCAGTCCGAGAATGGGTTTCCTCAAGGCTGCCACCTGATCGTTGCTCTGTCCGTCGTTGCGCACCTTTTGAGCAAGATGGAGCAGTAGCAGAAAGACGTCAGGGGACTCCTGTGCAAGGCTTGCTCGCAATACTGGAGGGAGGCCACAGTCATTTTTGACCGAATCATCGAAAAGCAACCACGCATCGATCTGCCGCAGGTTCTCGTGGAAATCCGACTGTCTCACGTCGGTCTTAGCGTTCACGCATGTTAGACCTAAATACTTCTCCAACTGGGATCTTTCAGCTTTGGCCGTTTCTGTTGTCCCAAGCGCGAGCGCACGAATCCTGCTGATGTTAAAGGTAGACGGGAGACCACCTTTAGCATCAAATCCTATCAATGCGGCACGAGCACCTAGCATCGCCAGACGAGAGCCTGGCATGGGTAAATAGTGGTTGCCGTGCTTATCTTGGATGCCATCAAAAGAATTCTCGATGGACGGCCAGTAGGCTTTGATCATTGAGAAGATGAGATCTTCTCCGCGGAGTTCAGTGCCAGCACTGTTTAGGCGCTGAAACAAGTGTTCGACATTGTAAATGCGGTTGCTGTTGTCAGACTCAGATGCCTCGCCTGCCTCTTCTTGGAAGCTTTGCTCCTGCAGAGCACCTTGAGGAACCTCCAAGGCAACTATGGTGAATTGTTTTGCATTTTGCATGCCGCTTTCGATGCGGGCTAAGTGTTTACTGGGCGCACTCTGATTGAGGTGGCCCTCAATCAATATTGCAGCTTGGTCAGCCCATGCTCGGCCTGCAAATTCTCTCTCTCTACATTTAGTTAAGACATTCGACCACAAGGCAATGTCGCTGCCTTCATTGCCAAAAACCGCATCGCTTAGCCATGCGAATGGAATCGGCACACGGCTGGCGTGAGGCCACGATGCTGTCACATCGGGACGCTTGCCTCTACCATACAGTTCAACCGCTTTGCGAATCTCGGCAACCCCAAGAAAGTCTGCTTTGTCATGTTCAGTGTAGCCCCACGGGTGTGCCACTGTGAGCACACGCAGAAGAAATTGACGCGTGCCTCCCTTCGGCATTTTTGGTGCGAGATCTATCCAAAGAGTTGCCTGTGGTGGCTTACCATCGGGGGCTGAAACCAGTGCATTCAAAAAGCCCAGCGCAATCGCGTTGCAACGCTGCTGACCGTCAAGAAGATGATATTTCACATCTTCTTCATCCCAGCCGCTTCCATGCTTTCCGCTACGAGTGCCTTGACCGAGAAGCTTTGGACACACAACCAGCGCACCGACAGGGAACCCTCTCAGAATGGAGTCCCATAGCAGCTCGACCTGAGCAGCGTTCCATACGGCACCACGCTGCAACGACGGAATCCCAGCGATGATATTCGGTTTGGTTGGAGCAAGTTCTTTGAACTGCCACGCCGCAACTTCTCGCAGAGAAAGCGTTACAGGCGAAGATGCGTCAAGTGAGTGGTTCATGGTCGTGGACGAATGTGAGAGACGTTCTCATGCGGTCAATACGCTGCGTGGGCGAATGAATTCTTGGTGCATTGAATGGCAAAGCTTTGCTGCCGGCGACCGTCAGCAATTCTTCCAGTGATGAGACTTCGCTGTGTTCCATCATCGCCAGCGGAACGAGTCCGGCGGTTTCGGCATCGGATTGTGCGTGATGATGCTTGAACTTATGGTCGATGTGCGCGGCAAGCGTATTGAGCTGGTGATTCGGCAGATCTGGCCAGACTCGTGCCGCCAGACGATAGGTGCAGAGGTATTGGAAATCTGGGCTTGGGAGATTGAAATGCTCCAAGGTCTGTTTCAACACACGCATGTCGAACGGGGCATTGTGAGTGACTACGATGTCTGCTTTGGTCAGGCGCTCCAGCAATTCAGCGGCTATCGCGGAGAACTCCGGTGCGTCCTGAACATTAAACCACGAGAGTCCGTGGCAATCCTCGGTCCATTCCGGCAGGAAGAAGCCGTGGCCTTTGGGCGGCTTCACCAGCCAGTAGGGCGATTCGATTAGCGCACCATCTTCAAAGACGGCGACACTGGCAGCGCACATGCTGATGGAGCTGTAGTTGGCTGTTTCAAAGTCGATGCAGGCGATGTTCATGTTCTTGAGTTGGTGGGTTTGGCTCTAAACCGCAAAGCCGATGCGCGGACGATGAATGGTCTTGGGTTCATATCCCGCGAAGACCTCCGCGAGAGAGTAGTCCTGCACGGTATGAAGCTTGCTGCCCAGGCTCTCGGCGAGAAGCGACGCCTGCACATAGTCGAGTCTGTTGAAGACACGATGGCACAGCAGTCGTCCTGGACGAAGGAGGGCCTGATCGATGTCGGCGGCTTTACAGTTGATGGTGCAGATGATCTGGAGGCGGAGGAAGTCGGCGAGCATGCCGTCGGAGAGATTGAGGATGGCACTGACCTGCTCGCGATTGTCCGCACCGCGAGTCATGAGGGCGGCGTCGGAATCCTCCAGGATGACGACGAATTGCATGTCGGCATGTCGGCGACGTTGTTCCGCCCAGAAGCCGATGAAGTCGGGATTGGAAAGCACGCCCATGGTGGCGGTGGGGATGAAATAGAAGCGATGCGTCTCCTTGAGCACGCCCATGAGATGACGCAGGTAGGAGGTCTTGCCGGTGCCGGGCGATCCTTCAAAGATGGAGAGGCCGTGACTGCTTCCGCGAAGTTTGGCGATGAAGTCTTCGTGCCACTCCTGGCTGCCATTGCCGTAGTGGAGGCTGAGGGCTTGATCGTCGAGGATGGTTTCCAAACCGAGCGAGACGACTTCACTGCTGATGTCGCGGCCTGTTCTAATAAGGTAAAAAGACCCGCCTTTCGGAGGAGGTGGCTTGCGGTAAGTTTCGTTGAACTTGGCAACCATGCTCTCGGCTGCCTGCGAAGTCTCGGCGTAGCCAACGATCCGGTTCTCATCGGTGTAGAGGAAGGATTTCGGACCGAATCGGAAGGTGAGATCATCCCATGCTTTCGCACTGTCATCTGCATCGAGCCTGTGAACGGAGCGAAAGAGTGTCGCTGAGTTCTCCGCAAGGGCACGGTCAAGATCGAAACAGCCGTTCACCCTGCATTCATGAAACCGATCTCCGCCAAATGCTGCCAGCACGGGGACGTGCGGCCCTTTGTATCCTGGAGAGAAGGGGGAACACTCAGCCAGATCACAAACGACGCGTGATGGCAACGAAGGCTGGTTGGTTTCAGTAGGAAGCGCTGGTTGCTCTACTGGCGGTGCGAGTTCGCTGTTGGTGATTTTGGAAAAGGGAAGCATGACGGCCCGAGCGATAGACCAGCAGCCGCAGTTGAGACAGGGAACTGAATGTCCCCAAAGTGTGTCCTACTTTTTGAATCCTGCCCGCAACCTGCTGAGACGTTTAGCGCTCGTCGCAGGCACCCAACCGAGTCCTTCACAAAGGAAGGCGTGTTTCTTTTCTCCTTTCAGTTTGAGACGCCGAGCCTCCTGATCGAGCTGCCGCAGTTTCTTGGCGAGCTTCATTCGCTCGGCCAGTCCCTCGGCGAGGGCAGAACCTTGGCGGCCAGGAACACGCACGCGATGCAGGCTGGCGATGGCGTCCCAGCGGATGTCGCGCTTCGGATCAAACGACCAGTAGGAAGGAATGAGGATCATCGTGCCATAAGGCGTGATGTTGACGGCGAGCTTGAGCAGCAGCGGCTCGTCGTGCTGCATGCCGTAGAGATTCCAGCGCAGGCAGAAGGCGTCGAACGCGGCGCGAAAGGCATCCGCCCGGCTGCGCAGGTTCACGTTGAACGTGGGGCGCAGGTTGCGCTCAGTGCCCATGGTGCGGCGGATGACGCCTTTGTAGTCGGCGAAGGCTTGAATATTGAACGTGGCTTTGATGCGTGACCACTGACTCTGTAATTGCGGATCGGTGCGGATGGCGAGTTCCGCCTGGGAGAACTTTGCCTGCGTTTTAACGAGGTTCTCGTAGCTGCCGGTCTGGACGTGGCGCTCGTGATCGGCCACCGCCTCGCAGATGGTTTCGTCTGGCGGTGTGGGCAGCAGGTCGATGATGAGGCACTGCTGACGGCTCAAGCGTTTGCCCTTTTCCACAACGGCAAGAAGGTCATTCAGCATCTCGTGGACATTGAACGGCCAGAGCGTCAGCGGAACGAACATCCAGCCGTAGAGCACTCGCAACCGCATTGCCGCATCGTCCTGCAAATTGGGCAGCGCGGCGTGGTAACGGCGCAGCACGTCCTCGGCCCACTCCGCCATGTGATAAGCGCGGGTTTTGAGTTTCTTCAGGTCACGCTCAAAGGCTTTAGTCATGTTGGCGAGTATAAACAGTCTGTGACCTTCAGTTTACAGAAAAAGCTGCCAGCAATGATTTCTTATGGCTTCAAATCCAGCATGTTTCACTTCATGCTTGCAACGCAGGCCGAAATCCGGCATGCCCGTCTTATGCACTCGCGCCTTCTTTTCCTCTCTGCCTTCTCCGCATTCTCACTCACCCAATGCGGTGACAAACCCAAGCCTTCAGAGCCAGCGCCTGCTGCGAAGCCCGCTGTCGCTGAAAAAGCATCCCCAGTGCCTGCTGCTCCTGTCAAAGTGGAGCCGAAGAAGGTCTATTGGACGGATGAGATGATGCACACCGAGATTAAGTATCACAACTCACGCTACGATGGCTCCGGCAAGTTTAACATTGAGGATGGCAAGGTCGTAGCGCTCAGCCTGCGTGCTGCCAAAATCGACAACGTGAAATTCCTGGAGCACATCGAGCCTCGCGCGCTCGACATTAGTGAGACACCGATTTCCGACATCCGCCCGATGCAGGGCAAGAAGCTCGTCGAACTCTATCTTGAGGACACGAAGGTGCAGGATCTCTCACCGCTGCGTGGCATGCCGCTTGAAAAACTCTACCTTAGCCGCACACCCGCGCGCGATCTCAGTGCGCTGGAAAACATGCCGCTGGTCGAGCTCAATGCCGTCGGTTCGCAGGTCGGAGACATCTCTGGCATCGCCAAGTGTCCCATCCAGATGCTGTGGCTTACCGATTGCCCGGTGGAAAACATCACCGCGCTGAAAACCGTGCCGCTGGTGAGCGTCACACTTCACCGCACCAAGGTCAAAGACCTCTCCCCACTCACTGGCACTGCCTTGCAGCGTCTGCACATCGCCGAAACTCCAGTTACCGACCTCACGCCGCTCAAAGGCATGCAACTCACGCGTCTTGTCTTCACCCCTGCCAACATCACCGCTGGCATCGATGTGGCGAGAGCGCTGCCATTGCAGGAGATCGGCTCGCAATTTGACGATACCGCCAAGAATCTGATGCCACCGGCTCAATTTTGGCCTTCTTTCGATGCTGCGCAAAAGAGCGGCACAAAATGAATAAGATTTATCTTGTGGCACCATCCCCCGACCTGCCAGAATCGGGACGAATTTCATGAAAGAGTTTGCCTACATCCATGACAGCCAGCACAGCCCCTCGCCGCTGCGTGCTGTGCCTGCCCTTGTTAGTTTCAGCGACGACCAGCTCGACGACGTGCTCAATTCCAGCAGCCTGCTCCAATGTGAGGTCGGCGACTGCATCATCCAGGAAGGCAGCATCGACTCCCGCATCTACGTCTTGCTCAGCGGTGAGCTGGAAGTGCGCGTCGGTGGAAAAAAAGTCGCTGCCATCACTCGCAGCGGCGAGGTCTTTGGTGAGCTGGCGCTCGTCAATCAAGACAAGCGCCTCGCTTCCGTCATCGCTTCTACCAAGGCCGTGTGCCTCGCTGTGGATCAAAAATTCCTTCAGGACATCCATCCACGTGAGGAGGACCCGGACTTCCATGCCGCGCTTTACGAATTCGTCGCCCGTCTCGTCGTGCGCAAGCTGGAGGCCACCTCCAAGCGTCTCGCTGACGTCGAAAAAGAACTCCGCCTTCTACGCGAAGCTCAGGCCCCAGTTGTTGCCACGGCACCCGTCGTAGCTCCCAAGCTCAAGCGCCCGGTGAAACGCGCCGTTGCCGCGAGGAAGCCAGCGCGCGTGAGGTAAAACTCAAGCCGCGCCGCCGCCAATCGTGATGCGCTTGGCGGGAATCGGTGATTCGATGATGCCCAGCTCCGTCTCTTGCTTCAGGCGGAGCTGTCCACAAGCCGCGGCGATGTCGTGACCTTTTTCGCGGCGTAGCGTGGCCGTCACGCCGGCATTCATGAGTACTGCATGGAAGGCATCTTGAGTGGACTCACTCGGGCGCACCCACTCCAGTCCATCCACGGTGTTGTAGGGGATCAGATTGACCTTTGCATTCACGGCACGCGCACGTTTCGCCAGCGCGTGTGCTTGTGGCAGGCTGTCGTTCACGTTGGCGATGAGGATGAACTCGAAGGTCAGGAACTGCTTCCGGCGTGAGTTCCAGTAGTCGAGCGCCTCAAACAACTCGTCGAGGTTGTGCTTGCGGTTCACCGGCATGATTTTCTCACGCACCTCGTCTGTGGCGCCATGCAGCGAGATGGCCAGCCGAATCTGCAGTGGGAAATCGGCGAGTTTCTTGATCTGAGGAGCCAGGCCACTCGTGCTCACCGTCATGTGCCGTGCGCCGATGCCGATGCCCCATTCCGCATTCAAAATCTCGATCGCCTTGGTCACGTTCGAGTAATTGGCCAGCGGCTCGCCCATGCCCATGAAGACCAGATTGTCCACGCGCTCACCGGCGTGCGCCTCCACCTGCACGATCTGCTCCACGATCTCCGCCGCCGTCAAATTGCGCGCAAAACCTGCCAGGCCGCTCGCGCAGAATTTGCAGTCATAGGCACAGCCGACCTGACTCGACACACAAAGCGTGCGGCGGTCCGAGTTGCCGCCGTAGAGGGATGGATTGGCTGGGATGAGCACTGTTTCGACAAAGCGCCCGTCTTGGAGCTTGAGCAGGTATTTCCGCGTCGTGTCCGATGATCCGGTGACTTTCGCAATGCTCATCGAGCGCGTCACCAACCGCGTCGCGAGGGCTTCACGCATTGCTTTAGGCAGATTGGTCATTTCATCGAAGCTGGCGGCCCGTTTGGCAAAAACCCACTCCACCAACTGCTTCGCGCGATACGCTGGCTGATCGAGCTCCGCGAACACGGCGGCGATTTCCTCTGGCTTCATGCCGAGAAGGGCCTGGGGAGTGGTGATCGTGCTCATGGGGGCTGCGACAGTGGCGGTGAATTTGGAAATTGAAAATTCGAGATTTGAAAACTCTGTGAACTCGCTTGAGATGCATCCATGAACCTTTTCGCCTGCTTCGTCATGCTCGTGGTACTTCTCGTCATGGTTGTGCTGATCGGTATTGGCATTGGAATCGGTTTGTTTGCCTGTGCCCTCGGTGCCGCGCTCGTCACACTGGGCGTTGTATCCAGCTCCGTCGCGCTCGGCTTTCTCACCCAACGTCCAGCCACCGCCGTGCGTGCGCTCCTGCTGCAGATTGGAGTGCTCGCCGGTATTCCAGCCGGCGCGGTCACCGCTTGGATTGGCCATACCATCATCAAAAGCATCGCTGCATGGCAAGGATGGACTCCTGAGGGACTGGAATGGAAGGTTCCACTTTTGGGCGGCGTCGGCGGAGCTTTCGCGGGCGTCATCCTCGCGCTTCTGCTCGACTTCATCCTGCGCAAATCCCACGCCTGGCTGCAAACCCGCACGCATCGCAATACGCCGTCTGGACTGAGCACTGAACACTGAGCACTTGATCTCCACCACCGCAAACAGCCCACCCCACACTCAGCCTTGCCGTTCCTGCTCACGGAACTGAGTCGGCGTGAGCTTGGTCATCCTCTTGAAGTCTTTGCTGAAGAAAAACTGGTCGTGGTAGCCAGCTTGGCGCGCGATTTCCTTCACGGGATCGTCAGACTCAATGAGGCGGCGCTTCGCTTGATTGATGCGCTCACGTCGCAGCCAGTCGATGGGGCTTGTTCCCATCGCCGCTTTGAATTGCCGGCTAAAATGGCTCTCACTCATGCCGCTGAGTTGCGCCAGCTCCACCACGCGCATGGGCAGGTGAAAATACAGACGCATACGCTCCAGCGCCTTTTGCACCGCCAGTGGCAGCTCCGGCTGGATCATGCCCGGCTCAGACAGCCGCGCATCAAAGGTGATGCCAATGATCGCAGCCACCGCTGCGCTCGCCAGCGCTGCATCACTCGGCCGTGTGCCGACCATCGTCTCAAAAGCACGCTCAAACTCCAGCGCCACCGCCCTGCCGTTAATGCGGTCAAACACAGGCTGTGAGCGGATCTGTAGCAGCTCCGCGATGCGATCCAACGACCGCCCCTCAATCCGCAGCCAATACAGCTCCCACGGCTCACGCGAGACCGCACCATAGGCATGCGGGTGGTGGCAGTTCACCCACACCAGCGATCCGGGCAGCACCTCATGTTTTTTGCCCGCGATCCGCAACCAACCACGCCCGCCGAGACATAAAATCAATTCGTGTCCTGGATACGTTTCACGCTCGATGCGGTGATCCGCTCCCGCCTTCAGATGCCCGGCACGCACCACGGAATAAAACAAATCGCGCTGCCAGTCCGCTGGCGTGGCGTAAAGATTCTTGTAGAAGACCGTTTCCTGAAACAGCGATGACATGACCGGATATTACATCACGCTCTCTTAACCTGTCGAGCATGGAAAAAGTTTGATGTGGTTGGCGGTGGTTGGGACAACCGGGGCTTGACCCACACCCCGTGACTCGGTTCAATCAGCCCCCAGCGGCAATTCACCTTTAAACCGCGGCAAACAGCACCCTATGAAATTGAAATTTTACGGCACGCGCGGCTCCATCCCTATTTGCGAAGCGGGCTTTCAACAATTTGGGGGCAACACGTCATGCTTTCAGATCACTTTCCCCGACATCAATCAGATCGCCATTATTGATGCCGGAACCGGCATCAGAAATTTGGGTCGTGACCTGCGCGCCATGGGTCACAAGCAGGATCAGATCGTCCTCGCCTTCACCCACTTTCATTGGGACCACATCCAGGGGTTTCCCTTTTTTTCTCCCGCGTATGATCCCGAGCAAAAGCTCACCATCCTGACTCTGGGCGAAGAACAAAAAATCGGCGACCTGCGCGAGGTGTTCGAAACCCAGATGCAGGCTGTTTATTTCCCCGTGCAACTGGAGCACATGGGGGCGCACTTTCGCTTTGTTCAGATCGAGAGAGCCACGGAGCATTTCAGTGAAATGAACAACGCCACCACTACCATCACGGCCCAAAAGCTTAAGCATCCCGGCGGAGCCTACGGGTTCCGTATCGAGCGGCAGGGAAAGGTGCTCGTCATCTGCACTGATGTGGAACATGGCACCGAGATCGATCCCAACGTCGTCGCGCTGGCAAAGGACGCTGACCTGCTGGTACACGACGCACAGTACACTGCCGAAGAATTGGAACGCCGCCGGGGATGGGGGCACAGCAGTTACGACCAGGCCATGCAGGTGGCTGAAATGGCCGGGGTCAAGCAACTAGCCATGACCCATCACGACCCTGACCATGATGACGAGTTTTTGATCCGGCTGGAGAAGCTATGTCAGGAGCGCTTTAAAGAGAGCCTGTTAGCCAGAGAGGGAATGGAGTTGGAAATGTAGCCCAACCGCTCAACAATTGTAAACGCGAAGCCTCAAACCATTGCTCAACCTTCAAGGTCCTGATTCCCGGCAACCTAGATGCCGAGCGGGGCGTTGGAGGTCTCGAAGTAATTGATGGCGGAGCGGCCGTTGAGGATCTGGTTATTGCCGTCGCAATCTTAAAATCTAATTTGATGAGTAGAGTGCATGCTGACAGACCGCTCTATGAACTACCCACAATTGCCCGGCAGGTAAAATGGTGTTTGATGGCGTCGTATGGCTTCATTCTCCTCTAACCAGCATTCGCGCGCATGGCGGTCCGTGCTGCTGCGAGGGTGGCGCTTGCTGCTGCTGGCAGTCGCCGTGCTGGTGTTGCAGAGGGGTGGACCATCCTTGGAGACACATGATCTCGATGTCGGACGTGTGCGTGATTTTTTCCCGCAGGCGGCATCGCTGAGCACACGTGACGCTGCCAGCGGCATGCAGACGGTGAAGGATGAGTCTAGCATCACACTTGGCTTCGTCACGCAGACGGCACCAGAGTCGGATGACATCATCGGCTACTCAGGCTCGACGAACACGCTCATCGCTCTGGATGCCAGACGCCGCATCATTGGCCTGCGCGTGCTGCACAGTGGAGATACAAGCGATCATCTGGCGGAAGTCGTGCGCGATCAGAAGTTTCGCAGTCAGTTTAAAGACAAATCCTCCGCCGATCTGGCCCAATTGAAGGTCGATGGCGTTTCAGGGGCCACTTTGACCAGCAGCGCTATCGCTGAAGGCGTGCTACGCCGCATGGGCAAGAGCGCCACCACCTCACTGCGCTTTCCAGAGGCCATCACGCTGGCCGAAGTACAAAAACTGGAGCCACACGCAGCCACCATGCGTCCCTCCAAGACCATCGAAGGCGGGAATGATGTGCTCAATGCCGCTGGTGAGCGCATCGCGCTCGTCACACGCACCGCGCCAATCGCTGATGGTGTGGTGGGTTATAAAGGGCCTTCAGACATGCTCATGCTGTGGGACAACGCGGGAGAAAAACTCCGCGCACTCGCTCTGCGCAAGAGTTACGACACCCAGGAGTACGTGGACGATGTCACGCGCGATCCTAGCTACTTGAAGCTCTTCGATGGAATGACGCGTCAGAGCATCGCGCAGATCGATTATGCCAAAGCAGGGATTGAAGGTGTCTCGGGAGCCACGCAGACGAGTTGGGGCATCGCGGAGGCTGTTCGCACGCGTACGGCCAGCATGCGTGCCGCTGCAAGTGGAACGATCATTCGCTGGCGTTGGCAGGATGTGGGGCATCTGCTGGTCCTTATTTCCGCTTTCGTGATGGCCTTCACCTCGCTGCGTGGCATCGCCTGGTGTCGGCATGTGCATCATGCTTTGCTCGTGATCTATGCGGGCTTCATTTCTGGCGAAATGCTTTCCCAAGGCCTTCTCGTCGGCTGGGCTTCCAGTGCCATGCCATGGCGCAGTGCGGCTGGCCTCGTCGGTATGGCGGCAGTGGCCTTGCTGGCGCCCGTTTTCACCAGCAAGCAGCTCTACTGTCACCACATCTGCCCACACGGTGCCTTGCAGCAATTGTTGGCCAAGCGCCTGCCCTGGCAGTGGTCACCCTCCAAGCGTGTGGATGCCATTTTGAGCAGCGTGCCCTTTGTCCTGCTCGGTTTCATCTTTTTGGCCACCGTGAGCGGACTCCGAGTCGATTTGAATGCCTTGGAGCCATTTGATGCCTACCTTTTCCGCATCGCTGGTCTCGCCAGTCTCCTCTTGGCCGGCGCTGGTCTCGCTTGGTCAATCTGCACACCACTGGCCTATTGCCGCTATGGCTGCCCTACGGGCGCTCTCTTCAAAATGCTCCGCTTCACCGGCACCAACGACCATTTTGGCCTGCGTGACTGGCTGGCACTGCTCGCCCTCGGCGGTGCCTTCATCTTGAGCTGAGAATCCCCTCGCATTGCCCCCCCCCCCCCCCC
>JANOBP010000698.1:0-2165 GCA_031411715.1 Verrucomicrobiaceae bacterium | reverse complement strand
GGTTCATGTTCATCGGTAAGGGCATCGTCGAGCCACTGGACCTGCACCACAGTGAGAACCCGCCTGCGCATCCTGAATTACTCGAACTCCTCGGCAAAGAACTCACCGCGCACCGGTTTGACCTGCGCTGGCTCATTCGGGAAATCGTGCTCACCAAAACCTATCAACAGGCCGGTGTCCATCAGCGTCACCTCACCGCCGAGCAGAAACTCCGTTCGTTCCTCATCGCCACCAGCGAGCGCCAGCGCCTGGAAACGAACACCAAGCCCGACGTGGAAGTCGATGCACTCAAATACAGCCTCGCCGACTTCGAAAAAGCCTTCGCCGCAGCCCTCGCCAATCCCGCCAAAGAACCCGAACTCGCCGCCAATCCATCTCTTCGCAGCGCCCTCTTCTTCCGCAATAGCGACCACGTCCAATGGGCCCTCAAACCGCGCACTGGCAATCTCATCGACCGCCTCAGCCAAAGCGCCAATCCTGCCGATGACCTATATCTCTCCACCCTGACGCGTCTTCCCTCCGCCGAAGAAAAAGCCGAGCTAGACTCCTGGCTTAAAGCCCATGCCAACGGCAAACCCAAAGCACTGAGCGACTACGCATGGGCGCTCCTCAGTTCGACCGAGTTCTTCGTGAATCATTGATGAACCTGCAATCGGCGTCGCTACGACTCTCAGCCAATCCTTCTCGTGAGAAGTCATCTACTCCTTCCCCGGCAGGATCGGCTTGGCGACGACCTCCAGTGGGGGCATGATGGTGATGTTGAGGCGGCTCACGCGGCCATCAAAGGGTGTGCTGTTCGGATAGGCCTTGGCATTGAGCGGGCCGAAGCTTTGTCCGGCTGTGATGCCGTTCTGTGGCTCGCTGGGGAAGCCGCTGGGGAATGGGGCGATGTCGAGGACTTCGCTTTTGCCGGGAACGGCGAGGTTGAGGAAGCCGGAGTTGCTGATGAGCGCGCGGATGTTGGCTGGGCCGGCTTCAAGTGTGTCGGCGGTGACGGTCGTGGCCTTGCCATCGACAAAAAGAGTGAGTGTCGGCCGACTGGTGACGAGGTGGAGGGCATAGCCGAGTTTTTCGTCGCCGTGAGTCACGAGCGTGCTGTCGCCGTCGGTTTCGGGATTGTAGTCGAAGGCCGCGTTGATGTAGATGCCGCGTCCTTGGATCTTCGGAGCATCCGCAGCAGCGATGGTGTCGCCAATTTGCAGTGCGATATCGACAGAGCCTGCGGGACTGGCCGCGCTGACGATGTCTGCGGCGGGGCGGGAAGCGGATTTGAATTCAGTGGGGAAGAACGTGGCGAGTTGGGTCTTGATGGCCGCGTGCTCGGGCTTGGAGGCGAGATTGGTCCACTCTTTGGGATCCGTGTCGTGATCGTAGAGTTCCTCACTGCCATCAGCATAGCGTATATAGCGCCAGCGGGCATCCCGGGCGGCATAAGAGGTGTTTTTGCCGCCGCCCATGATGGTGATGGCCGGTTTGTCACGCGCGGCGGCGGGATCGGTGAGGATTGGCTTTAAACTGGTGCCGTCGAGATGCTCGGGGAGCTTGATGTGGGCAAGGTCACAAAGCGTGGGATACAGGTCAATGAGCGCAGCGGGCTGTGCGGAGCTGGTGTCAGGCTGCGTCACGCCAGGGGCCAAAATAGTGAGTGGGATGCGTGTGGTGGCCTCCCACAGCTTACCTTTGTGCCACATCTGCTTTTCACCCAGATACCAGCCGTGATCGGAGGTGAAGACGATGATGGTGTTCTTGGCATGCGGACCGGATTCGAGCGCGGTGATGATTTGACCGAGCATGGCATCACAAAAGGCGATGTTGGCCAGATAGGCGTGAACGGCATCCTTCCACAGATTTTTGTCGGTGATGAGCTTGTGGAAGTTTTCACCTTTGAGATGGCTTTTGGCGAACTCAGGCACGTCATCAAGGTCGTCGGCCTTCACTTCAGGAAGTTGAAGCGTGTTTTTGTCGATGAGGTCAAAATACTTCTGCGGCACATACCAAGGTGAGTGAGGACGGTAGAGGCCCAGGGCGAGGAAGAACGGCTTGTTCTGTCTTTTACCGAGGAATTCAGCGGCGAATCCAGCGACTTGGCCGTCGTCCGTCTGCTCATCGCTGGCAGGAATGGTGCCCCAGTCCCAATGCCAGATGTTGAGGCCGTTAAAGTTATG
>JANOBP010000697.1:0-1336 GCA_031411715.1 Verrucomicrobiaceae bacterium | reverse complement strand
AGCGCTTGGGATCGTCGATGAGCTTCGGCAACGTCTCACTGCCAGCCATGAGGAGTGCGAGGCTGCGGAGGATGGTACTCTTTCCAATGCCGTTCTCTCCGAGAATACATGTCCACTGGCGGCTCTTTTCGGTTTCTCCCGGTGCCGTAAAATCAATTTCGAGGGCTTCGATGGAGCGGATGTTTTCCAGGGTGAGTCGGCGGAGGAACATAGGGCTATGGTATGAGAGTGCGCATCATTGTCAACGCGGCTGGGTGGAGCTGCGTCGGCCTTTCATCGACATCATTCGATACGTCGCTGCGCCCACTGCCCAGTGATTTTAGGCCGTTTGCTTCGGTCTGCGAACGACACGCGCAGCTCGTGGACGCGGAGAAACGAGGTTGCGGATTTCTTTCTCAGGCAGCCCCGTGATGGTCGCTACCAGTTCTGGAGACAATCCCTGTGCTAGAGACACCCGTGCGATCCGCCGAGCAGCCTTTTGATCGCCCTGCTGTATACCTTGCTGCATGCCCTGCTGCATGCCTTCACGCTGTGCATAGAGTAGCATGTTCTTCTGATCTTCGCGGTAGAGTTGTTGTTTGGTCATGGTCTGAGACTCCGAAGGTGAAAGGTTGTCATGTCGGGCGAGGCGCAGGGCATCTCGAACGGCATGGTTTGTGACGCCACGCGGGATATTGCGCCATGTGGCGGCATTTTTCAAGAACTCCAGCCAGTCATGTAGGGGATGGCTGGCGGAAAGCTCGGTGAGATCCACTTTGGGAAGTTCGATGAAGATGATTTCCATGCCGCTTGCGGGCCATGCGGCAGATGTTTTCTTTTCCTGCAATGCATAGTGGTTCAGCCAAGCGCTCGTTTCTGGCAGTAACACGCAGTCTGCTACGGTGATGACGGTGACAGGGCGAATGCGTGTGTAGTCCGAGCCGCGTCCGAGTTGGGATGAGAGGCATTTCGCGCCGTTGTAGAGCACGCGCTCGCAATATCCGGCAACGGGAAACATCTGCATCTCGATGAGCACCTCGCTGCCATCTGTGAGTGTGGCGCGAACATCCACAGCGGTATTTTTGAGATTCTTGATTTGTGATGGCAGGTAGGGATCGAGAATTTTGACACTTTGGATCACTTTATTGCCTTGATGAAGTAGGTCATTGAGAAAGCCCACCAGCACGGGGCCGCTTTCACGCGAGCCGAAGATTCGCTTGAAGGACCAATCGTTGGTGGGGTCGATGAAAGTCATGGCGATGAAGATTGAGTGATCAATACCCCTCCGTCGCATCACTGAAGTTCCACGGGGCCTGGTAGGCACCGGTTTTTTCCTTTTCGAGCTGGCGGATGAGAT
>JANOBP010000696.1:0-10620 GCA_031411715.1 Verrucomicrobiaceae bacterium | reverse complement strand
GCGCAGGGTGTAGAGCTCGGGCTGCTCATTTTCGAACCACTGAATGAGCTTCCTGTCACCGCGGCGGATGGCGGCACCTGGAGCGCTGCCTTGATTGCCGTAGTGAGGGTAGTGCCAGCACAGCGCACGCTCGGGGAGGTCGCTTTTGCCTTCAAGAAGGGGCCGCAGGCTGATGCCGTCGATTTTGGAGGTCGATTTGGCACCCGCGAGATCCATGAGTGTGGCGAAGTAGTCCGGGCTGCAAACGGGTGTGTCGATGGTTTGACCGGCTTTCAGAACAGCAGGCCAACGCATGAGCAGAGGCTCGCGGATGCCGCCTTCATAAAGCCAGCCTTTGCCGCCGCGCAGGGGGAGATTGGAGGTCGGTGAGCCTTCGCTGGTGCTCAGACCACCGTTGTCGGAGGTGAAGATGATGAGCGTGTTCTTGGTGAGGTCGAGCTCGTCGAGTTTGGCTAAAATCTTGCCCACGGCGAGATCCATGGCCTCGACCATGGCAGCGTAAACGGCGTGCTCCTGGACGAGACGGACATCGCGCGGCTCCTCACGGCCAAATTTCGCCTCAAGGCCAAGTTTTTGGCGTTTCGCCTCATATTTGGCGGTCAGGTCCGCACGTGCATTGAGCGGCGTGTGGACGTCATAGAAGGCATAGCAGGCGAAGAAGGGCCTGGACTTGTTGGCCTCGATGAATTGGCACGTTTCGGAGGCGAGACGGTCTGGGAGGTGCTCGCCAGGTGGGCCATCAGGCAGGCGTGGATTGGCGTAAGGCGTGAAGTATTTCCCAGGGCCATAAGGGCCGCCTTTGTCGGTGCCGCCCTTGTTGATGTCATAGCCTTGATCCTCCGGCCAAAAGCCTTGGGGTCCGAGATGCCACTTGCCAGCAAAGAAGGTGGCATAACCCGCGCTTTTCATCATCTCGCCCATGGTGACTTCCGTGTGCGCGAGGCGGTCTGAATACGGTGCTGGCAGCAGCAGCGTGTTGCGCTTCCATCCCTCGGGTTTCAGCGGCGCACCGATGTAGTCGGTGATGCCGGTGCGCTGCGGCCAGCGGCCGGTCTGCACGGCGGCGCGTGTGGGTGAGCACACCGGACATGCGGCGTAGCCATTGGTGAAGCGCGCGCCTTCTTTGGCGAGGCGGTCCAGATTCGGCGTCTCGTAGAAAGTGCTGCCGTAGCAACCGAGGTCCTGCCGCCCCAGATCGTCAGCGAGCAAGAAGATCACATTCGGCTGCGCCGAAAAGGACGAATGAATGATGGCGAATGAGGAAAGCAGAAGGGCAAGGCGGCGCATGGCAGCAGACAACGAGCCGCGAAGGCTGCGCCTTGCGCTGATGTGCCGTCACTTCGGAAGCACGCGCACGGTGAAGGCTTTTTTGTCGCCGAAGTATTTGGCAGCGACGCGCTGGATGTCGTCGGAGGTGATGTCGGCCATGAGTGCGGGGAGTTTTTGGAAATGATCCCAGCCGAGTCCGTTCATCTCATTCCAAGCACAGATGTCGGCCATGCCGGCGTTGCCTTGCTGGGCACGCAACCAGCTGGAACGCCAGGTGGTGCGGGCACGGTCGATTTCGTCGGGCGTGAGTCCGTTGGCGGCGAGGTCGCTGATCTGCGCTACGAGTTCTTTTTCAGCGAGCTTCACTTTCTTGGGATCTGTGCCGACATAGAAGTAGAAGGCACCAGCGCCCATGGCGGCGAAGTTTTGCGCGCCAACATAGTAAGCGAGACCGAGCTCCTCACGGATGCGGTTGAAGAGGCGGCTGCCCATGTCGCTGCAGGCTTCATCGATGAGGTTGAGGATGTTCACGTCATGGTCATGAAGGCCGACGGTGCGGAAGCCGATGACAATGACGGCTTGTTCTTTCTCGAGGTGCTCGGTGTATGCGGCGGGCTTGGCGCTGGCATGATATTCACGACCATGGGCGATCTGGCGGGTGCCACTTGGGAGCTTGGCGAAGGCTTTTTCGACCTTGGCTTTGATGTCGGCTGCTTTGACATCTCCGACGATGGAAATGACACCATTGCCGGTGGTGAGGCTGGCACGCAGCATGGCGCGGCAATGGTCGAGCTTTAGGGCGGAGACCGTGGCCTCACTGCCGAGTGCCGTGCGGTGGAATGGCTGGCCCGCGAAGATTTCACGCCGGGCTTTCCGCAGCGCGACGGTGAGCGGGTCTTCCTGCTCCTCAATGATGCTGGCGATCTGACGCTTTTTAACTTCGGCTAATTTGGGGGCGGGAAGCGTTGGCGTCAGGATGAGGTCAGCCAGGAGGTCGAGCGCGCTGCTTTCATCACCGCGCATGACGTCTGCGGCGATGACGAAGCGGTGGGCGTCGGCATGGCATTGCAGGCTGCCGCCGCGGTTTTCGAGTTCGGATGCGATCTGTGCTGCGGCACGCTTCTTGGTGCCTTTGAGCAGCATGTGTGCGGAAATCTGAGTCACTCCAGCCGTCGCATCGGTTTCGGCGAGGACGCCAGCCAGGAAGTTGGTGCGCATGCTGATGAGTGGCAGGCGTGGATTTTCTCCGACGAGAAGGATGAGGCCGTTTTTGAGTTTGAAGCGCTGGATGGCCGCCTTGGAGCTGTCTCCCGACTTTTTGACCTCGGTGGAGACCTCGACATCAGGCCCCACAAGCACGGTGCTGAAGCTGCTGGAGGATAAATAGCGACGCGCGGCATCGCGGATCAATTCAGGCGTTAGCGCGGTGATGGCCGCAAGGTAGTGACTCTGATAATCCAGTGAGCCGGAGACCAGCCAACTGTTGCCAAGGTTGCCAGCCTGACCTTTAACCGTGGTCAAAGAACGGATCTGGCCTGCGAGAGTGGCGCGCACGGCTTTATCAAGCTCAGCACGGGCTGGACCGCTTTTTTGCATCAGAGCGATGACTTCATGAAGCCCAGCCTGGAGCTTTTCGGCATCACCGGGGTTGCATTCCGCCTCGACGGAGAAGAGACCACACTCAGGTGCGCACCAGGCACCAGCCCAGACGTGATGGGCGAGTCCACGCTTCTCACGAAGCTCCTGATACAGTCGTGAACTGCGGCCAGATCCAAGCAGGAAGGCCAGCACGTCGAGCGCAGGCTTGTCGGCATGGCTTTCTCCAGGGATCTGCCACCCCAGGGCGATGCGGGTGAGCTCTGTGGCGAAGTTTTTGGTGGCCAGACGGAGGCCATGCTGCCGTGGCTCCTGCGGAAGTTGCACGGGATCAAAGGCACGGCGCTGCCAGTCGCCGAACAGTCGCTGAACGCTGGCAGAGACCTGCGCGGGGTCCACGTCGCCAGTGATGACGATGAAGGCATTATTTGGAACGTAATGCTGCTGCACGAAGCCAAAAACATCCGCACGCGTGATTTGATCAAACACTTCACGATGACCGATGATGGGATGACGCAGTGGATGCTGGCGGAAGGCAGTGGCTTGAAGCAGATGCTGAATGGTGGAGCCTGGGTCATCATGGTCCATGGCCATCTCACGACGAATGACGTCTTTTTCGCGAGCCAACTCGTCGGCGTCGAACTTCGAGTGACGGATCATATCCGCGAGGATGTCGAGATAGCCATCCGTGTGCTCTGCGAGGCCGTCGATCCAATAGACGGTGCGATTGAACGAGGTGTAAGCATTCACATAGCCACCCAGCGCCTGAATGCCTTGGGAAATCTGCGCTGGGTCACGCTTGGCCGTGCCTTTGAAGAGCATGTGCTCCACACAGTGAGCAATACCGGCACCGGTGTGCTGCTGCTCATGCAGGCTGCCCGCCTTGATCCAGACCTGCACGCTGACCAGAGGATGAGCGTGGTCTGGGCGGATGATGAGTTCCAAGCCATTGGCTAAAGTCGTCACCTTGGCGGTGAGGGTTGGAACGTTGATGGCAGAAGATTTGGCGGAGGAGCTTGAAGACATGTCTGCGTGCTACATGGCACGGATTGGAGTCCGCTCAATGGGGGAAAAAAGAACTCCTCAAGCGAGCAGGCGCTGCGAGGCGGGGAGGAATGGCTCGCTGAAAGCGGCGCGGAAGTCGTAGCCACCGTCGAAGTCTTGAAGACTGTCGCCATCATTGCGGCCGAAGTAGCCGATTTCGATGAGATTATAGACGATGTGGCCAACATCGAGGCCGCAGGTGAGGCCCCACTGATCGAGGAGAACGAGTGACATGGGGCCGTATTCGGCAATCACGTAGTCGCGGAAGCCCGCGAGCAGCTCCTGACCACTGACGTGCTTATTGTCATCACCAGCGCGGAACTTCAAGCAGGCGTGCGTGAGGGAATCGCGGACCAACTCATAGGCAGCAGGGTGGTAGCGCGGATCTTTTTCGAGGCAGCGATGAATGGCCTCAGCAAAACTGATTTGGGACAACATGAATGGAGGTGGTGGACTGGCGAATGGGTATGGCCGTATTTAATCCGTATTTCTCAGAGTGAAGGGAGAAATTTGGGTTCAAGTCGGTGATGCGTGGCCTGCTCATAAGCGTCAGCAATCCTGAAAAGGAGAGGCTCGGTCCAAGCCGTGCTAAAGAACGAGATATTGGCTGGCAAAGGGCCGACATGGCCCATGGGGAGCGTGATATGTGGATAACCGGCAGTGGCAGGAATGGTGGAGCAACCGCGTCCACCGCGGTGCCCCTTCACGAGATCCGTTTGATCCGCAGGATCGGAAGTTGAGACAACAAAGGCATCCAGTCGGTGCTGCTGGAGGATCAAGTCGATGCCCTCTTCACGGGCCAGTCGGCGGGCTGTGGCGCGTGCCGCTTTGGTTTCAGCGATGGCATCGGGTGTGTTGAGTGCTGCGGCCATTTGAAGCAACTCCTGACCGAAGTAAGGCATCTCCTGATCTCGGTGAGATTCATTGAAGGAGATCAGTTGCTCAATGGACTGAATCTCACTGGTTGTGCTGGCGAGATAGGCATCCAAATCCTCGCGGTACTCGCCGAGCATGGCGCGGAAGCGGTTTTTGGAGATTTCCTGAACGTGCGGGAGTTCGACTTCGATGATTTCGGCACCGAGGTCACGCAGCACGCTGAGAGCAACCTCGGTGAGCTTTTGGATGGCTTCATTTTGGCCATTCAAGTGACGAAGAAAGCCAAGACGGCGGCCTTTGAGATCCTTGTGACTGAGATCGCTGGTGTAATCACGAATTGGCACACCAGCCACCTCCATGTGGTCTTGCTCAAGCCCTGCGATGCGATTGCAAAGAACATTTAGAAGCAGCGCACAATCACGCACACTGCGGGCCATGGGACCGGCGGTGTCCTGCCAGTGCGTGATGGGTATGATGCCAGAGCCGCCGATGAGGCCGAGTGTGGGCTTGAGCCCCACGATGCCGCATGCATTGGATGGACTGACGATGGAACCGTCGGTCTCTGTGCCTATGGCAGCCGAGCAAAGGCTGGCACACACTGCGGCAGCCGAACCGGAGCTGGAGCCACTGGGGTTGTGATCGAGAACGTGCGGGTTTTTCGTGAGTCCGCCACGTGCGCTCCAACCACTGGTGGAATGGGTGGATCGCATGTTGGCCCATTCGCTGAGATTGGTTTTACCCAGGATGACCGCACCAGCGGCGCGAAGCTTTGTCACTAGAGCGGCATCGCCGCGTGGTTTGGAGTCGAGCAGCGCCAACGAGCCTGCCGTGGTGTGCATGCGGTCAGCGGTTTCGATATTGTCTTTGAGAAGGATAGGAATGCCGTGAAGTGGGCCACGTGCGTTATTACTGGCATCAAGCGCTCTCGCGATATCAAGAGCGTCGGAATTGAGTTCGATGATGGCGTTGATTTGCGGATTCAAACGCGTGATGCGGTCAAGGTAGTGCTGAGTGAGTTCAACTGCGGTGAGATGGCCAGCCCGGATGGACTCAACTTGATCGGCCAATGAGGCCGGAATGGCATATCGCTCACGGCATGAAGGCAGCGTGGCAATTCCTGTTAAGGTTAGTTGGCCAAAGGCTCGCCGATTCATGAGGGAAAATCCAAGTGAAGGAATGACGCTCCTTGAAGAATGGGGAACTTCACTTCCCCTCGAGTGCTGCGACTTTCTTTTCGAGTTCACGAAGTCGCTCAATGATGTCTGGAATTTTGGCCGGGAGAGCAAGGACCTTCCGACCTTCCGCTATGGGACGGGCTGGAAAGCCCGTGTAAGCGCCAGGTTGAGTGAGGCTCTTGGTGACGCCAGATTTCGCAAATAGCATGACTCGGTCAGCGATCTGCAAGTGGCCAGCAACGCCGACCTGCCCACCCATGGTGACATAGTCCCCGATACGAGTACTGCCAGAAATGCCCGTCTGCGAGATGATGATGCAATGGCGGCCCACAATGCAATTGTGGCCAATTTGGACAAGGTTATCGATCTTGGTGCCCTCGCCAATCCAAGTGCGCCCGAAGCGAGCACGGTCGATGGTGGTGCATGCGCCGATTTCGACATCGTCATCGATTTGAACGATGCCGACCTGATCGATCTTGATATGTCGGCCTTTGATCAACTCGAAGCCAAAACCATCTGCACCAATGACGCTTGAGCTGTGAATGATAACGCGGTGGCCAATGAGGCTGCGCTCACTGATGACGACACCGCTGTGAATGACACAATCCTGACCAATGGTCACTCCGTGGTTGATAACTGCACTTGCATGAATCGTCGTGCCATCACCAACACGGCTGCCTGATTCAATGACGACATAGGGGCCAATACTGACCTTTTGAGGGTCCAAGACGACGTCTGCCGCGATAAGGGCAGTTGGATGAATACCTGCCAGGAACTGCCGAGTCGGCGGGCCAAAGTGGCGGATGATGCTTGAGAAGGAGAACGTCGGATTGCTGACACGAATAAGTGCGAGCTGGGGGTTAACCTCGTCTTCAAGAACAAAGTCCGTCGCAACGAGTGCGACGGATGCCCGTGTTGTTTTTAGAGCGGGCAAGTAACGGGGATTCCCAAGAAAGGTAATCTCTCCAGGTTGAGCCTCGGCAATGGCATTGATGCCAGTGATGACTAGCGCAGGATCACCTCTTAACAGATTACCACTGACAATGTCAGTGAGTTGTTGGAGGGTTAACGTGGCGCTCATAAGCAAAGAGTTTGAATGTTATGGCTTAGTACGGAAAAAGCACGCGGCGGGTCATGCTGCGTGCCTTAATCGTGAGAGCCCAAAAGGGCAAAGTCTGGTTACTTTTTGGCGCCGCTGGCGGCTGGCGGAGCTGTCTCTTTTTGAGGAGCGGTTCCGGGTGGGGGAGCGTTTTTATTGAGTTCGACGATGATTTCTGCCGTGACGTCAGCAACAGAGCCTTCCTTGGAATAAAGCAGCACCGGAACGGTGGAGAGGCTGACCCCAGTCTTGTCAAAAACGAGATCAAATCCGCCTTTAAGCGAGTGATCATGAACAACTTTGGAAATCTCTTCATAGAGAGTCTGACGGATTTTCATGTCCTCCTGCTTGAGCTGACCAATACGGCGTTCAGCAAACTCCTGCATCTCCAACTCGAGGGCGCGCCCTTCTTTGAGCTTCTCATTTAGTTCAACGGCCTTCTTTTGGCGTTGTTCGGGGGTGAGAATGCTGTCTCGAGCGGCTTTATCGAGTTGTTGAATCTCAGTGGTGAGTTTTTTGTAGGCCTCTTGACGCTCACGCATCTCCCCAGCAGCTTTGTTGTAGTTCCCTTTATAAGTCTCTGCTGCCTCTTGAGTTTTGTGATAATCCTCAAAGGCCTTTTTCATGTCGATGACGGCGATTTTGAGGTCGGCGGCAATTGTGAAGGTGGAGGTGGCTAGGAGGAGGAAGGCGGTGATCGCGCGGCGGTTCATGAGTGTTTTAAGTGTGAGAGGAGTCGAGTTGGGGCAAGCAAAAGGTCAGTAACAATGGTTTAGAATTTGTAACCCATGTTGAACTGGAAGCGCCCCGAGTCGCCTGTGAACTGATCCCCTTGCTGGGGCACGGCATAATCGATACGAATTGGGCCAACTGGCAAAAAGAGGCGCACACCGATACCTGCATCGGAATAAACGTTCCCACCAACATCGAACGCATTTACGCCGACTGTGCCGATGTCGTAAAAGAAGGCCACGCGGACTTTCTCGATGATCGGCACACTGACTTCGGCTGTCCCAAATAGGGATGTGCTGCCACCAAGAGGCTCGCCCGTAATGTCTTTCGGCCCTACCTGACGATAATTGAAACCACGCATGTTGTTGGCACCGCCGAGGAACAGACGCTCATAAATCGGCACATTGTTTCCGCCCCAATTGTCCACAGTGGCGAATGCGCCTTCCAAGGAAAGAATGGTATCACCTGGGAAAGTGAAATACTGCTGCCCACCGAAGTTGACGCCCCAAATTTGAGCATCACCACCCAATCCAGAGACAAGTCCCCCAGCTTCAATTTTGTGACCACCGCGTGTAATGTAAATACTGTCACGTGTGTCATGCACCCAGCGCCCGTCAACTTTGCTCTGGATGAACGTCCCACCCTCTTGCCGAATAGCTGGAGAAGCCAACGCGTCCAGATTGAAAATTTCAATCTGCTGAAGAGTGTAGGTTGCCTCCCAATAGGAATGTTCATCGAGAGGTTTGCGCAAGCCAACAGATGCTCCAGCAACCGTTTGGTCAAAGCGGTCTGAAAGGTAGAACAGATTGCGATAGAATAAATCCACCGTGAGTGCGAGCTTCTCTCCACGGAACCATGGCTCCGTCCAAGTCACGTTGAAACTGCGCTGAAGTAAGCCGACTCGAGCGTTGGCATTAAAGCGCTGACCAGCACCGCGGAAATCACCCCAATCGCTGATGTCAAAGTTTGTTTGAGTGACACCCACGAAGGCGCTCACACTATCAATAGATGAGAAGCCTGCACCGAAGTTTACCGATCCTGTATCCTGCTCAACAACGTTAATATCGATATCTTTACGATCCGGCACCGTTGTGGGGTTGGGACGCACATCCACAGCTGCGAAGTAGTTGAGCTGCTCAAGGCGAGTCTTACCAACTTGAACCTTCACCGTGTTTAATTCCTCACCTGGGGCCACTGGGAACTCACGACGGATGACCTCATCCTTGGTGATACTGTTACCAGAGATGTTGATTTTGTTGATGTAGCTTTTGACACCTTCACTGATGATGTAGAGCACTTTGACGCGACCAGGGCCCGAATTGAGCACGCTAGGATCGACCCGAGCGTCCGCATAACCGCGCGAGCCATAGTATTCCTGAATCATCTTTTCATCGGCGCGCACATCGCTGCCGGAATAAGGGAAATTGGCTTCAGTTTTGATGCCAGGCATCAGTTCGTCAGTGGAAAAGATGGTATTCCCCTGAATTGCCACGTCTGAAACATCATACTTCTCGCCTTCTGTGATCAAATAAACCAAATCCACGCTTTTGCTACCCACTGGGTCACGGCGCACTTCATTGACTTTGGCATAGACGTACCCTTCGTCCTGCAAGGCTTGCTCGATAATCTTCACATCCTCCTTGAGGTCATCGTTGTTGAGTTTGCCAGCCTTACCCCAGAGGCGCCAGAATGTCTTCTCTTTTGACTTAAGTTTGCCACGCATCGTCCGATGCTTGATGACGGTTAGACCTTCAAAACGAATGTCGTGGATGAGTCCACGAGCACCTTCGTCGATTTTGAATGTGACCGATGTAAAACCCTCACGTGAAGATGGTGTGCTCTCATAGCTCACGTTGACATCAGCGTAGCCTTTCTTCTCATACATTTCACGAATTTGTGTCTGCGCAGCAGAGAGCTTAATCTCGTCAACAGCATCTCCCACTCGAGGCTTGATGTCACGGCGAAGGCGATCGGCATCGAAGACAGTATTGCCAAGGAAGTGAATGTCTCCAATAGCACCACGCCCAGTGATGACCACGGTCACGTTCACACCATTACCACCTGCGTCAGCCCCCTGAATATCGAGATTCTCAATAGCACCTGTACCATATAGCGTGCGGATATCACGCTCGACAGTCTCGTCCAGGTAAGGTTGCCCGACTCGTGTGGCCATCTGGCTCTTCACGCGCGCTTCATCCATGGAGACAGCACCCTTAAATATCACCTTCACATCGCGAACGATTTTTGCATTCGTTGGTGCGGCACGAAGACCCAAATCCTGAGCGATCGCGGTAGAGGAAAAGGGAGCCATCAGACACAGGAAGCCAAGGGCCAAACCAGATCGGGAGAATAGATGCATCATAACAGGAAGAAGAAATATGAAAGAGGTGAACAATAATAACAAAACATCCCCCTTGCGGGAAATGGCCGCCCATTACTGCTTTCCAGCCGCCTTCCCGTCAAGATGTAAGTTCGGCGATGTGAATAACTTTGAAGAACGGCAAAAATGCTGAGTAGCGACCCAAATTATGCGCCCCGCAGCTTAGACACATCATAGAGACTCAGCATGGAGGCAATACACGCATCACGCTGGCCACTCTTGAGCATGTCGAAGGTCGCAAATTTGCCTGGCTCAAGTGTAAAGTGGCCCGATCGGGTGCGGCGCAGGGCACTGAGATGCGCGCCGCAGCCGAGTTTCTGGCCGATCTCATGCGCATAGGTGCGCACATAGAAGCCCTTGCTGCAAACGATGCGAAAATCCACCTCTGGCAGCTCAATGCGCGTGATTTCGGAATTGTAAACTCGCACGAAGCGCGGCTCACGAACCAC
>JANOBP010000695.1:0-5482 GCA_031411715.1 Verrucomicrobiaceae bacterium | reverse complement strand
GCTTCGATTTCCTCCACCAAGTGAAACCAGAGTCGATGCCGATCACTGAGGCCATCGCCAAGGCACGCGAATTGCTCGCCATGGCGGCTGGCGGTCTCGCACTCGAGCAATCGCGGTTCTCCCGAGCAGGAGATCATTGATAAACCGCCTCGTTCTGCCACGCGGGGCAGTTTCAAGCGCCCTGTTCACTCCGCCAGCCAGCGCACGCCATCGACGACGACGTAGCCATCGGCACCGGCGTTGCTGATGGTAATAGCGGTGTCGTTGCCGCAGTCGTAGTCGCCAAGGTCGATCCAGTAAACGCCTTCGGATTCTTTGGGAGCTTTCAGATTGATCTGCAGCTTCTTCACGCCTCCGGCATGCTGCACCTCGACCTGAGCATTGGTGGCGCGGTTGTTGTTGGGCGGCGCAGCGAGTTGCAGACGGTATTTGCCGGGCTTGGTGAGCTTGGGTTCAAAACGCAGGCTGCACTTGCCGTCCTTGGTGTTGTTGTCGTGACGGTAGCCGTCGCCGATGAAGTTTTTGGCGGCACCGCTTTCTTTCCAGTCGCCAGTGACTTTGGCGTCCATGTCGTCGAGGACGATTCCTTTGAGCGATTTGGCATCCACACCGCGAGCGCTCTTGGGGCCGCTGAATTCGAGGATCTGGCCGTCTTTGAGCAAATGCTCACGCAACTTCACATAGGGCACCTGCTGGACGGAAAGATTGCCATCAATGGCCAGAACGGCCGCCGTGGCTGCGCTTTGGCCGAGGATCATGAACACGGGCTCCATGCGGATGCTGCCATAGGCGATGTGTGTGGCTGACATGGCCACGGGGACGAGCAGGTTACTCCCCTGCCCTTTTTTTGGCACCAGCGAGCCGTAAGCTATCTCATAAGGGCCGTTGGTGCTGACGCCGATGTCGCCTTCATTTTGCACGAAGCCTTCCGGTGTGATGTGGCGCTGCACGTTATGGCTGTCGATCGTATAACTGCCCATGCCGACGGATTCGGGAGTGGGTTTCTTTTTGCGCAGCTCATTCTCGGTCATGACAAAGAGGCCGATCATGCGGCGTGCTTCGCGAATGTAGAGCTGATGGGACCAGTTGCCGTTGTCGGTGAACTCATCCTTGGGCAGGCCCCAGGTTTGCAGTTCCTCCTGCACTTTCTTGGGCACGCGCGGGTCATTGGCGACAAACCAAAGCAGCCCCTGCTGATAGGTGCGGTGCTCAGCGATGATTTCACGGCGGCGCTCATAGCTGGCCTCGGGGTAGTCGTAATTCATGCCGATGTTGTCGAAGCTGAAAGGCCCGTGATTGTTGGTGTCGGTCTTGTGATTGGGGATGGGATCAAATTTCTCAAAGAACTCGCCCCAGCCGGTGTTCAGCACACGCAGAAGCAGCTCGTACTGGCTGGCATCATAGCCTGCGGGCTTGGGGAATGGAATGCGGTTGCTGGCATCAGTGGTGTAGCAGGAGCGGAAGCAGTAGGCTTGCACGCGCTTGTCGCCTTCACCTTTGATGCCGGGATCTTCGGCGCTCACGCGTGGCAGGACGCCGCTTTTGGCATCGCCAGGGACCTTGTAGGGGCTGATGGGTTCTTTGACAGCACCGAAGTGGTGGCGGTGATGTAGCACGCCGACTTGGATGCCATTGTGTTCCTCTCCATAGACGCTGTTGGCCTCACGACCGACATGGTAATCGATGCCGGCAGCGGCCATGAGGTCGCCCTCATAAGTGGCGTCGATGAACATTTTCCCAGCATAGGTCTTACCACTGAGAGTGGTGATGGCGGTGATCTTACCTCCCTCTTGGGCCACGCCCTTGGCACGGTCCAGCCACTCGTCACGCACGACTTCAATCGCGAATTCTTTGACGTAGTCCTCAAAGACCTGCTCTGCGGCATGCGGCTCGAAGATCCACATGGTGCGGTTCTCACCATCCATGGCCGGTGTTCCCTGGCCTTTGTTGCCGTATTGATCCTTCTGCTGCTGCACCCACGCCTCTGGCTTCTGGTAATGCATGTAGATGCGATGATAAAAATCACGCGCGAGTCCACCGATAACGGCTTTGTTGCCGGTGTCCGTAAAGCCAAGTCCGCCACTGCTCAAGCCACCGAGATGTTTATCGGGCGAGACGATGATGACCGACTTGCCCATTTTTTTGACCTGCACGGCTGAAGTGATGGCCGCGCAGGTGCCACCGTAAATGACAACGTCGTGATCAGCGGCTTGAAGACTGACGGAGAGAAAGAGTAAGGTGAGGGCACGTTTCATGGCTGTGAGCCATGGCTTTAGCTGGAAAAAGCTCCGCTGAAAATGCGAATGTGAAGCGAGGCGCACTTAATCCACGAGCCTTCCGCCAAAATGAGCGCGCTCTAGTCTCCCAGTCTGCTCTAAATCACACGGATCTGCGCAGGGTCACTCCACGCGCCCATCACGCCTCTCAGACATCCTTACCTCGCAGGAAAGCCTTTGAACCCGAATTCGACAGAAGAATGGGGACAGGAGAATGATTTTTGCATTCTTTTGTCCCCATTCTTCTGTCGATCTGGCTCACCGCCTTTCCTGAGTGCCCTGATCAGTTGCACAGCAACTGGGCTACTTTGAAAGTTGCCCTGTTCCTGCGGAACATGTTTCTCGGACCCGCGCTACGGTTTGCTGGGAGCTGCATCAAACTTCCAAATCGTTTTGAAATCGGGCGTGAGGGGCTGTTTGAGCAGGCTGGCGCGGACGAGCTCGATGGGGATGGGGCCGAGTTGGAGGATGGTGTCGTGGAATTGCTTTTCGGTCATCTTGCCGCTGGTGACGAGTTCCCGATGCAGCGCGATGAGTTGGAGACCACCGAGCATGTAGCCGCACTGGTAGAGCGGGGAGTAGTTGCCTTTGATGAAGCGGCGGACTTCGCTGGTGGCTCCGAATTTCTCATGACCGACGCGATCGACGAGGAACTTGACCATCTCATCGGGCTTCATTTGGCCGAGGTGGAACTTCAGGGTGACGATGATGCGGGCACAGCGGTGCATGCGCCAGAACAGCGCGCCGATGCGGTCCTCAGGTGTGGTCTGGTAACCAAGATCCCAGAGGCGCATCTCCCAGTAGAGTGCCCAGCCCTCCACATAAAAGGGGGTGCTGAAAGCCCCGCGGTAGGAGAGATAGCGGTCGGCCATGTAGCGCTGGAGGTGGTGGCCGGGGATGAGCTCGTGCGGGACGACGTTGCGCATGAAGGGGCGGTTGTTCCCGCGCATGGACATCATTTTGTCTTCGTGCTTCATGCTCTCGTTGGCATAGGCGACGAGGATGTCGTGCCCGCTGTAGGCAGCGTAGGGCATCTGCTTCTGCTCCTGCGGGCCGAGCATGCGCGTGCCCCACCACTCGGCACAATCGGCGGGTACGGTGACGAGGTCACGCTTGGTGACGAACTCCATGGCACGTCGGCCTTCGGCGCGGACAAAGGTCTCCTGCTCACCGGGGCGGACGTATTGCAGCTTCACGCGGAGCAGGGCTTTTTTCCAATCGTCGCCGAGCTTCATGTCCTGGGCGGCTTTTTTCATCTCCGTCTCACACCAAGTGAACTCACGCTCGGCGATGCTGATGAGCTCGTCCGGTGTGTAAGGGATGAACTCATGGGCGAGCTGTGCTTGCAGGTTGCTCGCGCCCTGGGCCTTGCCCAGCAGCGGGGCGTCGTCCTTTTCTTTGATGCCGGCAATCTCCTCACGCAGGAATTTGGCGTAGCCTTCGAGTGCTTTGGTGGCCTCGTCAGAGGGCTGCTTCACCCACCAGGAGAAGTCGGGAAGGAAACCGTCGTAGTTGCCCAGCCAGGACTTTAAGGAGTCGCGCATGGCATCCACGGAGTCGGCGGCATGCATGGCCTGAAGCGGCGTGGGCAGGGCTGGGGAGAGGGGCTTTTTCTCGGGTGCCGGTGTGGCCTCTTTGGCTTCAGCCTTCTTGTCCTTGGCATCGGGCTTTTTTTCCTTGGCGGCCTTGAGCTTGTTTTGCAGCTCGGTGACGGTCTTGGCCAGTGGAGCGAGTGCGCTGGCGGCTTTTTCGACATTCAGTGGATCACCATGCACGCGCTGTTCGGTGAGTCCGTCGATGATGGGGCGAAAGGGCAGCCAAGGCTTGAGTCCCTGCCCATCGTCACGGCGATCCCCGAGGCGCATAAGGGAGGCTTCAAGGTCATTGCGCAGGAGGATGGAGTCGATCTGGTCGGGCGGGGAGAGCTTGGCAAAGTCAAGCTGACTCAGCCGACTGAGCCAGCTCTGATGCAAGTTCTGCTCGCGGTCCATGGACTTGGTGGAATCCCCCGTGATGGACCAGTGGCGCTGCAGCAGGCTGACATCCGCGCTGTATTGTTCGATGAGTTCCCGAGGACTCTCGGCCGCAAGTGTGACGGTGGTTAGGAATAGAAAAAGGAAAGGGCGGCTCACGGCTGCGATTGGAATGGGAAAGCGATGGGAATGCAAGCAGTGGATCATGCAATCAGTCATCACCACGCTGTGGGCTGAGCGCTGTGCGCGGGGCAACTGGCATGCATGAATCGACCGCAAGCGGAAGCCGAGGTAACTCGTCCGGTTCGGCGCGACCTTGCACCCACGTGGTTTCTTGCGAAAGAAGGCCCCTGCCCCGCCAGTTACCACGCCCCGCTTCCGCCACCGATCCTTCATGTCCCTCCCCCGCTTCGCCCTCCGCCATCCATGGACTATTCTCGTCGCAGTCGTGGCGGTTTTGCTGGGGTCATGGATCGCCACGCAAAAGATGGCGCGCGATGTCTTCCCGCCGCTGGGCATTCCCACCATCTACGTCGCGCAGCCGTATGGCGGCATGGACGCGCTGCAGATGGAAGGCTACCTGACCTACTACTACGAGTATCACTTCCTCTACATCGCCGGAATCGAGCACGTCGAGTCGAAGAACATCCAGGGAGCCTCGATCATGAAGCTTCAGTTTCATCCCGGCACGGACATGTCGGCGGCGCTGTCGGAAACCATCGCCTATGTGAATCGCAGCCGCAGCTTCATGCCGCCGGGCACGCCAGGAGCCTTTGTGACGCGATTCGATGCCGGTAGCGTGCCCGTGGGCAATCTCGTTTTCTCCACCGAGAACCCGAACCGATCCGTAGCCCAGATGCAGGACGCGGCTCTGAACATGGTGCGCCCGCTGTTTGCCACGCTGCCCGGCGTGAGCGCCCCACCGCCCTTCGGCGGCAGCGCACGCACGATCGTCATCCAGGTGAAGCCGGACCGACTCCGAGCTTATGGCTTGTCGCCCGATGATGTGGTCAAAGCGATGACTGATGCCAATACGATCAGCCCCAGTGGCAATCTCGCGCTGCCGAATAGCTATCCCATCGTGCCGATCAATGCCGTGGTGAAAAACATCCAGGATCTCGCCGCCGTGCCACTCAAAGTCACGCCCCAAGGCGCAGTGTATGTGCGTGACATCGCCACCGTGGCAGATGATCACGACATCATCACCAGCCACGCGCTGGTGAACGGCAAGCG
>JANOBP010000694.1:0-3377 GCA_031411715.1 Verrucomicrobiaceae bacterium | reverse complement strand
GACATCGAGAAGCACGGCACCGGGCTAGGGATTGTGGCACTCCTGGCAGGCACGCTGATCTACTCACTTCATCGGGCTATCACGAATCCCTTGCTGGAGGCGCTACGCCACTTCGTGATTTGGCTTTCCACTCTTTCGTGGTGGCTTCGTTGGATCCGCATTCTAATCATGCCCGGTGCAGTGAGAAAGCTGATGGAAAGCCGCTGGGAGGCGGGAGAGAATTTCCAGCCTACCACAGGCCACATTACGAGCTGGGGGGATTACATTCACATGCAATACACAGCGGCCCTGGCCATGATCTTTGGGTCTGCGGCTGCCCATTTCCTCGGAGGTTTCAGTGCAGGCTGGCCACCGCAATGTCTTTTGACCTGGACGGCAGTCATTTTCGCTGCGGCGGGATTCCATTCGGACTGCCGAAAGCAATTGGTGGAAGAAAAGTATTACGAGAAGCGAAAGGTAGAGAAAACAGCGAAGGCTGCACAAGAAGTAATGCTGCACAATAAACTGCGGCGCTCTTCACAATCAGCTCCTCATCATTAGAGCCACAAAGCATGGAAGAAACCACCGTCACAACCAGCATGGAAGCGTATCTGAAGCTGTTCCTGACTTACAAGGCCGCTCCATGCGCGGCTCCGAGGGTGAAGAAGCGGAGAGGAGTCTCCGCGCTCCCGTCATGCTGCGCACGGCTGTAGGGCTGCTTTGTTGGTATCTGTTGCCTCCGTGATCTCCTGTAAAGAAAGGATTGGAACTGGAGGCAAGGGAGACTGGCCTGCGCAAAAATCCAATCTCGGCGTTCTCTGCCGCTCGGCATCTCTGCGGTGGTCTTTGTTCCAGTGAGACGGAAGGGACATTTCCACTGGAAATAGGTTTGGCGAAGCGACATCAAATGATCCATGAAGTCGCATCACCGCCCCCCGCACTGAATCCCCATGAACTATTTCTCCACACGTGGTCAAACGAAGCCACACACGTTCTCTGAAGCTGTCGAAGCAGGCCTGGCACCTGATGGTGGGCTGTTTTTGCCTGAATCGCTGCCATCCATCGCCGACAAACTACCGGCATGGGAGAAGCTGAGCTATGCGCCGTTGGCGGCGGAGTTCTTTGCGCTCTTTGCACCGGAGATTCCACTGACGGAGTGGCATCAGCTCACCGCAGAGGCTTATCGACGTTTCGAGTCACCAGACGTGGCGCCGCTGAAAAAGATCTCGGACAAGACTTACATCCTGGAGTTGTTTCATGGGCCGACACTCGCCTTCAAAGACTTCGCACTTCAGTTGCTGGGCCTCTTGTATAAGCGACAGACCAAACTCAGCGGCAAGCACCTCTGTGTCCTCGGTGCCACCTCGGGTGACACGGGAAGTGCGGCGATCCATGGCTGCATGGGTCAGGAGGGGATCACCATTTTCATTTTGTATCCCAATGGCCGCGTGGCTCCGCTGCAAGAACGACAAATGGCCTGCACGGGAGCCGCGAATGTTTTCGCCATTCCGGTGCCAGGAACCTTTGATGACGCCCAGCGGGTGGTGAAAGACTGTTTTGGCGACACGGCTTTCGCACAGTCGGTGAATCTTTCGGCGGTGAACTCGATCAACATTGCCCGCATCCTCGCCCAGTGTGTGTACTACATCTGGGCCGTGCTGCGGTTGCCCGAGGAACAACGGGCCACCTGTGAGTTTGTGGTGCCGACAGGGAACTTTGGCAACGTCATGGCTGGCTGGCTGGCGCAGCGTATGGGGCTGCCTTGTGGCACCTTCCGTGTGGCGACGAATCAAAACGACATCCTCTACCGCTTTTTCACCACCGGCGAGTATCGCCAAGGGGATGTGCATCCGAGCCATGCCCCCAGCATGGACATCCAGGCAGCATCCAACTTCGAGCGCTGCCTCTACTACATGCTCGGTGAAAACTCGCAGCGCGTACGTGAGGTCATGGCCCAGATCAAATCCGGTGCCACGGTGCAAATCCCACTGCCGAAGACCAGTTTTAGGGCTTCACGCATGGATGACGACCAAATCGTGCGAGTGACGGAACAGATGTGGAAGGACTGGCAGTACGTGCTGGATCCTCACACAGCCTGTGCCTTCACCGATATGGCTGAAGACAGAGTGAGCATCGTCCTGAGCACTGCAAGCCCGGCGAAGTTCCCCGATGTCGTCCTGCAAGCAACCGGCAACGAGCCAACGCATCCGACTCTAGAGGCATTAAAAGCGAAACCCCTTCAAACCTGGCCCCTGGAAGCAACTCCTGAGGCCGTGAAGGCCTTTATTCAGCAGCACGCGCCTTGATTTCAGCCAGCACGCCTGCGCAGCCGTCTTCCAGCAAATCGAGCACATTTTCAAACCCTTCAGGCCCACCGTAGTAGGGATCTGGCACCTCACGTGCGTCGTGCTGTGTGCAAAACTCACACAACAGTCGCACTTTAGATTTGTGCAGCCCTTCTGGGTCCAACGTGCGTGAATCACGAAGATTGGATTCATCCATCATGAGAACGAGATCGAAGTCCGACAAATCAGCACGCTTCAACTGTCGGGCGCGGCTATTCAGTTGATAACCACGTGACTTCCCTGCCCCGCGCATTCGCTCATCCGGTAGTTTCCCCTCATGCCAGCCAGCTGTGCCGGCCGAGTCGATCTGCACTTGTTCAGATAATCCCTCCTGCTTAACCAGATGACGCATGACAGCCTCTGCAGCGGGCGAGCGACAAATATTTCCAAGACATACAAAGAGCACACGAAAGGGATCCTTCATCCGCCCACCGTCCAGAGTATGAAAGCTCTCGTCTATCAATTTCATCCGTCGCCACCCAGAGAAAGGATTCGTAGTTGCATCCATGAACTCCAACGCCATTCTCCGCGCGTCTGATGAACCTCAAACCCGCCAGCCGAATTGCGATTCGTGCCGTTGTCAAAACGGTGCGCGCCATTTGGCATGCCTAACTCCACGGTTTGAGGAACCTGCGCTAAAGCGACCATCATTCGAAAACGACCCGACACATGATGCCACAAGGTAGCCCTCAGACCGGCACCTCCATGAGCATACCTGATACACACCTCCACCACCATCCCCGGCGCGGCACGCTATGGATGCTGCTCTCACTGACCTGCTTCACTGGCAATGCCCTACTACTGAAGGACCTTGCGTCACATCGTCAGGTCGATCCGTGGATGGCTTTGACGTTCCGTGCCGCCATTGGCCTGGTCATCACGATGGTTCTCTTTACTCCTGCGATGAAGCGGTCATTCCAAAACTGGTTGCTGGCCTCCCGTGGCGTGCTCGGTGCACTCGGCACGGCCTGCTACTACGTCACCATCGGTCCGCTCGGTGCTGGCAAATCCACGCTCATCGGCAACACTTGGTGTGTCTTTGCTTCAATCATG
>JANOBP010000693.1:0-3215 GCA_031411715.1 Verrucomicrobiaceae bacterium | reverse complement strand
GGGGGCATGATCAGGAACACTCCGCGGATCGTCGAAGGAATGAAGAAGGCTTCTTCAGGGGTTGGCTCGACGGGGGCCACTGGGGTCTTGCCTGGATTCACTGGGTTTTTACCCGGGTTTTTTCCATCAGCGAATGCCACTGGGCGTTCAGTCGTGACAACGGGTGCCGCCGCGACGTAGCCTGGCACAGTGGAGCCAGCAGCATCATTGATAGCTACTGTCTGTTTGGGTGCGACTGAAGTCGCAGTTTGCACGATCTGATTTGTGAGGGCTGCATCAGCTTTTGAGGCAACGATGGCCGAGCGCACAATATCGCCAGCGCAGGACTCGTTGATAACCAGCGCATCCTCAACAACCATTAGAACCTTTGAAGGATCTTTTTCAACAGCCACACGCACATCATTGGCTATCTCTTGGCAGTTGTTTGGACTTTGAGATAAAGCCAATGTCGATAAAGCAACATTAAGTGCAAAAACTGTAATGCCCGCAATACGGGTAGGATGTCCAGTGTTCATGATTGGCAGTGTTAGTTGTGGATTTTCAGGATTGAGCGTGTTCTCAGAGCGGGTAGTGGGAATCGAACCCACATGGCCAGCGTGGAAGGCTGGAACTTTACCATTAAGCTATACCCGCGATTAAAACTATAGTAACACGTAACACCTCACTGCCGCAAGGTATTTTTTAGAATTAGAGTGAAAAAAATAGAATTTTCAGAATCCTTTATCAATTCGCTATTCTGATCTCTAACTCTCTTCATTCTTCTCCTGAACCAAGGTAAATAGCACTTCACTTCTGCATGGCAAGAGCGGATTCGCGATTCAACTTTGCCAAATTGCAAATTTCCCACGTCTCTAAAAAGCTTAGCGAAACTTAACGGCAAATGGCTCAAGGAGTGGAAAATCACAAAAAAACTGCCAAATGCCGAACTCAAAATCTGTTTCACCCATTTGGATGAACAGGTTTCACCACCTCAAGCTTGTTACAGCAAGGCGCTGCTCGTTGCGACGCTCTTTGACGATCTGGCCATCTGAAAGGTGTAGCACGCGGTCAGCCATTTCAGCCATCGCTGCATTGTGCGTGATCACGACCGTCAGGGTGCCTAGCTCGCGATTAATGCGCTCCACAGCTTCCAATACGGTAATGCCCGTGGTGACGTCAAGTGCTCCAGTTGGCTCATCGCATAGCAAAACCTCTGGTTTTTTAGCAATCGCACGCGCGATGGCCACGCGCTGCTGCTCTCCGCCGCTGAGTTGGGAGGGAAAGTGGTCCATGCGGTGCTTTAAGCCCACCATTTCCAAGGCCTCCTCCGGCTTCATCGGATCTGGGGCAATATCGGTAATCAGTGCCACATTCTCCCGGGCAGTGAGACTTGGGATGAGATTATAGAATTGAAAGACAAAACCCACGCAATTGCGACGGAACTGCGTAAGGATACGTTCGTCTGCGTTCGTGAGGTCCCATCCTTTATAGCGCAAAGCACCCGACGTTGGCACATCCAGTCCGCCTAATATATTCAAAAGCGTCGACTTCCCGCTGCCAGATGCGCCCAGCAGCACCACAAGTTCTCCGCTGCGGAAAACAAGATCCACGCCATGCAAGGCTACCACATCCAGCTCCCCGGTGTGGTAAACTTTACTCAAGCCCCGCGCTTCAAACATGGCGCTGCTGGCATTTTCGGCTGTTGGCATGCTGCGATTCTTCATGCGACTCCACAAACTGTCGAATACTCATTCTTCGTTGCGCTAACGCTCACCTCTGCCACTTTCCGCACCTTATGCGCACCCTCGTCATCGGCGACATCCATGGCTGCTCCACAGCCTTGGATCTGCTTTTGCGCGAACTTGCCCCCCAGGCGGATGACACTCTCATCACCCTCGGAGACTACGTTGACCGCGGCCCAGACTCGCGCGGTATCATTGATCGACTGCTTGCTCTCCAGCACCAAACGCGCCTCGTCCCCATCCTTGGCAATCACGAAATCCTCATGCTCGACGCTCGTCACGGTCTTGTTGATATGGACTCATGGCTCGCGGTCGGCGGTCGGCAGACCATGGCGAGCTACGTCGGCGCAGCCAACCCTGACTTCAAAGCCGTGCCTGATACGCATTGGCATTTTATGGAAAACCAATGCCAGAGGTTTTTTGAAACCGACTCGCACATCTTCGCCCACGCCGGCGTCAATGCGATGCTCCCACTTGCCGATCAAAGCGACGACTGGCTCTTCTGGCGGCGTTTCGATGATGCTCACGCTCATTTCTCCGGCAAGACGCTCATCTGTGGCCACACAGCGCAAAAAACAGGCCTGCCACTCATCAAGCCCGGTGCCATCTGCATCGACACCTGGGCCTATGGCGAAGGCTGGCTCACCGCCCTGGACATCACCACGCAGACGTTCCTTCAAGCAAACCAACGTGGTGAGCTCCGTCGCCTCAGCATCGAAGACATTCGTGCCAAGCAACACGCCTGACCCGTACTCCACCAGACTGCCATGACCACAGCACGCTGGATCACCGCTACCATGTCCTTCTGCTCCATTTGGTGTCTAGGGGCCTTGGTGCTCCTGCCACGCATGGAGGAAAAACTCACCCAGGCTGCACACACGGCGCTAGACTCACAGCGCACGCTCCAGCACCGTCTCTCTGGACTTCACATCGCTTTCGAAGGCCAGATCGCCCATCTCAGCGGCAAAGTCCGCACCGCTCAGGATCAACTCGTCATCCGCACCACGATCGAAAATCTCGTCCGCGCCCCCACCCTCATCGCCAGTGGTCTCGGAGAGCGCCTCAATCCCGTCATTGCCGTTCAAAACGATGTCGAAGTCTCGCCGTACCCCCCAGGCTGGATCATCCTCGCTGCCAATGGCCCCAAAGCCCAACTCCTCGGCACGGTCGCGACGGATCTCGAAGCGCGCGACCTCACTCGCAGCATCAGTGAAAGCTGGATTGCCAAAGGCGGCAGCACCAAAGGCTCCTTGCAGGCCAATCTGGATATTCATGACGATGCCACCGGCGTCCGCACCACTCTGGACACACTCCCCTCCCCTCTGGGTGTAGCCATCCACCTTGCGCGCCTTGGCGGCTCGTGGCAGAAGCTTCCATTCACCGCCTCCGATGAAGAGCTCCACACCCGCGCCGAAGCCTTCGGAATCACTGATGCCGAATGGGCTGCGCAAGTTCTCCCCGTCGTCAAGGAACTCCGCATCCAGCACCTCACCG
>JANOBP010000692.1:0-18271 GCA_031411715.1 Verrucomicrobiaceae bacterium | reverse complement strand
CGTGCGGCCACCTCCCACTCGGCCTCGGTTGGCAGGCGGTAGCCATTGGCATCCCAGCGCACGCAGCGGTTGTTCAGATAGGAAGTATCTTTGCGCATCACGTCCTGCTTGGCTTGATTCTCGTAATAGCATGGCGTGAGGCCTTCCATCTCACTCCGCGCATTGCACCACTTCGCCGCGTCTTGCCAGGAGATGCCATACAGAGGGTGATTCTTCATCTTTCCCGATCCTGCGGGCAGATCGACGTATTGATGCGCACGCCCCCATTTCACGACCTTCTCCCACAGCTCAAAGCTCACTTCATGACGGGCGATCCAGAAAGGACTCAGCCGGACGCGGTGAGGCAGGGCATTCTTGGAGCCATCCAGGCTGTCCCCAATCACCGCCGTAACTGCATCGATCAGTACAAATTCACCATCGCCACTCTTCTTCGCGGGCAGCTTCTCAGCATCGGCTTTGGGCGGTGAGGCGGGTAACTCGGCTGTCGGGCTCGCTCGAGCAACCGCTAGGGGTGGGATCATTGCTACGGTGACCTCTTGCGGCTTCGGCATCGATGCGTCCACATTCTCGGGCATGGGTGCCGCAGTGGGCGGAGGTGGCTCGGCGGGCACCACAGGAACTTGGGGGGCTTGAGTGGCTTTCTTGGTGGGGAGCGCTTCCGCAACCACTGGCTGAGTCTTCGGCATCGGAGCGCTTCCAAGATCGATCTCGGGCGGTTCAAGTGGGATCGCGTCTTCTCGGTGTGTTTGAGCCACCTCGAGAGTCGGACGCAGTTCCGCCTCGACTTGCGACATTTTGTCGCCTGACTCCTTCACAGTAGGGACTTCTAAGGGACGAAGCTGCGAAAATTTCACCGCCAGCAGGGTGATGAGACCTATCGCCAGTCCACCGGTCAGCACGCCTTTGGCCACTCGCTTGACGGAACTGTAGCGGCGTCTGTTTTTCGGTTTTTTCGGAGTGAAAAGCTTCACGCAGGATGGTGAGACAATTGAGAGATGCTGAATGGGATACCAAACACCTTGAATGAAACCGTTTCTTATAGCCCATCCTTTCGCCTGCAACTCATTCCATGCTTGGTAGCACCAAAGCTCAGATGCTCAGCAGTGAAACCGACACATGGTCACCGAAGCAGGCTTCGACGTCTGAGCCGGGATCGCGCGGGCGCTCTTTGTAGGCGGCATTGTATTCAAAAGTCAGTGGTGCCGGCTGTAGAAAGCTCACCTTCAACGGCGACGGCGACGGCACACAGCGTACCCGCGGCGGCAGCTCGGTGGCGTGGCGGTCCAGATGCGGGAAATTGACATTCCAGATCGTGCGCGGTGCTTGTGCCGCCTGCGTCAGCTCCATCAGCACCCTTGCGGCCCACTGCGCCGTGCGCGGCCAATCCACCACATACTCACTCTTCATGTAATGAGATAGCGCGATCGCTGGCAAGCCATGATAAGCCGCCTCACGCGCCGCCGCCACCGTGCCGGAGATGTGAATGTCCTGGCCCATATTTCCACCCGCATTGATGCCGCTGATCACCAGATCAGGCTTCACACCGAGAGCAAAAAGCGCCAGACGCACGCAATCCGCCGGCGTGCCGTGCACCGCGAAACGGTCTGGCCCATGCTGCTCCACCCGCAGCGGTTCATGCGTCGTCACGCGGTGACCACACATCGACTTCTCCACATTTGGAGCCACCACCACCGCCTCCCACCCCAGCGACAGCACCGCCCTTTCAGCAGCCTCCAGTCCAGGGGCCAGGATTCCATCATCATTCGTCAAAAGCACAAGCATCCCATTCTCTAGCCGGAAGCGGAGGGAATACAAAAGAGTTCCCCTTCAAAAGAGAAACGCCTCCTCAAGGAATGATCACCTGAGTCGTCGTGCCGTCGGTGAAGCTGACGTTCACCAGGAGGCGGCCGGCACCGTCCATGACGGGGGTTTCCCAGATGTGGCCGTCGTAGCCGGAGCCGGGGATGTCGATGTCGGCGATGACTTTCGAGCCTCCTGGGATGACGACCCACACATGGTCCGGTGGCTTCGCACTTGAGCACTCATTCGAAGAGTGAGGATCATGACGAAAAAAAGATCGGCGGAGCTGGGTTAGTTCGAGACAAATTTGCGGCTCTCATTATCATCCCGACTCCTATGTCACTCGAAGCCAACCTCCAGGCCGCCGCTACTGCGGGCCACATCCTCTCCTCCACGCTTGAAAACATCCTCGGTCTGCTCGCTGCCAGCACCGAGCCTCTTTATCGTTCTGTTATTGAAGAATTGGTCGCTGCAGCGCAGTGGAGTGAGCTGGATGATCGGTTTTATCAGAAGCTGAAGTTTGGCACCGGCGGCCTGCGTGGGCGCACGATCGGCAAGGTGGTAACCAAGGCTGAGCGCGGCAACGCGGCAGCGGATCAGCGGCCAGATCATCCGTGTGTAGGCACGAATTCGATGAACTATTTCAACATCAGTCGCGCCACACGCGGCCTGGTGGCCTACATCAAGACCTACCGCTCGAATGCGGGCCTTGGCGGGAAGCCGAAGATCGTCTTCGCTCATGACACGCGGCATTTCTCGGCGGAGTTCGCGCAGAAGTGCGCGCAGATCGCCATGGACCACGGCGCGGACGTTTGTCTCTTCGACGGATGCCGCGCGACGCCGGAGATGAGCTTCGCCGTGCGTCAATTGCGTGCGGATGCGGGCATCATGCTCACCGCCAGCCACAATCCTGCGCACGACAACGGCTACAAAGTCAATTTCAACGACGGCGCAGGCATCGTGGAGCCACACGCCACGGGCATCATCAAAGAGGTGAACGCCATCCAAGGCGAGAGCTACGAGCCACTGCCTGAGGTCCAGCGTGGTCAACTCACCATGCTCGGTGCCGAAATGGACGCGCAGTATCTGGAGCGCGTCGAAACGATGATGCTGCAACCGCAATTGCTGGAGCAAGCAGCCGCCAAGAAGCTCAAAATTGTCTTCACCGCGCTGCATGGCACGGGTGGCGTGCTGGTGCCGGTGTTGCTGAAAAAACTCGGCTTCAATTTCCTGACGGTGCCGGAGCAGGACATTCGCGATGGCCGCTTCCCCACCGTGAAGTCTCCCAACCCGGAAAACGCACCCGCTTTGAAGATGGCGGTCGATTTGGCCAACAAAGAAGGCGCGGACATCGTCATCGGCACCGATCCGGACTGCGACCGCATGGGCGTCGGTGTGCGCAATGCCGCTGGCGAGATGGTGCTGCTCACCGGCAACCAAACGGGCTCGCTGATCGGCTGGTATCGCATCAAGACGATGTTTGACCTCGGTATCCTCAATGACTCCAACAAGAGCCATGCCGTCTTTTTGAAGACGTATGTCACCAGCCCGATGCAGGACGCCATCGCGGCACGATTTGGCATCCGCTGCGTGAACACGCTCACCGGCTTTAAATGGATCAGCAGCAAGCTCTCCAAATACGAAGCCGCTTTGCCAGCCGACATCCGTGCCAAGTATCGCGACCTCAGCGCCGCCGAAAGCCGTGCAGCCCGACTCCAGTACAGCATGTTCCTAGCCTTCGGTGGTGAGGAAAGCTACGGCTACATGGGCGACGACTTCAGCCGTGACAAAGACGGCAACGGCGCGGTCATCATGTTTGCCGAGTTGGCCGCCTACGCCGCCAGCCGTGGTCTGACCATGATCGAGTTGCTCGATGAAGTGTATGCCGACATCGGCTACTTCCAGGAGCGCAATGAGAGCAAGGTCTTTGAAGGTGCCGCTGGTGCCGCACAGATCGCCAAACTAGCCGATAGCTATGGTGCCAACCCGCCCAAGACGGTCGATGGCTCCGCTGTCATCAAAGTGCGTGACTTCCGCAAAGACGAAATCCACGACGAAGAAGGCGACATCGTTTCCAAGGAGAAAATGCTCTTCGTGGATCTCGCTGACGGCCGCAGCTTCGCTGTACGTCCATCAGGCACTGAGCCGAAGATCAAATACTACATGTTCGCCCGCTGCATGCCCGCCGCTGGCAGCAAACTCAGCGCGACGGAACTCGCCGCAGCCAAGACCAATGTCACGGCGGCGATCCAGAGCATGTGGACTTGGCTTGAGCAGGATATCGACGCGCGCTTGGCGGTTTAAGCCTTCGACACCTCTGCCAGCACGACTGGCTCAGTACGCTTTGGCCTGCGGTCACTGCGTGCGAGCCAGAGCCCGTAAATGAGCAAAGCGCCTTGGCTGGCCCAATAGCCGTAAATCTTGGGCCAGATGCCATCGGTGAAGCCATAGGCATGCAGGCCAACGCCGAGCTGATTCACGCCGAACCAGGAGAAGATCACGATGCAGCCGAGGATGAGATTGCAGCAGTGCAGGCCGATTTCACGAATGTAGCCGCCCATGCGCGCATGTAGAATGACCAAGCACATCAGCACGATCATGAGCGCACCGTTTTCCTTGGGATCCCAGCCCCAGAAGCGACCCCAACTGTAGTTGGCCCAAATCCCGCCGAGCACGGTGCCGACGAGCGAGAGGAATAAACCAGCACCGATGAAACCATAGGCCACTCGGGTGAGGAAGCGCGCATCGTCGTCGCCCACTTTGATTTTGCCAACCATGCGTTGGACAAAGTAAATCATCGAGATCAACGCGCAGACCATGCATGCGGCGTAGCCGAGATTGATGATAGGCACGTGAGTGGAGAGCCAGAACTCGGTGATGAGCACGGCTTGAAGTTGCTGGAGCGTGTCCGTGGCGTCCGAGGCCTCAAACTGAATGGAGAGGAACATGCACGCAGCACCACCCACAGCGGCGATAAGCAGACCAAGGCCACGCTTGGTGAGGTATTCGGCAATCAGGCCAAATATAGCGACAGAGGTTCCGATGAAGATGATGGTTTCATACAACACAGTGATCGGAGGACGCTGCATGATGATGCAGCGGATCACCACACCCGTTGATGCCATGCCTGTAGCGGCAACGAGAATCAACCAAGCAGCCAACTTGCTGAGGAATCCAAATTTTGATCCAGGAGCAACCCAAGTCAGCGTAACCAAGACAAGGCCGGTCAAAAACAACCACTGCGCCCAATGGAAGTAGTCGGTGCGTAGCATGTGAACCTCGAGCGGCACGCGTGAGGCCTCCTTGCGTGCCGCAGCCGCTTCATTGACCGCAAGGAGCAGAGAATTGGCAGCGCTTTTGAATTTGGCGGCATCCGGCAGGGCGAGGTAGAGGTCCTCGTATTTGCCAAGCCAGGCGAGTTGGTCGGCTGGCACTGTTTCGCCAGTTTGCAGGGTATTGAAGAGCATTTCACCGGGACCATGCCAGACATCCTTGGCCGTGGGCGCAGGCGGGAAGAGTCGGATTTGGCGTTCGGGTGTGCCCGTCATCATCGCACCGAGCGTGCCTCGGAAGAGTGGGCGGAACCATGGGATCTGCATCGGCGGAGTGCTGGACTTCTTCAAGGCGTCCGCGAACACGGCAAGGCTTTGTGAGAGCCTCACCGGCTGCTTCACACCTTCAGGCAGGCCTTCGGGCTTCAAGCCCACAGGAGAGCGAATGAAATCGAAGTGGCTGAGGATCATCTCGTAATCGAGGAAGTTGATCGCGAGTTGGACGATCATGCGCTGCTCTGGTGACTGCTGCTTGGAAGGGATTTGACCGTACTCCTTCATCTTGGAATCCAAGGACTCACGTGCAGGCTCAAGCTCGGCAAAAGTGTATTGATCGCGTTTCTCGCGGGTCTTGAGGCCGAGCTCGGCAATCGCCGAGGAATTATCCACGGTGAAAAGCGGGATGGTTTTGGCCAGATCAGGCCGGAACCAACTCACCAGCAGCCACTCGGTGGCGCTGAGGCTGACGGGCTTGCCTTTATCATTGGTGATCGGCTTCTGCGTGGCGGGGTCAATGAGTGGCTTACCATTGTATTCGCCATCTTCGCTCAAATAGACACTGGCCCGAGCGCGCAGCGGCTTGAGACGATAGGTGGCGAGTGTTTCGAGCGGCTTGATGCGGCCAGACTCCTGCACCGGCAGCAGGGCGAAGGTATTGACGACTTCTTTATCACGCAGGAGGTCGAGGGACGGCAGCTCTGCTGCCAGCATGACACGAGCGAATGACATCAAAGCAAGGAAGATGAGAATAGAGGGCTTCATAAGCGTGTTAATAGAGTTTCCAAATCGCGACTCCGAAGAGACCACCAAAGACCAGCACAGCGAGGCCAGCGGTGAGCCACTCGTGCCACTTCATGGCGCGAGCGAGCATCATGCAGAAGTGAATGAGCAGGCCAAAGGCCACGATGATGCAGGAAATGAGCGGCCAATGATCTGATGGATTTTCCACGATCATGAAGCCGGAGCTTTTTACCCCCGTGCCATCCTCCACACCTGCGCTGAAGCTACTTTGGAAGACTGCGTAGCCATTGCTGCGCACAGGCTCGTTCATGGTGACAACGCGCTTCTCCTCACGCTCTCCCGTGATCTTGGTGACCCAACTGGTGAAACTGCGCGGGCGATTGGTCCCAGGATGCTTCTCCTCGTCGGTCTTGTCCAAGCGCACGGCAAAGGGGAGACGATAAGTGCGACGGCGCAGGTCGATGAGGTATTTCACGTCATTCACCGTCACCGTCCATGGGGCACGGGAGAACTCCCACAAGATGCCCTTCTGCTCAGCGCCGGTCTTTTTATCCTTCACGATGGCCAGACAAGCACTGGCGAGTTGTTCATCGACGATGGCTTGATCAGTCTTGGGATCAATCAACGAGACTTCCTGGATGTAGTAACCGTCCACGGCATCGCCACGCTCCTTGGTGTCACGACGCGGCTCGGCGTTGCGCTTCCAGTTGGTGATCATGAGATCAAACGGCAGGCTCTCATGCGTGAAGGTGCGGCCTTGGCCGCTCTCGAGGTCTTCATAGAGACCCTCGCCGATCACCAGGGATTCGCGCGCAGCCTTGTCATCTGCTGGAGCTTTCTCGATCTCGATCACACGGTCGTGATAACTCTGAAACTCATCTCCAGTCTCACCCTCGGGCAGGCTCAGGATGCCTTCCTTGGCAAAGTGATAACTCACCGCTCCCGCTGCGATCATGAACAGGATGGCGAAGTGCGAAATGATGACGCCGATGACCTTCGGCGACTTGCGGATGCGGATCAGTCCACCGAGCAGCAAATTCACAAACAGCAACGCCATCAACGTGTAACCACCAGGCATGATGGTGACGGGTATCGAGAATTTACCGAGGTCCGTGATCGCCAGCGCACGCAAGCAGGCCGCCACGTCGATGCGATCCACAAAGAACGACTCAAAGTAACGCGCCTGACTTGCCACCAATCCATACTCCGCCTGCTCCAGCGTGCCGAGGAAAGTGATGAGCAGCAGCATCGACAGTGTGAACGTGGCGAGTCCGAAACTGGTGAGGAAGGCGAAGAGTTTCGCAAAGGGGGATTTTGTGGGGGCAGACACGGTGGGGGGAAGTGGGAGAGTGCTCAGTGCTTAGTGCTCAGTATCGAGATCATTCTTGCTTCATGAGAGCAGCATTCGGTTTGATGGACTGGCAGAAGGCGTCGAAAGCGGCGGTGTTTTGCTCGACGAGGGCTTTGGGGCCGGTGAGTTTGACGAAAATGGTGGCCTGCTCGGCGCTGTGGATGAGGCCAAGCATGCGGTAACCGGTTTTGGCTTCGGCAGCACCGAAGCTTTTGAAGTCGCCATCAATGGTGACGAAGGTGGCATCCCGATTGAAGAAGGGTTTCTTGGCGAGCTTGGCGACCTCATCTGCGGTGAAGGCTGGTTGACCCATTTGCCCACGCCAACGGTTCACGTTGGCCTCCAAACCGCCTGCGGGGCCGACCATGAAGGAGATGTAGCACTCGCCCTCTTGATTTGGGCCAAAGCGCAGGTCGAGCGTGCGCAGACCTGTGGGATCTGGGGTTGCGGACTCGCCCCAGCCTTCAGGCAAGGACCAAGTCAGCAACTCGCGGAAGTTTGGGCGCTGTTGCGATTCCTCTTTGACGTCATCACGAAAGCGCGTGGCGCTGGGAATATCGACGTAGGCCTTTCCGGCATGACTGGAAATCTCACGCACCTCGGTGATGGGCTCACGCTCTTCCAAACAGGAAGTGAGCAAGCAAAGTGAAGCGCAGCAGAAAATGGGGAGTTTCATCGAAGAGGAACGCATGGAGGGGTAAGATGCTTAGCAGCATCCTGGGTGAACGCTATGAAGATACGCGTGAACAAGGCACGAAGATGTGGTGAGGCGACGATTCGTCGCCAAAAACAAGATTACTTGATCCATCCGTGCACTTTGGCGGCTTCAAGAAACGGACGACCTTTTTGATTCTTGGGATCCAAACGCGCCTCACGAATGGTCCGTAGATCGCGCAAGTCTTCCAACTCCTCCTGCATCTTCAAATACTGACGGTAAGGAATTACCGCGAACTGTTTGCGGCCATTGCTTTCAATGATCTGGGCATTCATGGCAATTTAATAAGCCTCGCGGCGGTGTTTGATGGTCTGGATGACAATTTTCTCGGGAAGGACGTCGAACAATACACGCCAATCGCCAACGCGCAGCCGATATGCTGGCTCGTGGTTGGTCAGTTTTTTGATATCGCCCTTCAACCCGTCTTGCAAGACCAGAATCGATTCGGCAATCCGCGTCGCGTCTCGCTTGGGAATCTTGGATAGTTCCTTTTCGGCGCGAGCACGAATCTCGATAGATCTGGCCATTGGCAGCCCTAGTGAAAAAAACTCAAGACCCCTTGTGGTCGGTGTGGCAGGCTTTGCAGTTCACGGCGGCTTTGAAAGCGGCGACACCAGCCGCGTCCTTGGCTTGGATTTTCTTCACGGAGCCGATGAGCGACTGGCATTTGGTGACCCAGGCGGCTTTATCTCCCTTTGGCGGCGTGGCGGCACACATGTCTTGATAAGCCTTGAGTAGGGTTCTGAGATCGGCATCGGTGGCTGTGCCGCCGCTCACTTTTTTGCAAAGGGCATCGTCAGGCTTGTGATAATTCTTCATGATCGTTTTGATCACATCGCTGCCAGCGGCAGCAGGCTTCGCAGCAGCGGGAGCAGGAGTTGCTGCGGCCTTCGGATCGGCCTTTTTAGGCTCTTCTTTCTTCGGGGGAGCAGGCGGTGGCGCTGGAGGTGGAGCGGTGAGCTTGGCGATCTCGGCTTCACTGAGGCCGACGTTGACTTTTAGGCCGGGGACCTTGGCTTCGAGGGCTTTGGCACCGTTTTGGGTCACGCCCGTCTGCCAGACGAAAAGCTTCTTCAACGCTTTGGCCGCTGCAAGGCTGGCGATGCCGCCGTCGGTGGTCTTGGTGCCATAGAGGTTGAGGTATTCGAGGTTTTGCAGCGCCGCGAGCTTGGCGAGGCCTGCGTCGGACACCTTGGTGTTCTCGAGGTGCAGGCGTTCCAGATTGATCATCTTCGAAAGGGTCTCTGCGGCGGCGTCAGTGATCTGGCTGCGTGCGAGATCAACCCAAACGATCTGCTTGGCAATGGGAGCGAGCATGGCCAGCTCTTTATCGCCAAATTTATCCGCTGCATTGATCACGCCGAGGCGAAGCTGCTCGGTATCCTGCGCCAGGGGCATGAGGGAGGCGTTGAGGGCCTGCATCTTGAGCGTGAGATCGGCAACGACCTTTTTTTCAGCATCACTCAAAGCGGCAGGCTTGGGCTTGGCGACTTTGACAGGTGCGGCTGATTTTGGCAGGCCTTTGGCAAGAAGAACCGCGAGCGCGCCTTCGACATCGGCTGGAGCTTTGATGGAGGCCACGGTGGCTGTTTCAGATGCACCGTTTTCGATCCACCACTTGAGGACGGCGATTTCTTCTTTGGTGAGCTGCGGCTCATCAGCCGGTGGCATGTGCTCGTCATCATCGGTGGCCAGAGCAGCGCGGACGAGCATGAGGCTTTCCTTGGTGTTCTTGGCGATCACCGTGGTGGCTCCATCGCCGCCGCCTTTCATGATGGAGGCATAGTCGTGCAACTGAAGTTTGCCCTTCTTCTTCTCCGTGCCATGGCAGGCAATGCATTTGGCACTCAGGATGGAGGCGACGATGTCTTTATAAATGATCGCTTTGGCGGCGAGGGCGGGGTCCACTTTGCCGCCGGCAGCAGCGGGTGCAGCGGGCTTGGTTGCAGCGGCAGCAGGTGTAGCGGCAGGCTTGGCGGTTGCTGGCGCAGCGGCTGGTGCCACGGCGGCCACAGCGGTGGGTTTGGCATCATCTTCCGCTGTCCAGCCACTGTTGATGTGGGCTTTGGGTAGCTTGGCTTTCAGAGCAGCAACGCCTGCTTTGGTCACGCCAGATTGCCAAAGGTAGATGGCCTTGAGTTTGCTGAGGCTGGCAAGTTTGGCGAGCCCGGCGTCGGTGACTTTGGTGTTGTAGAGGTTGAGGTATTCCAGCTCAGCGAGGCCTTTGAGGTGATCCAGGCCAGCATCACCAATAGTGGTGCCTTCAAGGTGCAGTTCCTTGAGGTTTTTCATCGCAGCGACGGTTTTGAGTCCTGCATCGGTGACTTTGCTGCGCGCGATGTCGAGGGACGCGATCTTATCGGCGATGGGTGCCAGCGGAGCGAGGCCTGCGTCGGCGAATTCCTTGGCGACATTCAGCGCGGTGAAGCGATAGGCCTTGGCATCCGCTGCGATGGGCATGAGCGAAGCGCCCGTGGCGTTGACTTGCTGCATGGCTGCAGCGAGGGCGGGATCAGCAGCGACTTTCTCATCCGCTGCATGGGCGGTGAGGGCGAATGCGATTGCGAGGAGGATGTGGGTGGGTTTCATAATGGATTAAGGCTTCAAGAGGGCGTCAACAGTGGCTTGGAGTTCGGTTGGGAATTTGGCATCGGCTACTTTCTGCGTGCCGCTAGCCCCTTCCTGCACCCACCATTTGATAAGAGCGATTTCTTCCTTTGTGAGCTCGTCCTTGCCTTTAGGTGGCATGTGCTCATCGGCCTCAACATCGGAAACAATGGCTTGAATCGTCGCGCTTTCCGCAGGCTTGCCAGGGACGATGTTTTTGTCACCGCTTTCCTTGCCGCCTTTCATCGTCAATTCAAAGGTGTCCAGACGCAGCTCACCTTTGGATTTCTCCTCGCTGTGGCACTTGTTGCACTTGGCGGTGAAGATCGGCAGGATCACATGCTGAAAGACCAGCTTGTCACCGCTCGCTGGCGCGGGAGGCGATGGCGGATTCGGAGGCGACACCGGAGGCGTTGTTGGAGGCGTGGTGGCAGTCGTGGGCTCCACTTTCGGCTCGGGCTTGGCTTCGGGCACATTATCAGGTTCCGGAGCCGCCTTGGGCTTTTCCACAAAGCTGAGCATCCATTTCTCCATGGCGATCATCCGGCTCTTGATTGGCTCAGGCGCGAATTGGCTAGTGAACTTGCTGCCGTGACTGATGTTGCCACCGAAGTGGGCCCCCAGGCTCATGATGCCAAAGCTCAGGAAAAACAGCGCGCGGTAGGCGTGCAGCAGATCAAAGCTACGCTGTCCCATCGCCATCAGGCGTATCACCAGAGCCAGCAGCACACCTGCCGTGCCAATGATGCCCATCGTCTGATGCAGGCTAAAGTTTCCACCCACATACCCCCCCTCTCGCGAGAGCATGATGCCCGCTAGGACGGCCACCACGGAGCCCCCTGAGCCCACCAGTAGTGCCATTACGGCGGAGTCACCATATTTAGACTCACCGCGCCGGCCCATGCAGACAAACTCCAGAATCGTGAGGAACATCAAGGCACCGATGGGTAGATGCAGCAGGATGGGATGCATGCGACCGATGAACAGCACCATGTTGGAAAACTCACCCTTTGGTGCATCATACAGCGGCGGGAAGATCAACAGTCCAATGACAAAAGTGACCAGCAGCAGCAAGGCGGCAATCCAAGTGCCGACATAGGTTTTGGGGGATTCAGAATCAGAAGGTTGGTGCATGGGAGCTTAAGTATGGAAAATAACGCACTTCACCATGGCATTTGTTCAGCAATCCTTGTCATGCAGCCACGCGACAGTGACGAAGGGCGGAATTTTCAGGTCCATCCAGCAGAATACCCCCATGCAGACCTGACATCGCACGCAGCCACTACCAGGAGGCGACGACTTCATAGGCGAAGCCACGGAGGTATTGAGTCTCAGGAATGGTGGCAAGAATAGGATGATCGGGGCGCTGGGTGAAGGTGCACACGCGGCGGAGCACTTTTTTGGCGTCGACGGCGGCGTCCGTGATGCTGCCGTGGAATTCGCTGTTACTCACGTGGTGGCTGCAGGTGAAGGTGGCAAAGATGCCGCCGGGCTCCAGCATCTTCATGGCGCGCAGATGGATCTCTTTGTAGCCGCGGAGCGCGTCGTTGAGTGAACTCTTGGACTTGGTGAAGGAAGGCGGATCGAGGATGATCAGGTCATAGCGCGTGTCAGCGGCCTCCTGGCGCTTGAGGAAGTCGAAGCAGTTGTCGGTCACAAACTCGATCTTGGTGCCCGATATCTCCGCGTTTTTGCGCGCCTGGGCGATAGCGCTCTCGCTGCTGTCCACGGCCGTGACTTCGGCAGCGCCGGCCAAGGCTGCGGCCTGAGCGAAACCGCCTTGGTTGCTGAAACAGTCGAGCACGCGGCGGCCCTTGGCCATTTTGGCCACGAGTTGGTAATTATCGAGTTGATCGAGGTACAGGCCGGTCTTTTGGCCTTCCAGCAGGTCAGCGTGAAAGGCACTGCCTTGATAGCGCACCACGAAAGGCTCAGGCAGCTCGCCAGAGATGCCGCCTTTGACCTGATCCAGTCCTTCAGCCAGACGCACGGCACCTTCATTGCGTTGGACGATGCCGCGTGGCTTGAGCACCGAGTTGAGCGCCTCGACGATGATGTCCTGACGCTGAGCCATGCCGAGGGTCAGGGTTTGTAGCACGAGGAAGTCACCATAACGGTCCACGATGACACCAGGCAGACCATCCGACTCACTCCAGACCAGACGACACAGGCTTGTGTCCAAGCCAGCCTCGACTCGGACTTTCACCGCCCGCTCAATGCGGCGTTGAAACAGATCGAGGTCCAGATCCTGACGTCGATAGGAAAAAAGGCGCGCAGAGATCTGTGATTTGGGATTGTAAATGGCACTGCCCAGAGGCTTACCCCGCACGTCCTGCAGCCTGACGACATCCCCCGGCTGCGGATCTCCCAGCCTCTTTTGAATCTCCGTGGCATAAATCCAGACGTGACCATGAAACAAACGAGCGCGAGGTTGAACAATGAGATTCGGCATGTGAACCGCCTCCATTGCCAGAGGCCACACCCAATTGCAACCCTGCTAAGTCATGGAGTGTGACACGTTGAAGAGTCTTTAGAGCTGAGGCGATGTTTCGGAGCGCCCAATGGCACGCGCGCCGGTGGCTTTGGTTTGGGTCAAGGCATCACCTAAATCTTGGCGGGCGGGGGCGGCGAGGGATTGGAGACGTTTCAGAATATCAGGATGGGCGGCGGAGAGGTCTTTCGTTTCGCCGGGGTCGTCTTGGAGGTTGTAGAGGGATTGGGGAATGTTTTGCACCGAGTATCCGTGACGTGTGGCGATCCCGCTGATGCCGCTGGAGGTGATGGCGGCGGGCTTCATCTGGCCGAAGCGCGCGGGCTTGCCGTCTTTGCCGGGTGGGCCATCGACACTGATGTAGGAGTGGGCAAAGTGCAGCTTCCATGGACCACTGCGGATGGCTTGAAGCTCGTCACCACTCCAGAAGACCAGCGCTTCATGCGGTGACTTCGCTTCGGCTTTGCCCTCAAGCAGTGCGGTGATGTTTTGGCCGTCGATTTTCTTATCGCCGAGCTTTCCACCGCAGAGTGCGGCCAGGGTGGGCATCAAGTCGGTTTCCATGATGGCTTCATCACACACGCGGCCGGCAGGGATGTGCCCAGGCCAACTGGCGATGAAAGGGACACGCACGCCGCCTTCAAAGCTGGTGAGCTTGCCTTCACGCAGCGGCTTGGCGGAGCCAGCGTGGTTGCCGTAGCTGAGGAAGGGGCCGTTGTCGGAGAAGAAGATGACCAGCGTGTCGTCCGCAATGCCACAACGCTGAATGGCGGCAAGGATTTGGCCCACCGAGTCATCCAGCTCCTGCACGACATCGCCATACAGGCCTGCGGCTGATTGGCCGCGAAATTTGTCCGAGGCAAAGATGGGCACATGTGGCATGACGTGCGGCACGTAGAGGAAGAAGGGCTTTTCTTTTTGTTTCTCGATGAAGGCCACGGCGCGCTGCGTGAAGCGCTCGGTGAAGCGGCTTTGATCGGGATCCGTCTCGATGATCTTCAAACCGTCATACAGTGGCAGCGGTGGCATCTCGCTGGCCAGTGAGGGGTGGAACTTGCTGTTGTCATTCGAGTAGGGAATGCCGAGGAATTCGTCGAATCCATGGTTCAGCGGATGGAACAGCATGCGAGTGCCCAGATGCCACTTCCCAAAGGCCGCCGTGGCATAACCCTGCGCCTTCAGCATCTCAGGTAGCAGCCATTCGTCTGGATGAATGCCTTCCTGGCTAGTGTGATTCAGCGCGCCCTGCATGCCGACGCGGTTGGCGTAACACCCCGTCATCAATGAGGCGCGTGAGGCACTGCAAACAGCCTGTGAGACATAGAAACTGGTGAACTTCATCCCCTGCCCTGCCAGACGATCCAAATGGGGCGTTTGGATCTTCTCCGCACCAAAACAGCCGAGGTCGGCATAACCAAGGTCATCGGCCAGAATGAGCACGACATTCGGCTGGCGGGAAAAGAGCGGAGAGGCAAGAGCAAGCAGGGCAAAGAAAGCGGTGCGCATGATCAATAGAATTGGGGTATTTTTTGTCACCGAGTTGCACACCAAACCCATTTCCCTGGGTGAGGTCTCAGTCAGGGGGCAGCGGGCCGGAAGGGATTATGGATGCGCACGCCGCCATAGTCCTGTCCGTGATTCAGATCCTCGGAAATCAGTGTCGTGGCACCAGCTTCTCTGGCAGCGGCGATGATGAGCGCATCCCAGAGAGAAGTCTGCCACCGCTCCTTCACCTCCAGAGCGGTGTGCAGCAGGGGCAGAGTGTTCTCCACGACGGGCCAGAGTGACAAATCATGAAGGATGACGGATGCCTCCTCATGCGAGCGCCCCTTGCGGAGGAGATTGACGTAAAGCTCTTGAAGCACCTGCACGCTGATCGCCGTGCTTCCCAGATTCAGCCAACCGCCTTCCACTAGGCCTAGAGCGGTGGCGCGCTTCTCACCCGCATCCATATCATAGGCATAGACCAGGATGTTCGTGTCCAGAAACACCTCAGCGTGCATGGCCTTCGTCACGGGAGAGAGGTTTGCCACCACCGAGATGATACCCTGCACGCAGACGGGCCAGCGCCTGCTCGCTTGTCGTCAAAGGCACCGCAGCACGCAGCACCGTGCGGAGTCCCTCCACCACCAGTGCCTGAAGAGTGGTCTTGCGCGCGGTCGCGACATCCTGGGCTTGGGTGACGATTTCCTGAGGAAGGTCAAGAGTGGTGATCATGCGCGGAGTCTAGGGTGATGAGTGGAAAAGGTCAACCCGTCTCAAAGTCTCGGTTCCGTTCAGCCAACCATCGCCAACCCCTGTCAACAACCAAGCAGGGCAAAGAAAGCGGTGCGCATGATCAATAGGATGGATCGCATGACTCGCTCTGCCTTCATCACTTGTCATTGAAAAGACAGCGGCGCTTGCAAAAGCCCCCCCCGAATCTCGGTGCCTCTCCGCGTCCTCAGTGGTGAATCCATATGGCCTACCACAGAGGTCACCGAGGAACACAAAGGCTTTGCAAGAGGCTCAAGAGTTTTCAAGTGTGGGCCGCTGGCACCGGGGAGACGGCTCAGAATGATGGGCGCACCACACGAATCAACTGCCCCAGTAGGGAGGTGGATGCAGAGATCGCAGCGTGAATGCGGAGGGCAAAGGCTGCCGGGTTCTCGTCATCCCGCGTGCAAGCGATGATCCCGGCGTGTTGCCCACCCGTTGAACGATGTAGCCGGAAGAAATCGAGACGGTTCAGGGTGAGCACTGCGCGTTGCTGTTGCGTGGCAAACTTAAGCACCTCATCATCAGGCACCATTTGGTTGGCCCTTCCTGCTTCCTGCGAGGTCAGCACATCATGACCGAGCAGTCGCAGTTCATTCACCACGCGCCGGGGAAAGTTTTCGTTGGCGTAGATCGCAGCCATCATACCTCGTTGTTGGCTCGGATCGCGTTTTCGATCTCTTCACGGTGCGTTGAGACGTATTGCCAGGCCGTTTCGAGGTCTTCATGCGTCAGGACCGGGTAATCAGCCAGCAGGTCTGCTTCGCTGGCACACGCGCGCCTTGCTTCTTCCAGCATCCACACAGCGATGCGCGTCATGCGGATGCATGCCTCTCCCCCACAGACACCGGGCGTGTGACGGATGAATGTTTTAGCTGGCACTTGATCGCTCTTCCGGGCTTTGAGAAAGATCACAAAATCAAGCACCTCCGCTTGAAAGGGTTCAGGGGCAGATTCGATCTCGCTGACGATGCGCTGGGTGATCACGCTCATAGTCGCCAAGCTACCGTGCCACTCTCCGCTGCGCAACCTCTCACCCCTCCGCATAGGAATCTTCTTTGGGTACAAATCCGTCACGAGGGCCGTGCTGGATGATGTGGTTGCCCGGTTGCGGCGCAACTGGGGGGAGACTCCAGTTGCGGCGTATCTGGGCCACTTTAAAAGTTGCCCTGTTCCTGTGGAACAGGTTTCTGGGACCAGTTGCACAGCAACTGGGCTACTTGGTGAGTCGCTGTGGGGGGGGCAACAGTCCAGGTAGTATCGCTCACATTAAACCCGATGCCTTGGCATCCAAACTCAGCGCCATCAAGATGGAAGATCACTTCAGGCCAGTAGCCAGAAGCGATATCCACCATTACGTGGGCCTTCCCGTCAACTGGGGTGGTGATCGAAAAGCTTTGAGGTTTCCAACTGTCCGCTGCATAGGCTTTAGCAGTTGTAAGTATGGAACCACTCCAAACCTCACAGCGGTGGATGTATCCGTCGTTGAGTCCTGGATTCTCAATTGGTATCTGACGAATCTTGTAGGTTTGCCCCCCTTTCGAAAGACTGCAAACGACTCGGCCTTCCGCCCAAAAAGTGTTGTAGAGCCAAAGTATGCCAATGAGAGCGAGAGCGGTGGATGAGGTAAGCGCCAGAGTCCGATAATTCATATGTCTCATTGCTGAATCATCGGCTTCGGATCGAAAAAGTTCCACTATTAATCCTTCTGCTGTTTTGGGGCTGCAAGAGGCGAGTGGTCTTTGACACACGCGCTCCGGCCCCGCATTGCGCTCAGCACGCTGCTTTCGAAAACTAGCCAACCGCGAGGTGATCCTACTCTTCCTCCTACTCCTACTCGTCCTCGATTCAGAAGTGCCGCCAACGCCCATAAGCTCCGCCTCAAGGGAGGAGGAGGAAGAGTAAGAGGAGGATTTGGGAATCGGAAAAGCGACGACTCGTCGCCACTCCATACTCATGGCATGGCAATGATGTATTCTTTCCAGCGTGCCTCGATCCACGTCGGATCGGCTGCGCCGTCGTAGACGACGATGCGATACTTCGAAACATATTCTTTTCCAGGCTCGATGGCCCACGGTCCATCTTGTGAGGGGGCGATGCAGAGCTGCGGGTTCTTGGGATTGAGCCGCAGAGGTTGTGGAAAGCGGAAATTGCTCGAAAGCGGAAATTGCTCGGGTGCATGAGCACGGCGAGGCCAGCGGGTGCTCCATCGACTTTCCCACCGATGTAAACCCAGCGGCCTTTGGTGGCATCTCCCTTCACGCGGTCATGGCCTTCACTGGTGAGCATGATGACATCAGGCACCGCATTCCAGAGCTCATTCCCACGCACCCCGAGGCCACCGTAGTGATACTTTGGCAGCTTCAGCGGCGTCTCACCCGCGCAGGTCTGCGTGCTGATGAGGTCGATGACATTGGTCACACGTCCATCGAGCGTCTGCTGGGCGACGGTGACCTCCCAAGTCTCACGCAGCACATCCTTGGCGGCACCGGTGCTATGATCAATAAAACGATGCAGGCTGACGAAGCCGTTGCTCATGAGCTTGTCCAACTTCTCAAAGCGGATCTCCGCGCTCAGCGTCGCGACGCCTTCGCCCTTGCCTTGATTCCAAAAATCCGGATGCGCGTCTCCAAACTCTGTCTTGGTCCATGCCAGCCAGATGCCACGATGCCAGCGATGATCCGCAGGATGATTGCCCGTGACGAGTTTCCCACTGGGGGTGAAGACCGGATGCAAATGCGCGCCGTGCTGGAAAACCT
>JANOBP010000691.1:0-10303 GCA_031411715.1 Verrucomicrobiaceae bacterium | reverse complement strand
GATTTCGTGGTCGGCACGCAGATCGCTGATCTGCCGCTCGAGTGCGGTGCTTTTGCGCTCCACCTCGCGCACGAGCTGCGCGGCCTCCTGCTGCCCGGCGAGCACGGCAGCGGTTTCGAGCGCGTTTTGCGCGGCGCGTGCGGAGCCGGTGAGCACGCCACTGGCCCCGATGTAGGCGTCCACCACGTCGATGCCATGGTCTGAAATCAGGAACTCGCGGATTTGGTTTGAATGCTTCATGCCGCGCGCTTTGAGCACATAGAGCACGCGGTTGCGTTCACCGTTGCCTTCGAAGTCTTGGAGCAAAATCCACGCATCCATGAGCGAGGACATGGCGGCTTCACTTTCCTGCGGCGCTTTGCCGCCCTGCGTCAGGCTGGTGAAGAACGAGGTGACCTGGTTGGCCTTCAGGTAGTCAATCAGCCGCGTCACCATGCCCTTGCCCTCCGAGTCGGTGCCGAGGTCCATCAGGCTGGTGATGGGATCAATGATGACGACATGCGGTTTATACGTGGCGATCTCCTTGAACATCGTGGCCAGATGCATCTCCAGACCGTAGAGCGAAGGCCGCGCGGAGTGAAAGCGCAGCAGGTCGCGCTTCACCAGCGGCTCCAGACGCAGGCCGATGGAGTGCATGTTGCGAATGATCTGGTTCGGCGATTCCTCGAAGGAGAAGAAGAGCACGCGTTCGTTACGCAGGCAGGCGGCCTGGGCAAAGTTGGAGGAGATGATGGTCTTGCCCGTGCCCGACGTGCCGGTGAGCAGAATGCTGCTGCCGCGAAAAAAACCTTTGCCGCCCAGCATCGAATCAAGCCGGGGAATGCCGGTGGCGATCCGCGCCGTGGATACTTTGTGGTTCAGTGATAGCGAGGTGATGGGCAGCACGCTGATGCCGTCCGCGCCGATGAGGAAAGGAAACTCATTGGTGCCGTGCAGCGAGCCGCGATACTTCACCACCCGCAGATGCCGCGTGGCGATCTGATCATTCACGCGGTGATCCAGCAGGATGACGCAGTCGGACACATACTCCTCCAGTCCGTGCCGCGTGAGCGATTCGCGACCGCGCTCGGCGGTGATGACGGCGGTCACGCCCTTGTCCTTGAGCCAGCGGAAGAGCCGCCGCAGTTCGCTGCGCAAGGTGGCCTCGTTGGGCAGGCTGGCGAAGAGCACTTCGAGTGTGTCGAGCACGACACGCTTGGCCCCGATGGAGTCAATGGCGTGACCGAGGCGGACAAAAATTCCCTCCAGGTCATACTCGCCGCTCTCCTGCACTTCGCTGCGCTCGACATGGACGTAATCGACCACGATTTTTTTGCGCCGCACCAGGCCTGCCAGATCAAAACCGAGTGACGCAACGTTAGCCGTCAGCTCCTTTTCCGTCTCCTCGAAGGCCATCAGCACGCCCGGCTCGCCGAACTCCACCGCGCCACGCACGAGGAATTCCGCCGCGAACAGCGTCTTGCCACAGCCCGCGCCTCCGCAGACCAGTGTGGGCCGCCCGCGTGGCAGGCCGCCGCCGGTGATTTCATCCAGGCCCTGGATACCGGTGGGACACTTGGGCAGGAGAGTTGCCGCCTGAGCGGGCTTGAGCACTTTAGGTTTCATGGGGTTTGCACAGAGGTTGGGCGGATGGGCTTGAAGTAAACGTGGCCTTGATAAATCTGACGGATGGCCGTGGCGAGGACATGCGAGTCGCTTTGCTTGACCAAATAGCCCGAGGCACCCAGCGCCTTGGCTTGCTGAACATAGCCATCTTCATCGTATGAGGAAAGCACGAGAATCTTGGTGGAAGCTGGCGTGCACTCCCGAATCCGGGTGATGGCGTCGAGTCCATTGAGCAGCGGCATGGCCAGATCCATGACCACGACATCTGGAGCCAGCTTATTGGCAAAGGCGACGGCCTGATGTCCGTTTACCGCTTCACCGACGACTTCCATGTCGGACTCCTGCGCCAGCAGGGCGCGGAGTCCTTCACGGACGATGGTGTGGTCATCTGCGAGGAGGACGGTGATGCGTTTCATGACGGTGCGAAGGAGGGTAAGGGTTCAGAGGTGCTCACTGGAATCTCCACACGGATCGTGGTGGGTCCGCCTGGCTTGGAGTCGATGTTAAACGTGCCGTTGATCATCTCGACGCGCTCTCTCATGCCAAGCAGGCCGAGGCGGTTGTTCTTGGTGGAGCATGACTTGCCATCCACCTCAAAGCCCTGGCCGTTGTCTTTGATTTCCAGGCTGATGATGCCGCTGAACTTCTGGAGCGTCATCTCCACACGGCTGGCCTTGGCGTGACGGACAACGTTGGTCAGCGCCTCCTGCGTGACACGGTACAAAACAGTACGCCCGGCGCAGTCCAGTTCTTCGATTTCGGCCTGCGCCTGCAAAGCCACGAGGATGCCGGACTGCTGGGTGAAATCCTTCAGGTGTGAGTGCAGCGCAGGGATCAGCCCGAGATCATCCAGCATGGCGGGGCGCAGATCTCGGGCAAAGCGATGCACGGTGTCCACGGACTGCGCCACCAGATGCTGAGTCTGCGTGATTTTTTCCTGGAGATCCTTGGTGCTGGAATCTGATTGCAGCAAGGCTAGGCGCAAGTTGATGCCGCTGAGCGTCTGGGCGATGACGTCGTGCAGCTCCCGGCTGATGCGCTTGCGCTCATCTTCCTGCGCCTGCAAAACCTCACGAGACAACTGCCGCAACTGCTCCTGCATCTCATGAGATTGCTCCAGGAGTTGCTTCTGGTGCTGCTCGCTTTGCCTGAGGGCTGCTTCCGTCATCTGACGCTGGATGATGGCCTGCTCCAGTTTCTCATTCGAAGTCGTCAGCACGTCCAGTCGGTGCTGCGCCGCCTCCGCCTGCTTGCGTGCGGTGATGTCACGGATGTTGCACTGGATGACGGAGTGTCCGTCTTCATCGTAAACATTGGCCACGACTTCGACGTCCTGGTGCTCGCCTTCCTTGCTCTCCAGCGGCAGGTCTTCGTAGCGAACCTCACGTTCCAGTTTCAATTTCTCAAACATTTCCCGGCTCGCGGCCTCATCTTTGAGCAGTCCGATCTCAAACAGCTCCTTTCCCACCAACTGCTCACGCGTATAGCCGAGCAGCGTCGTCATGAAAGGATTGGCATCGGTTATTTTGCATGTTGCGGGGTCGAGCAGCAGCACGCCATCATGCGCGGCTTCAAACAGTCGGCGGTAGCGCACTTCAGAGATGCGCATTCGATTCCCCGCCTCCTTACGCTCCGTGATGTCACGCACGACGCGGATACTGTGAAGCGGCTGAGCGCCGACATTCGTCACCATGCTGGCTGATGTGGACACCCAGCGGATGCCGCCATCTTTGCGCACGTAGCGCTTTTCGTTCGCATACTTCGTCGTGCTGCCATTTCGGAAGGCCGCCTGCAACTCGACATCACGCGCCAGATCCTCCGGGAGCGTCAGGTCCGCACAGCTCATGCCGATCAACTCGGCGGCGGTGTAGCCCGTGATCTCACACAGGGTTTCGTTGACCTTGGTGAAGCGCTCGTCCAGTCCCGCGAAAGCCATTCCTGCCGGTGCGAGATCAAAGGCGATGCGGTGCAACTGCTCGCTCTGGCGCAGCGCATCCGTGCGCTCAGTCACAAGCTGCTCAAAAGCAGCCTGCAACTCACGCAGTTGATGCTCCGCATCACGGCACGCAGCCTGCGCCTCAGCCAAAGACGAGTTCTGCGGCACAGATGCCAAGGGAGTGACCTTGATTGAGTTCATGGGCATTCAACGGCACCGGGTGGACTGGATTTCTCGATCAAAAACTTCTTGGCTCCATTCGATGCCACCGGCACCTCGACGCGGACCGTTGTGCCTGTTCCAGGAGCCGACTCCACGCAGAACGTGCCACCGACCATCTCAACGCGCTCCCGCATGCCCAGCAGCCCCAGGCGGTTGCTCTTCTTCTTCGGCTTCGAGGTGCCTTCCACTTCGAATCCATGTCCGTCGTCGGTGATTTCCATGCGGATGACATCGCCTTGGTCCTGAAAGCATACTGCGACGTGATTCGCATGAGCATGACGGGCCACGTTGGTGATCGCCTCCTGAGCGATGCGATAGAGCACCGTGCGTTTGATGCTATCCAACATTTCAATCCCGGCGAAGGATTTGAGACTGACGCGCACGCCGGTTTTTTCCATGAATTCCTTCATGAACGATTCGAGCGCGGGGATCAGGCCGAGATCGTCCAGCACCGAGGGGCGCAACTCCCGCGCGAAGCGGTGCACGATGTCCACGGACTTTTCCACCAACCGCTGCGTGCTGGTGATCTTCTTTTGCAAATCCTTGATGTCGACCGTGGACTCGGTTTTCAATGCAGCCAGCCGTACATTGATGCCCGTCAGCGTCTGGGCGATGACATCATGCAGCTCACGGCTGATGCGCTTGCGCTCTTCCTCCTGCACCGACAAAAGCTGGCGGGACAGCAGTCGCAGTTCGTCCTGCAACTGTATCGACTTCTTCAGTAGCCCACTGGACGTCTGTTGGCTAATGCGTAGAGATTCCTCCACGGCCGTGCGCTGCGCGATCTCCTGCTTCAATTCATCGACCGAAGCGGCCAGTTCATGCGTGCGCTGGCTCAGCGCCGTGATCATGTAATTCAAGTGAATGTTGGCCTCACGCGCACCGCGATGGGTTTCCTCGACCGGGGTGAGGACTTCGGCAAAAAAGATGCCGGCCCGGCCCATCAAGCCATCACGTATCCTTGGGGAGTCGCTGGGCAGCACCAGTGTCACCAGGGCGATCTCGTGAATGCGCGCCAGATCCAGCGTCTCCAAGCCGAGTGTCATGGCATGACGTCCCAGCTCATGAGCCGGTTCCAAGCTAGGCGCATGACCAGCCTTTAGATACTGTTGCAATGCAGCGAGATAAAGCCGCGATAATTCTGTTCGCTTAAATTGCATGGGGAATGTCGAACTCTCGGACGCACCGGTTGATTGTTTTGACTGCGGCATCTACCAATTGCTGGGTGATGGCGATCTCCCTGGCGAGGCCCTCATGGCTGTTTCTGGCCTCCTGTTTCAACGACAGCAGCCGGACATGAATGCCTAGCAAGTTCTGAGCGATCTCATCCTGAAGCTGATGGCTCATGGTTTTCCGCTCCGCTTCATTCGATGATAAAATCTTGCGCGTCATGGCTTGCAGCTCGTGCTCCAACTGCCGCGACTCTTTGAGCAACTGGCGGGAGGCCCGCTCACTGGCTTCTAGAGCCGCCTCGGCCGTCTTCCTTCCAATAACGCCCTCTTTCAGCTCACGGTTGGAATCCGCCAGTGCCAGCGTGCGCTGACCGAAGGTCGCCGTCAGTTGCAGCAACTCCGTACTGACCTCCCGCGCTGCGCGATGCGTGTGCTCAATCGGTACGATGGCCTCGGTGAAAAAGACTTCCGCCCGAGTGTTCATTTCTTCCCTCATGACTGATGAGCAGTCCGGCAGGATCAGTGTCTTCAGTGCCTGCTCGTGCACTTTGGCCAAATCTAGCGTCTCCAGTCCGAGCGTCACAGCCTGGCCACCCAGTTCATGTGCCGAATGCAGGCTCGCCTCTCCTCCCTGCGCCAAATGAGCGCGCAGTGCCGTCAGGTACTCTCCTGAGAGCGTGCTCAACTTGGGTTCTTGCATGCGGGTGGTGGGTTTCAAACTCTTGAATCGGCATTGCATGCTTTTGGGTTGGTGCATCAAGGCTCTCTCTGAGGGTCCGCCAGTCATGGCCGGACAGCTATGGGGTGAAACCCTACCTGTGCGTCGAGCAGCCAGTGCACATCAAACCGTGAGGCAAGGGCGGGTTTCACCCCATAGCGCGCTCGATCCGCGCAGCTCATGCTGGGACTCTCGCCACACCCAAACACCAGCCACACATGAAACGACATCTTCCACTCATCCTCAGCGCCATCACGGGGCTGACATTGTCAGCCATGGCTCAGGACAAACCGGCGCGCCCCATGGAGCGGCTGAACAGCGCGGTTAAGGCCAGCGCCATCATCGGCACGACCGTCAAGAATCTTCAGGATGAAACCCTCGGCAAAGTGACTGATTTTATCTTGGATGTGGAGTCAGGTCGCATTGTGGCCGTCATCGTGTCCACTGGCGGCTTCCTCGGCATCGGTGGTGAACTCAGTGCTGTGCCTCCCACCGCGCTGCAATTCAATCCAAGTCGTGACATTCTAACGCTGAGCGCGACCAAGGTCATGCTTGACCAAGCACCTCATTTCAAGGCGGAGGCCTGGCCTGATTTTGCGCACATTGGATACGTCGGTGGGATTTATCGAGCCTATCAATTGGATCCATACTTCACCACCGCTGCGGACAATACCGCGCGCAATGTGCGTGACCGAGGAGACATAACGATCACACCCTTTGATCAGGGCAGCAGCGACCATGACATGGCAACCACGACGAAGATTCGCAAGGATGTCATTGCTGAAAAACAGCTCTCTATGAACGCTCACAACGTGAAGATCATCACGTTGAACGGCAAAGTCACACTGCGCGGCCCCGTCAAAACCACGGAGGAGAAGCGCGCCATCACGGTGATCGCCGAGCGACTCGTGGGAGCCAGAAATGTGGACAACCAGCTCGAAGTCCAAGCCGCCACCAAGAGCAACTAAATCATTCACGCAGCCAACCCCAAAGAACCAACCGCCATGTCCCAAAAATCTGTCTTTTGCATCGTCAACTCCCGCTATCAGGGAGACCAAATCGTCGATCAGCTCAAAGCTGCTAACTTCTCCAACGACGACATCTCCGCGCTGTTCGCCGATGAGCACACGAGTCATGAATTCGCGCACGAAAAGCACACCAAGGCACCCGAGGGCGCTGTCACAGGGGCGGGCACGGGTGGTGTCCTCGGTGGTGCGCTGGGCTGGATCGCCGGGATTGGCGCGCTGGCTATTCCTGGGCTTGGGCCCTTCATCGCTGCTGGACCCATCCTTGCGGCTCTCAGTGGGGCTGCCATTGGTGCGGCAGTTGGTGGCATCGCAGGCGGCCTGATCGGCATGGGAATGCCTGAATTTGAAGCCAAGCGTTACGAGGGTAAGCTCCAGGAAGGAAACATCCTGCTTTCCGTCCACACCGAGAACGATGAGGAGATTGCCAGGGCAGAGAAGATCTTCGATCAAGCTGGCGCACAAGACATCTGCCTCACTGGCGAGTCGCAACTGCCCAGAGAGAGCAAGGCAACGGATACCATCACCTATCCCACGGAAAGCGTGGAAGTAACCCGCGCTGCGTAAGCGCACGAAGAAAAACATCATGAAAACGACTCACATCACTCACAGGCTTGAAAACGGCAAAATCGGCTGGGCGCTATTGTGGCTGCTTGGCATTCCGCTGCCCATCCTGCTGCTCTTCTTCGTGCTGCGCGGCTGCACATGACTTTTTACGACGCCACACACGGCTTTGAGCCATGGGGCGGTGAAACCAATCGGAGGTTTGGCAATAGTTGATCCTCCAGTGAGCACGAATCGATAAGTCAATCGTGTGTGCTCACAACAATGGCCCTGCAACCCGTAAAAACGGTTGCAGGGCTTTTCCTGACTTCTCCCCCCCAAAACCAACAGGCAGGCCTCAACCACCGGCCTGGCTGTGACAGCCAAGGCTAGCGAGCCCGGCTGTCACAGTTCCGCTTTTCCAAAACGACCCACTTCTCGATTTCATGACGACGACCGCCCCGTTCATCGACACCTGCATCAGGACATTTAATCGAGTTGCAGCAGCGGTGGGACCGCGTGGCATAAAGGGAGTCAAGGGCACTGAGTGAGCCTGCTCGTGGGGATACACCCCATAGCCACCACTGCGACTTTGGTGAAATGGTTCAAGCACACGACTGAATCCAACCAACACCGGCATGAACACATCCAATGCATCCTATCTTTTGAACAGCCTCGAAACAGGCCTCCGCTCAGATTCCTCGCATTTGATTGGGCTGGGGAGAGATCTGAGTTCCATGTTGAATCGCTCGCGGAAGACTGGTGCAGAGTTCGGATCACCTGGTGATTGGATTTCAAGATGCCACGGGCAGTTGGAAAATACCGAGAACATCCTACATCGATTTTGCGAACGGGTGCATGTCCTGCACGAGGCCATCTCGAGTAGTCGCTACGATCGACTCGACAATGCATGGGAGGCTTGTGAGACGATTCAGTCCGAGGAAGCCAGCCTGAAAGGAGATTTGCGCATCTTGCAGACAGTCGCCATCCAACGGAGTGAAGCCGCCATGAATGACTGGAACATGCTCTCGCTCGTGATCGAGTTTCATTTGGAAAATATCCATGCGTGCACGCAGGCCATACGGATCAAGCTGGAACTGCTAAGGGAGAACTCCAGAGATCAACGCGGTGGCCGGCCAAGCGAGAATGGAGTTGCTAAAACGGCAGCTGCCCAAACCGAACGAAAACAGCTTCTGACACCTAGATTAATGGATAAGAAAACAAGTATGTTCATGTGGATTGGAACGCCGTTGATCCAGGCGCATAAAACCCGCTACTTTGCGGTTCGGCTCGCATGAGAACTCAGCCATGACCCTTCAAATCGCCCTGCTGTTCAGCATCGTTGTGATCTCGCTGGTGCTCTTTTGGTGGGACAGGTTCTCGCCGGATGTTATCGCGCTGGGTGTGTTGCTTGCACTGGCGCTTACCGGACTGGTGCCTGAGGAAAAGGTCTTCGCAGGTTTTGGTAGCGATACGGTGATCATGATTCTTGGTCTGCTGATTCTCACAGCAGCCTTGCAGCGTACAGGCATCGCGGATCTGGCAGGCCGGGCAGTGCTCTTTCGCGCGGGAAATAATCCCAACCGACTGCTGGTGGCTGTGATGATTACCACAGCCAGTCTGAGCGCCTTCATGAGTAACACGGCGGCCACGGCGCTGTTCGTGCCGGTGGTTTTCGGCATCGCCAAAAAGTCCGGCATCAGTCCCGGACGCTTGCTCATGCCATTGGCCTTTTCCTCCATCTTGAGCAGCTCGGTCACGGTCATCTCAACCTCGACCAATCTCGTGGTTAGCGGCATGATGACGCGCTACGGCATGCCGCCCATCGGTATGTTCGAGCTTGCCGTGGTAGGCGTGCCGATCGCCATCGTTGGCGTGCTTTACATGTACTTCATCGGCCGACGCATGATTCCTGAGCGCGCGGCGCCGGATGAACTGGCCGAGGAGTTCACCGCGCGGCCCTACTTCAGTGAAATCGTCATCCAAGCCGGCTCCAATCTCGATGGCAAGACCCTCGAAGGGGCTAGGATCGGACAAACGCTTGGCCTAACAGTCATCCGCATCATTCGCGACGAAAACGCCCGTTTGCAGGCGCATGCTCACACCGTCCTGAAGGCTGGCGACGTGCTGCTGGTGCAAGGCAGTCAGGAGGACATCCTCAAAGTCAAAGACACGGGTGGCATGGAGATCAAAGCGGATGTGAAGCTGTCTGATCCCGAACTGCACGACAGAGAAAGCGCTCTGGCGGAGGCTATCGTGCTGCCCGGATCATCGCTCATTGGTCGCACACTCAAGGGTCACCGTTTCAATGAGCGCTATGAGCTACAGGTGCTGGGTATCAACCAGCGCGGCGTGAATGTGGTGGAGAAGATGAGCCTCACACCGATCAAACTCGGTGACGTGTTGCTTCTCCAGGGGCGGCCCGAGCGAATCGCCGCTTTGGGGGGAGAACGTGCGTTCCACATCCTGGGGCCAATGGATTCCATGGAAGAAGTGCGTCCGCGGCGTCAGCGCGCGGTGGTGGCGGTCAGTATCTTTGTTGGTGCCATCGTGCTGGCAGCATTCAATGTCACGTCGTTGCCTGTAGCGGTCATGCTGGGCGCGTTGCTGGTCTTTGCCACCGGCTGCATCACGCCAGAGGAGGCTTATGGAGCCGTCGAATGGAAGGCCATCATGCTCATCGGCTCCATGCTAGCTTTGGGGGCGGCCATGGATCACACGGGCGCTGCCACCTATCTCGCTGGGCAGATCGTCGCGCTCGTCGGGGGTGGCGGTCCGCTTTGGCTGCTCAGCGGGTTCTTTGTGCTCACGGTGCTGCTTACACAGCCGATGTCGAATCAGGCTGCGGCCATCGTGGTCATTCCCATCGCCATTCAGACCGCGCTGCTGGCGGGTTTGAATCCGCGCCCCTTTGCCATCATGATCGCGGTGGCGGCGAGTTGCTCTTATCTCACGCCACTGGAGCCTTCCTGCCTCATGGTGTATGGCCCTGGACGTTACCGGTTCTCAGACTTCGTTAAAGTCGGCTCATTGCTCACTTTGCTGATCTACCTCATTGCGATCACCTTGGTACCCATCTTCT
>JANOBP010000690.1:0-8509 GCA_031411715.1 Verrucomicrobiaceae bacterium | reverse complement strand
TGGCCAGGGGCTGACTGCTGCAGGCACAGGCTCCATCAATCTCACGCCAGGCTTCCACAGCATTGTCTTCAAGACTAACAATCTCACGGGTGGCGGTGGTCACCAATTGCTCTATGGCGGCCCTGACACGGCTGGAAGTGGCCTTGCGATCGGTTTGAATGGCACAACAGCTCCAGTGGCCAATTTGACTGCGATACCGGCTTCGGCGCTCTATTCGTCCACAGCGGCTGCCAGCGGAGCAAACAATTTCAACAGTGCTGCACAGATCAACAATGCATTCATCGTTCCGGCGTCTGCTTCCGTAACGCTGGATGGCCGAGGCTCCGATATCAACAGTTCAGTTGCCACATTGAACCTTGGGGCGAACTCGACGCTCAACGTCAATAACCAACTTGGCACTGGTTGGGTCGGTGTCACTGGTGCCACTACTGTCGGCACTGGTGTTACAGTTTCTCCGAATTCCGCCACACTCAACCTCATCGGCGGAGTGATTGGTAGCGGCTTGCTCAAGCGTGGTAACGGCACTTTGGTTTTGGGGCCATCAGCAGGCACTTTCACGGGCAATTTGACAGTGGATCAAGGATTCCTGCAGGTTGCAGCTGCTAACTCACTGCCTGCAGGCACTACCATCATCACGAGTAACTCGATTGCTTCTGTAAATGTGAGTTCGACCACTTCGATCACAGATCCGAATAAGCGCATCGTTACAGTGGCGGATACTTCCACGCTCAAAGTAGGTATGCGTGTCAGCGGAACTGGGATTCCGGCCAATGCCTTCATCACGGCCATCAATAATGGCACGACATACACGATCAACGCTGATGCCAATGCTGCAGGAACGAATTCTCTGACTTATGACCAGTCTCGACTCACTTATGTCGGTACAACTGTCAATGCCAGCCAGGCAGTGACTCTGACAGGCAGCACCGCGAGTCTGGCAGTAGGTATGCACGTTAGCGGGACGAACATTCCTGTGGGGACCTACATCTCCGCAGTCAGCGGCACAGGCATCACTCTCTCACAGCTTGCCAGTGGAGCTGGTAGCAATTTAACTTTCACCATCAATACCGACACTTATGGTGCCCTCGATCTCAATGGTGTGAGCAGTGTGGCTGGTAACATCACGCTAAATGGCATCTCTCCTATTTTCCGTAATACAACGACACCAGCGACGCTTTTTAATAGCAGTGCTGTTGGCGCCAGCACCGCGGCTGCCAACACGATCACCATTGGTGCCTTGGGCGCGGCCATTGGCGGCTTTGGGGATATAGCAATTGGTGGAACCATCACGGATGGCGGCTTGGGATTCCTCAAAGTCGGGGGGAATACTCTGACGCTAAGTGGTAATAATACGGCTTTGACCGGCTCTATTGGAGTTGGCGCTGGTATTTTGAAGCTTGGCCATGCAGGCGGGCTCGGCTCAGCGGGTTCCGGCTTGGTAGTGAATGCAACGACGACGAATGCTAGCGCCACTGTGAATGTGCCCAGCACCGTCGGACTCGTCGTGGGGCAGCCTGTGAGTGGTGCTGGCATCGCTGCAAATACGATTATCACTGCCATCAATGCAGCGGCCAATACGATCACCATTTCAGCCAATGCGACTGCGTCAGCGAGCGGCGTGCCACTGACATTCTCCACGGGAGCTTCAGTTGCATCAGGAGCCAGCCTCGATCTAAATGGCAATACCACACTAGCTGGTGGAAAAGCCTTGTTCTTGCAGGGCACAGGCCCCACCTCTGCGACGGGTGCCTCAGGACCAAATTTGTTGGCAGCATTGACCAACACCAGTGCTTCTTCAGCAACTTTGGGAGGGACTGCACAATTGGTGGCCGCTACCTCCATTGGTGGCAATGCTGGAAATATGACACTAGCAGGAGTGGTTTCTGGTACCGGTCTGCTGACGAAAGTAGGTTCCAATTTGCTCACTCTGACTGCTGCTAACACTCAAAGCGGTGGTGTCACTGTCAATCAGGGCGGCGTGACGGTAAGTGGGCTCGGCATTCTGACCGCAGGTGGAACGACCACCGTTAATCCAGGAGCAACATTGACTTTGGATAACACCGGCACAAACACAGCGCTTCGTCTGGGTGGCCGTCCAGTGACTTTGAGTGGTGCTACTTTGAATGTGAATGGCAATGGGACGAATGAAGTGACAGGTCAGGCTTTCACCGTCAATGCGGGGGCTTCATTGATTTCACTCAGCGGAGCGACGGTTGTGTTTTCGAATGCAACCCTAGCGCGTGCGGCAGGGGGCACCGCGATCTTCCAAGGAGCAAATTTTGGAACAGGTACTGGAGCCGGGTTTAACAACATGGTCTTCACTACAGCACCTGGTGCCACAGGACAGACAGCTGCTACTGGATCAAACCGTGGCATTTTGCCATGGGCCATTGTCCCCGATGGTGCAACCTTCAGCTTTGCTGCGCCCAATTTAGCTGCTTCGAATGGTCTTCAGGCTTTAGGTTCGGGCGACCGGGTGAACAACTCAATAGGCACTGCAAACGCCAACGTTTACTTTAACTCCGGCACTACGACCGCCGCCGCAGGGTCCAACACCATGAACTCCTTCACTTTCGCCGGTGGAAATCTGGCGCTCAATGCTGGAAGTAGGCTTGTGTTAGATAGTGGTGGTATTTTAGCCAACTCCACTGGTAGCATCACGGGTGCCGGCTTGCTGACCACCAATGGTACGAGCCGTGAACTTATCGCACATGTCATGGGTGCGAGCACACTTACCATCGTACCTAAGATTTATCTGACTGGCGGCGGCCTCACTAAAGCAGGGACCGGCACACTGGTATTGGGCACTGCGGAAAGCTACTTGGGCACCACGACAGTCAATGGAGGCACGCTTCAGTTGGCTGGCGGTGCGCAGACGATCTTCTCGCCATTCACCACGGCACCAGGAATCGGTGCTCAAGGATCCAGTCCATCGGGACAGGTTTTGCAGGTCAATATTGGTGGCACGCTTGATCTCAACGGTAACAACCAAGCTTTTGCTAACTTGAATAGTGCTGGAGTGCTTCCGGGCACTGGCGGCACCATCCTCAACAATTTGACCGCCACCACAGCCACGCTTCGCATCGGTATGAATGGTAATCAGACCTGGGCTGGCAATATCAGTGATGCTGGGGCAGGAATACTCAACCTCGTCAAAGATGGTGGCAATACTTGGACAGTTACTTCCGCCAACACAACGGATGGCACGGTGACTTTGCAGGGGGGGCAGACCCTGCTGCAGGATTCGGGCGCATTTAGTAATGCGACTGGACTTACGATCCGCCGCTCTGCACTCGTTTGGAATGACAATGGGATTCAAGCTGCCTCGCGCCTCGGTACGTCAGTGCCAGTTACCCTAAGCGGTGGTTCTTTTGTTTATCAAGCTCGCTCCAATACGAACGGTAGCGCTCAAATCGGCAACGTGACTCTCGGTCTCGGTTCATCCATCATTACAGCCACTCCATCATTAGGTACTGCGGCGCTTACCATCGGTAGCATCAGCCGCGCTACTGGCTCGAGCCTGACATTTGCTGCGGCTGGTGCACCGGGGTTCAATGGTCGGATTTTCCTCTCCACACCTCCAACACTCACCAACGGCATCATGGGTGGCTGGGCAGTGGCTATCGGGATCGATCCAGTCTCCAATGGCGGCACAACTGCTGAATTTGCCACTTACGATACGGCGGGTGGTGTGCGTCTTAACGGGAGCCATGTAACCACTTTGATCAATAACCAGGTCATCACTGGCGGTCTGGCAACCACGAACGTGAAAGTCGGTCCGGTGGCTGGTGGTAACACAAATGTCACCGTTGGAGCAGGTGGTAGTGCGGTGAATTCAATTGCGATGACCAATGGAGGCACCTCAAACATCCTTTTCGCTCAAGCGAACGATACGCTGACAGTAACCAGTGGTGGTGTGCTAACAGGTCTTGAAAATGCGGCACGAAATATAGGCACCATCGCTTTGCCAGGTCGATTGACGGCTGGGGTAGGCCAAAATGAGCTTTTCCTGCATTCTGGTGCCAACGTACTCACCGTCAACTCAGCCATTATCGACAATGGTGGAGCACTCAATGTCGTCATGGATGGCCTCGCACAGACCGCAAATAGCCCGACGGTCACTCTCACTGGCCTGAATACCTACACAGGCACGACTTATGTGAACGGTGTCATCGTCAATCTTAACACGACTGGTGGTCCTGCCATTCCTGGCAGCTTGATCATTTCTGGCGGTGCTACGGCAACAGATTCGATGCCAATTGGTAATGCCATCGTTAATTTGCGTCAGGATAACCAGATCGCAGCTGGAGCCGCCGTCACCATCAATGGAGGTGCACAGTTACAGTTGAATACCTTCAACAACACCATCGCCAGCCTGACCTTCACCAATGATGGAGGCTCCAATGGCAACACAGGGCCTGCGATCGCTTCTACAGGCGGGGTGCTTAAAGTCGCTGGTAGCATCTTTGCCACTGCTGCATCCAACGCGAATAGCATTTCCGTCATCAATGGCTTCCTCGACACGAGTGCTGGGCAAACCTTTGACATTGCAGCCAATACGGTGCTCCCAGGCCAGATCGGTCTCGCAGTTAATGCGGCAATGGCTGCTGGTTCCATCACCAAGACTGGTGCGGGTGTTCTTGGTATCGGTGGGCAGAGTAACTACTCCGGTAAGACAACCGTCAGTGACGGCACGCTGGCTTTCAGTGCATCAAATGCCTTCATTGGCAATTCACAGGTTGATTTGGCAGGGGGCACTTTCTTGGACACGCGTGGCCTGACTGGCACCATCGGCTCACTTGTTGGCACTGGAACAGTTATCAACAACAGCCTGAACACGGCAGGAACCCTTGTTACTGGTTATGACAACACCAGCGGCATTTTCTCTGGCACTTTCAACAGTGCCTTCACCGGTGCTCGACTTAACATTCAAAAAATCGGTAACGGCACTTGGACCATAGCCAGTGACAATACGACTGCCAACACCTCTGGAACTCTTACCGTGAGCCAAGGTGGGGTAAGGTTGGATGGTGCTGCGGCCAAGCTCAACTTCACCGCTTACAATCTGAATTCAGGTGGCGTGCTAACCCTCGATAATAGCGTCAACAAGCTAGACAACCGCCTTGGCGGCACCAACTTCATCGACTCAAGCACTGCCGCTGCTGGCAGCGTGAGGGTGGTAACCCTATCTGGTGGTTCTCTCAATGTAATTGGTGGCAGCACCGCTTTGATTGAGCAAATCGGCACATTGACCATCGCTAATGGCGGTGGCGTGATCGCCATGACGCCTAGCGCCGCATCCACGACGCTCAGTATCGGTACGGTGACCGCTGTGGGTACTTCCGCGGGCACGGCTCTTATTCGAGTCGTCGGCAACGGCAAAACATTGGGTGCAGCAGCGGGTGCGAATAATGTGAATGTTTTCGCAACCAATCCGACTTTGATTGGCAACATTAGGCCGGACATTTTAGGCGAGGTCACTAGCGCGGACGGTTCAGTCGTAACCACTGGATTCGTCACCCACGCTGCTGTTACTGGCTTCCGACTGCTAACCGCTGCCGAGCAAAAAAACCCAATCACCAATGTCTACTTGGGCAATGTGGCACCAGTTGGCAGTGCGCGTCCTTCAGACGTTGTCGTCAATACTGACAACGTGCGATTGACGCAGACCAAACAACTGTACTTGGACACTACAGTTAACAGCCTCGCTCTGAACTCCATCGGCGGCTACATCGCATCGGGTGGCGTTTCAGCTCTCGCTAGCCCTAATGGTCAGTTGTTTGGCAGTAATGGATCCGTTCTCACATTAACCATTACCAGTGGTGGATTACTCAGCCTCCCTGGTAATGCGGGAATCAAAGGTGGCCAGATCACCAGTGGAGCCAATCAATTGATCTTCCAGACGGTGGGTAATCTGAGCAGCGGTGCTTATATCGGCGGCACGGGAGGCATAGTCAAAGCAGGGCAGGGGACATTGACACTGAATCGCCGCAGCCTCAACACAGGCATCACTACGATCAATGAAGGTCGTTTGGAACTCAACTCGGGCCGTGACACATTGCTAGTGCGGCCCACGGCAACAGTTGCCACTACCATTGACCTGCGCGTCAATGGCGGTGTGGTGGATTTGATGGGAAATAGTCAGGCCGTAGGCTTGCTTCTCAATAACAACCCACTGCCAAACACGGGGGGGACGATAACCAGCACTGCCCCTGCTAATTTGTTCAACAATTCTGCTGCCAGTGCGGTCACGACAACTTTCGGTGGTGTGATTAGTGGTGCCATCTCTTACTTCAAGTCTGGATCCAACGCGGCAGGCATTACACAACTCACGAGTGCACAGACCTTCACTGGCTCAACCAATATCATGGGCGGCGGCCTCACCCTTCGTGACAATGGTGCCATCCTCAATAGCAGCGCCATTAACGTCAATTACGCCACTCTGACACTGGATAATCAGGGCTTGGCTAACAGCATGGCTCGACTCGGTAGTACTATACCGCTCAATTTCAATGGAGGTGCGCTGGTCATCAATGGACGTCAATCCTTTGATGCGCAGACTATTGGAGCCGTCAATGTGGCGCAGGGTTCCTCCAGCATTACCATCAATGAAACCGGCAGCACGACCTCAGGTGGTTTTGCGCTGACGTTGTCAGATTTGAGCCGCGGAGCCAATGGCGGTGTCATCAACTTCCAAAACGGAGCGGGACTAACACTTGGTGGTAACACCGCCACAGTAAATGTGGGGGCACAGCCACAGATTTTTGTCTCACAACTTAATGGCGTGTCATTCAGCCAATCTGGACTTAGCAACGGCATCATCGGCGGTTGGGCGGTGGTTAATGGTTCCGAGTTCGCAACCTACCGCGATGATCGCGGTATCAGTTTCCTCAGTAACGCTGGCTATGCAGGTTACGCGACTGGGGACATCACCGCTGCGGCCGCCAATGCCACGGCCAACGTTAACGACGGCACCAGTCGTACGCTCAGCGTGAGCAAGACCATTAACTCGCTGCGCAATGCACCTGGTGGTGGTCAAACTCTGACCCTTGGCAATCTCACCACGCCAGTAACGCTCACGATTGGTAGCGGCGGTTACATTACCAATGCCGGACAGGCCATCGCTATTGCTGCAGGTGGGTTTGACTCCACACTGACCTCCGGCAGTTCGGATTTGTTTGTTTGGGTCAATCAGAGCACAACCACCCTCAGCAGCCGTATCGCTGGCAATGTTGGTTTGGTGAAATCTGGGCCTGCTACGTTGGTTTTGGCCCCTGGTGTTACTACCAGCAGCACGATCGGCATTGAGGCACAAAACGCGACCACCAATGCGACCACGACCGTCACCGTGGCGAGCACAGCTAATCTTTATGTTGGCATGGAGGTTGGCGGAAATGCCAATATTCCTGGAGGCGCAACGATCGCCAGCATTACGAGTGGAACGACCTTTGAGCTGAGCGTGCCTGCTACGGGCTCCGGCGTCAATATTGCCACCAATTTTGGTGACAATACGACGGTACGGATCGGTGGCGGTACCGCCAGTCTCGCGCTGGGTACTCCAGTTAGTGGCACCAATATCGCTGCTGGGGCGGTGGTCTCCTCCATTGTCAGCCCAACGCAATTCAAGGTCTCGGTTCCACACACCGGGGCAGGTACCAATAACGTGACTTATGGCACATCCAATACCTATGCGGGCACCACGGTGGTCACTCAGGGTACCCTAAACCTTGCTGGCCTGGCTGGCATGACCGTCATTCCAGGTAATTTGACCATTAACGGAGGTGCAGTCACCATGAGCACCGTTCAGCAACAGATTGCGGCCAGCAGCAATATTAGTATCACTGGCACCGGCACACTGACCCTTCCAAACTATTCGGGCGCTGCGGTTAACAACTTCTCAAGCCTATCTTTCAACGGTAATGGAGGCATTACTGGCCCCACATTTGCCTTTGGCACTCCCACCGCACTGAGTACCGTCAATTTGAGTGCCGCCAATGCCATAACTGCCATCAATGATAACTACGGCTCCACGCCGTCCATTACCACGGCTGCCGGTGCCTTGAGTGCCTTAAATTTGAGCAATGCTAATCCCGTGATCAACGTCTCTGGGCTTTCTCCACAGGGACTCATCATAGCGGTGCCGCTAAACTACACCGGAAGTGGTGGAGTGATTACCAAGACGGGCACCGGTTCTTTAGTGCTCGGAGGCACTACAGCACACCCACTCACTGGCGGTCTGCGAATCAATGAAGGCTCCGTCATTTTCGAGGCTCCCAGCTACGGATCTGGAACTATCGTCTTGGGAAATGGTGCAACCATTCTCGCTGGTACCGCAGCACGCACCATCACAAACCCAACAACCGTGGAGGGTGGTTTCACATTTGGAGGTGCTGTGGCGGCCAACAATATCACTCTCAGCGGCCTCATGTCCATGACTGCTGGTGTGCACAACATCTCAGTCACAACCCCTGGGGTCACCGCCGCTGATGAGGCCAGAAATAGTGGCGGT
>JANOBP010000689.1:0-16844 GCA_031411715.1 Verrucomicrobiaceae bacterium | reverse complement strand
GTTGCCGATGCTATCGCCGCCGTCGGTGGCCACGAGCGTGAGCGTCTTCGCCGCAGCGGGCACTTCAATGTCGAGCGCGGCGGTCTCGTCTTTGCGCAGCTTGAGCTTTTGGAACTTCAACTCCGCATCGACGAAGACCGTGAAGTCAGCGCGGCTCGCGGCGGCTTCTTTGGAGGCTCCGAACCCGACGAGGCCGGTGAGGCGCACGGCAGCGAGGCCGCTTTGCTCACGCAGCTTCGCGAGGTCGAAGGTGATGCCGCTGTTCGCGTGCATGGCGAGCATCGTGTGGCCTTTGACGGCGAAGTCGATGTCACCCAGCTTCGTGCTGCGCTGCGCATTCAGCGGGCGGTTCGCAATGGTGTCCCAAAAGTGGCCGCTGGTGGCGGGAACACCCATCACTTCTTGTTTGGCGTCCACGCTGACGGTTCCTTTGCCATCGGCCACGAAGACCCACTTCACCCCTGGCACGCTCTCCACTTTTTGCAGACGGTTCGTCATCAGGTCGCGATGGTAGCCGAGCTTGTCCTTCGTGACAGAGCCATTGCGCAGGTCAATGCCGGAATCCTTTGGAATGAGTGTGGCGAGTTCGAGACCTTCACCAGCAAGCTTAGCGATCTGTGCTCGCGTTTGCGTGAGCATTTTGCCAAGACGATCTTTCTCAGCAGCAAGTCGCTTGGATTCCTCGGCGCTAACCTCGCGCTCGCCGCGCTTCACGCCAGCAAAGACCGACCACAGGCTGTAATACTCCTGCTGCGTGATGGGATCGAGTTTATGGTCGTGACAACGTGCGCAATTGATCGTGATGCCCATCGTGGACGTGATGACCTGCGTGACCATGTCATCCAAGTCGCCTGCGCGAGCTGCGCGCCTGAGCATGTCGCTCTTCGTCTCCACTTGACCCACAAAATCCCATGGCCCCGCCGCGAGAAAGCCGGTGGCGATGACTGCTTTCTGGTCGTCGGCGCGAATGACGTCGCCTGCAATCTGCTCGCGCAAAAACTCGTGGTAAGGCTTGTCCGCATTCAGCGACTCGATGACGTAGTCACGATAACGCCAGGCATTCGGCCGAAGCTGATCTCGTTCAAAACCATGCGTGTCCGCATAGTGTGCGATGTCCAGCCAGTGCCGCGCCCAGCGCTCGCCGTAGCGCGGCGACTTCAGCAACTCATCCACCAGTTTCTCGTAAGCCTGCGGGTCAGTGTCGCGGACAAACTGCTCCACTCGCTCCGGTGACGGCGGCAATCCAGTGAGATCAAATGAGAGCCGCCGGATGAGTGTGCGACGGTCTGCTTCGGGTGACATCGAGAGGCCCTTTGCGGTGAGCGCGGCCTTGATGAAACCATCAATCGAAGCTGTCTTCTCGAAGTCCGCCTTCACCGGCTGCACCGACCAATGCTGCAACCGCTTGTCCACAGCCGCCGCGCGGTCCGCATCATTTTCCGGCCAAAACGCGCCGCTTTCGATCCACGCCTTCACAGTCGCGACTTGCTCTGCGGAAAGCCGCTCACCTTTGGGCGGCATGCGCTCGTCATCGTCCGTGGATATGATGCGCTGAAACAGCGGACTCTTCGCCACATCACCCGCCACCAGCACCGGTCCATCATGCCCGCCCTTCAGCGCATATGGCTTCGCATCAAGCCGCAACTCGCCCTTCTGCTTTTTCGCACCGTGGCACTCGATGCAGTGCTTTTGCAAAAGGGGACGGACTTCTCTGTCGAAATCGACAGCGAGTATGACGGATGGAATGAAAAGAACAGAAAATAGAGATCTCATGTGAGGATGTCTTTCACGACGTGGCCATGGACGTCGGTGAGGCGGCGTTCGATGCCATTGTTGTAGAAGCTGAGGCGCTCGTGGTTGAGGCCGAGTAGATGGAGCATCGTTGCGTGGAGGTCGTAGATGGTCGTGACATTCTCGACGGCCTGATAGCCGAAGTCATCCGTTGCACCGTGGCTATAGGCTCGCTTCACACCAGCACCGGACAGCCAGACGGTGAAGCCTTTGGGATTGTGATCGCGGCCATTGGCTCCTTTTTGGAAGGTGGGCATGCGACCGAACTCGGTGACGAAAACGACTAGCGTGTCTTTCAAGAGTCCGCGTGTTTTCATGTCCTTCAGCAGCGCGGCGCAAGGTTGATCGAGAATGGGTGCGTGGACGGCATATTGATCATGGATCTTTTTGTGACCGTCCCAGTTGCCCACGCCTTCGCCCATGGCGTAGGAGCCGTTGAAGAGCTGCACGAAGCGGACGCCGCGCTCGATGAGGCGTCGCGCGAGGATGCAGTTCTTGGCAAAGCCAGCCTTGTTCGTGTTGGAATCATCCGTGCCGTAGAGAGCACGCGTGGCGGGGCTTTCGGTGCTGAGGTCATTGATCTCAACGGCGGCGAGCTGCATGCGGGCAGCGAGTTCATAGGATGAAATGCGGGCGGCGAGATCGCTGTCGCCGGGGTTTTGCTCCAGATGGCGATCGTTGAGACGCTTGAGGAAGTCGCGGGTGTCACGCTCGGCTTTGTCGGAGATGGAATCGGGCCGTGCGAGATTCGGAATGGGCTTGTTGGCGTTGAAAGCGGTGCCTTGGAACGAGGCGGGCAAAAACGCGCTTCCCCAATGACGCGGACCGATCTGCGGCACGCCGCGCGGATCAGGAATGGCGACGAAAGCGGGGAAGTTTTGGTTTTCAGAGCCGAGCGCATAAGTTACCCATGCGCCGGCGCTGGGGAAGCCATCGAGGATGTAACCGGTGCCCATTTGGTTTTCCGCAGGACCGTGCGTGTTCGACTTCGCGGTCATCGAATGAATGAAGCACATGTCATCAGCCATTTCCGCAAGATTTGGCAGCAAGTCGGAGATCATCTTGCCAGATTGACCGCGTGGTTTGAAGTCACGGATGGGTTTAATGAGGTTGCCTTGCTCACCTTGGAAAGTGATGAGGTTTCCAGACCCTGGCATCGGTGTGTCGTGACGCTTGAAGAGTTCAGGCTTGTAGTCCCAGGTGTCCACGTGGCTCATGGCTCCTGAGCAGAAGATCATGAGCACCTGCTTCGCCTTTGGCGCAAAGTGCGGCGGTCGCGGTGCATAAGGATGTGAAGGATCAATACCTGGACGAATTGGCGACTCGCTGGCGAGAAGACCGTTGTCTTTGAGCAACGACGCAAGTGCGATGCTACTCAGTCCGGTGACGGTGCGATTGAGAAAGTGGCGGCGGTTGAGGAGGTGGTTCATGGCGTTAGTTCAGGCGGATGAACTCGTTGGAATTAAAAAGAGCGCGGCAAAGTGTTGGAAGACCGTGGGATCTCGCGAGCGAAGCGGCATCACGCTGCTCATCGACGGTTGGTGGACGCTGGAAGATGAGTTCAAAGGTGCGGTGAATCTGTTTGGCGACATCAAGGCCGGATTCTTTGATGGCTCGGTTCGCGAATGCTTCGGCCTGCTGCATGGCGAAGTGGCTGTTGAGGAGATTCAGGGCTTGTAGCGGCGTCGTGGAACTCGTGCGCTTGGGTGCGGGCTGGCCAGCGTCGGGGCAGTCGAAGGCACCGAAGAAGTCGTCGAGCATGGTGCGTGGTTTGCTTTGATAAACCATGCGACGGAATTCGGTGGGGCCGTAATCGATCTTGGTCTGGTAAACTTTCACGTAGTTGTCGTTGGGTTCGAAAAGATCGAAGCCGGGGCCACCCATTTTGAGATCGAGCTGGCCACTGGTGACGAGCATGGCATCGCGCACGGCTTCGGCTTCGAGACGACGCGGCGGGAAGCGCCAGAGGAGTCGTGCGTTGGAATCGGCTTTGTAGGCGACTTCATTCATCGCGCTGCTTTGCTGGAAGGTCTTCGACAACAGGATGAGCTTGTGGATGTGCTTGAGGCTCAACTTGTGGGCGATGAGTTCACTGGCGAGGAAGTCGAGCAACTCAGGATGCGTGGGACGTGCGCCATTGATGCCGAAGTCGCTGGGCGTCTCGACAAGGCCGGTGCCGAAGTGGTAATGCCAGAGGCGATTGACGATGACACGCGCCGTGAGCGGATTCGCGGGATCAGCAATCCAGTTAGCGAGTGCGAGACGGCGTTCCTGCTCAGGCGTGTCTGCGGGAAGTGAGAGTGGCTTGCCGATCTGCTTCAGCGTGCCGGGTGCGATGACTTCGCGCGGCTGTGTTGGATCGCCGCGATGCATGCGGTTGGTGGGACCTGGCTGCGAGAAGTTGCCGGCATAGACCATGGGAAGAGCGGAGAGTTTTTGAATCTCGTCTGCGAGGTGTGTGCGCTGCTGTGTGAGCTTGGCGACCTCAGCGGCTTTCTCGGCGGGCACGTCGCTGAGAGTGGGGATGGTCGCGGTGCGTTTGCGATAACTGTCGGCAAGGCGATCTGAGTTGGAGGCGACGGGCGTCCAGCTTTTGCCATCGCTTGAGACTTCAACGCGGTAGCCAAGCGCGAGGCGATCCTCGTAGTGCTTTCCTTTGCCAGTGCTGCGGTCGCGACTCCAAACGACACGGTTGATGCGCTCGGGTTTGGCAAACTCAAGTTGTGCCCAGCCGGTTTTTTCCTTCGAGATCCAACTGCGTGCGTTGCCGTATTGGCCATCGTTCAGGTGCTCGCGCTTGTGGCTGGTGTTTGTGCCGTCTGCGTAGGTGCCGGAGACGGTGACTTTGGCTGTGCGGGCAATGTTTTGCGCTTTGGGCGTGAAGACTTCGAGTTCATCGATGCATGCTTCACCACTGCTCGCTGCGGTAATTGTGAAACGAAGGAACTTGGCTTCGATGGCATCGAAATTGTCCTCGGTAGCGAGATGAGAGACGGGGGCGCGAAGGTGCGGAACGGTCGGCTTTGCCTTTTCATCAGGCACCTCTTCAAAGGCGATCACATCGGCAACGGTGGGGCCGCCTTTGTCGCCGCTGCGGAGGATGATGATGCTTTTGTCGGTGAGTTGATGAATGCCGACCGGTTGCAGACCGCTCCAACGTCGTTGCTCGGGTATGGCAGGCTTGCCGTCGGCAAAAAGGCGTTGATTGATGTTAGCGATTTCGGTTTGGTCGTTCGTCGTTTTGAGATCGCCGTCTTGATCGAGAATGTAGCGTGCGTCAGGCGCGTGTGTGGTCCATGCGCCCCAGGAAAGCCAAATGCGGAAGCGTCCGCTGGCGTTCGGGTCCCATGTGAAGAAGTCCTCGTGCTTGCTGACTTCAGCAGACCAGTAGCGATAGCTTTCGCCGAGGTTTGGCAGGCGTGTGGCATCGCCGGGATCCTCGGCTGCGCCTTTCTCACGACCGGGCGAGTAGGTGATGGGCTTGCCGTTGGTCGGTTGCTCGATGGCGGTTGTTTGCGTGCTGGTATCATCGATCAAGATGACACGACCCAGATGTGCGCGAGGCTGGAAAACGGCGAGCTTGGCATCGAGCGGTGCAAGTTCACTGCGGAGTTTGGCGAGACGCTTATCGTTTTCGGCCGAGTTGGCGGAGCGCATGGGGCGCTCGCCGTGTTGCACACCTTGGAGCATGGCGACCATGGAGTAGTAGTCTTCCTGGGCGATGGGGTCGAATTTATGATAGTGGCAGCGAGCACAGTTCACCGTGAGGCCGAGGAACGTGGCGGCGGTGGTGCTAACCATGTCGTGCAATTCATCGGCGCGTTGATTGGCGGTGAGCACCGGGTCTTTGGACCCAACGCGATCTTTGCCTCCTCCGACAAGGAAGGCCGTTGCGGCATCGGCATTGAGTGCGTCGCCTGCTAACTGCTCGCGGATGAACTGGTCATAGGGTTTGTCGTTGTTGAATGACTCGATGACATAGTCACGATAAGGCCACGCATTGTCGCGAGCTCGATTTGTCTCAAAGCCATCGCTCTCGGCGAAGCGCACGACATCAAGCCAGTGACGAGCCCATTTTTCACCAAAGCGTGGCGATGCGAGCAACGAGTCCACCAGTGCCTCATAACTCGCAGGAGATTTCACGAAGCTCTCCACCTCTTCTGGAGTCGGCGGCAGGCCGATGACGTCGAAGGATGTGCGGCGTATCAACGTGCGCGGGTCAGCGGAGGGCGAGAGCGTGAGGTTTCTCTCGGTGAGTTTCTTCTGGATGAGGGAGTCTATGGTCTCGGCTTTGGAAAGCCGAGCTACGGGCTGATAGGCCCAGTGTTGGAGTCGTTTGTCCGTTGTGGCAGCTTTGTCGAATGCGGTTTCGGGCCAATTGGCACCAGAGTCGATCCATTCTTTGATTTTCGCGATTTGCTCAGGTGTGAGCGGGTCGTCTTTCGGCGGCATGCGATCGTTAGCTTTGGCAATGAGACGCTGATAGAGCGGTGAGTCCGTCGCTTTCCCTGCAACAATAGCAGGGCCTGATTCACCGCCTTTGAAGGCGTGCACTTTTGCGTCGAGGCGAAGGTCTGCTTTTTGCTTTTTCTCGCTATGGCACTCATTGCAATGCTCCTGCAGCAGCGGGCGTATTTCGGAGTCGAAATCGACTGCGGCAGCAAGGATTGAAGGAACGAGGAGAATGGAAATAAAGAGTTTCATCGACGTGGGGAGGTTTTCTTGAGGCCTAGATCGTCGCGCGCATGCAGCAGATGGTTTTTCATCGCGCTGGTGGCAGCGGTGGCCTTGCGTGCAAGGATGGCGTCGAGGACTTTGCCGTGATCGGAGACGGCGAGGTCTTTTGTTACGCGACTATAGCCGTGAGTGAGACTGGCTTGGAGGAGCTCGGATAGGGATTGAATGAGCAGCGCCGCGATTCGGTTGCCAGAGGCTTCCGCAAGCAGGCAGTGGAAGTCCATGTCGGCCTGGATTTGGGCTTCGAAGGTGTTGGCGGCAATGAAACGGGCGTGGCAGGCTTTAAGCTGTTTCAAGGCCGTGGCGGAGGCCCGCTCGGCGGCGAAACGGGCATTTTCCGGCTCCAGGACGAGGCGCACCTCGAGGAGTTGGCTGAGGCGATCTTTCTCGTTTGGCACGAGCATGTTGAGCGCGCCATTGAGGGGCTTGTGGAGCTTGTCCACAATGGTCATACCGCTGCCATGACGTATTTCGAGCAAACCTTGGAGTTCAAGGCGCTTGGCAGCCTCTCGGACGACGCTGCGACTGACTCCGAACTGTGCGGACATGTCACGCTCAGTGGGGAGGCGATCAGTGGTGTGAGCACGCGCCAGCGAGATGATGCGTCGGCTAACGGTATCGACAAGTGAGGGTGCGCGGGCTGTGGCAGGCATGTGATAAATTGGTCTGACCAATTTAATACGTGTCTCAAAAATCCTGCTTGCAGAAAATTTTGCTACCTTGAGTTCAAGGCTGCTGGCGAGTGGGGCAGATGACGATCTCACGCACGCAGACACGCTGCGGTGCCTGGCAGGCATAGAGGATGCTTTCAGCGATATCCTCGGGAATGAGAGCGCCACCGATCTGCTCAGCGTAGTCGAGCCAACCCTGGCGCGCGGCAGTGTCAGTCGTGCCTTGAATGAGGTCGGTGGAGACCATTCCGGGAGCGATGGTGATGACGCGGACGTTTTTGCCGGAACATTCCTCCCGCAACGTTTCGCTTATGGCATGAACGCCAAACTTTGTGCCGCAATACACGCTGTGTGCCCCAAAAGTCTTCCGGCCGGCGATGGAGCCGATGTTGACGATGGTGCCGTCTTGTCGTGCGATCATGCCGGGGAGCACAGCGTGGATGCCGTTCATGACACCTTTCAGATTGGTGTCGATCATATGGTCCCATTCTTCTGGAGACTGCACAGAGGCATCGCCGTTGTGCATGACGCCGGCGTTGTTGATCAGAATGCCCGTTGGGCCATATTTTGCCTCTGCTTCAGCAACAGCGGCTTTGATGGCAGGTCGGTCGAGGACATCGACTGAACGACAGAGAGTTTCTGGCAGTTTGAGTGCCTCCATGAGATCAAGCCTGCGTGCGAGGAGCAGCAGTGGATGTCCAGCGGCGGCGAAGGCTTTGGCAGTGGCGGCACCAATGCCAGAACTGGCACCGGTGATGATGACGAGAGGTTTGAGTATGCTCATGAGGTAATGATGCGATTTAGCGCAACAAACCTGCATGGCTCAAGACTTCTTGTCGATTCGGATCATGACTTCGTTCCGCCTCATTGGGATGGGTGTCCAAGGTGGGTCGTAGTAGGCGAAGAGTGGCTCACCCTTTCCTGCCAGCTTCTGAGTCAGCATCCATGCCTTGAGTGTGGCGATTGCCTGTGTTTCGTTTTCGGTGCTTCTGCCGCCGGTAAAACGCAAAACCACAAACCTTGCGGCATCAACTTGGTTTAGTGTGACGGTTTCACCGGCAGGTTTTGGCACGCCTTTTTCGACGGTGCTTTTTGGCATGATGAAGCTCATCGTTTTCTTGTCCGTCGTATTTGAAATAAGCACCGGGGAGGTCATCTCAATCTTTTCCTTGCTCTCATTACTGCCGGTGATGAAACGGAACAATTGTCCGAAGCCACCGTTCATTCCATCGCCCGCCATCGGTGTGGTGGCCACGGTGAGCATGGGGTAATCACGAATTTCTACCTGGCCATCTGTACGAATGACTTTGTATTCAGGGGTCTCTGTTGCAGCACGGGAATTGGAGACGAACCAAATGGCGGCAAGGAATATGGGGATCACGATTAGAAGGGACATTTTCTTTTTCATAGAGGGTCATTTGTTGAGTTGTGGCACTTTTGCCAGTCGTGTGGTGTCATAGCCTTGCTGCGACATGCGCTGGAGGATGCCGTTGTAGGTTTTCTCATTGAGTGGCGGCTTACGACTGAGCACCCAGGCAAGCTTACGAGAAGGATAGCCGATCACAGCCCACTGATAATCATCGTCGAGATCGATCACGAGAAACGGTGCACGAAATGGCCATACGAATTGAACGCGCCATTCGGCGTTCGTTTCTTTGTTATGCACCCAGGCTACCCCCTTCCATTCTTCGAGTGGTGCGTCGAGTGATCCGCGGCGAAAAAGAAATGAGTTTTGGATTCGTCCGTCCGGACGCAACGCATAGCGGTCAAGGGTGCCCACCTTGCCTTTCTCGAGTGAATACGGGATGTGAGCAAAGACATACCAGTCGCCCATGAAGCGCGGCAGATCGACCTTTGGCACTGTCTTGAGCGGCGGATGGGCGCATGAGGCAAGAAAGGAAAACATGAGAGTGAGAAGTAGGCGAAGTTTCATGCTGCTGAGGTGAATTCGGTTGGTAGGCCGATGGGTTCCCAGTTGGTGCGCTCTTTTTCAGCGTCAGCCGCACGGCGGCGGGATTTATCGTTCGCGTATTTGCCTAGCACGAGCCGCATTGGTGTCGTGTCGGAGTCCACGACGGCGAGGATTGCTTTTGCTGCACGTGAGGGGTCGCCGGGTTGTTTGCCATTCATCGCTGCGAGCAGTTTGGCAAATTTGCCCGATGTGGCGTCATAGTCAGATATGTGCTTACCTGCTTTGTCCAAACTGCGTGTAATGAAGTCCGTGCGGAAAGGCCCAGGTTGAACAAGCGTGACTTTGATGCCAAGCGGGGCGAGTTCGGCCCGCAAACTCTCGCTCATGAGTTCCAGAGCTGCCTTGGCACCTCCGTAGATGCCAAAGCCAGGGTAGTTGGAGATGGCAGCAGCGGCGGAAATGTTGATGATGTGGCCGTTTTTTTGAGCACGGAGGATGGGCAATGCTGCGCGGATGACTTGAAGCGGGCCAAAGAAATTCGTTTCGATGTTGCGACGGATTTGATCGTCGCTGCACTCCTCCACGGCGCCGATGAGACCGTAGCCAGCGTTGTTGATGATGACGTCAATGGTGCCCCAGAGTTCAACCGTCTCAGCGATGACCCGGCTCACGTTTTCTGCATCCGTGATGTCCAAATCGGTGACGTGGCAGACATTGTGACGTTCAAGGTCAATGATGCTGCGAATGTCGCGTGCGGTGGCCATGACACGATGTCCGGCACCGATAGCCGCCTCAGCAATGGCCCGCCCCAAGCCGGTGGAAGAGCCCGTGATGAGGAAGGTTTTTTGGGTCATTGAGGATTGAGCTTCCAGAGGGTGAAATTGAGAAAGGTGGCGAAGCTGACCCAGGCGAGATAGGGGACGAAAAAGGTGCCAGCGAGTGTAGATACGCGCCAGAAGCACATCAGGATGTACAATATGGCAATCCAGAGTGCGATGATGACCGCGAATGCGGCACCCATTTGATGCATGCCGAAGAAAACGGGCGTCCATGCGGCATTGAGGGCTAGCTGAAGGAGGTAGAGCATGAGTGGCACGCGTTGGGCTTTGAAGCCGCCGCGCTTCCACACCATCCAGGCAGCGCATGCCATGAGTATGTACAGAAGGGTCCATGCTGGGCCAAAGATCCATGGTGGCGGGTTCCAAGATGGCTTTTGAGACCCGCATACCAGGCACCGGGCAAAGAGGTGATGCTGAAGAGAGGTGCGCAGAAGGTGAGTGTGATCCAGCCGATGAGACCGAGAGTGCTTTGGGTTTTGCTGAGTGGTTTCATGGAGCGGGTGGGTCAGAGGTGCTTGCAGGAAGGTTCTTGAGAGCGCGGCTTCGGTATTGCCGAATGGTCGGCAGAGGCTAGCATCTGCGGCGCATGACTTCTATTCTCAAATCCCTCAGCCTTATTGCGGACCCAACTCGCGTGCGGCTGCTGCTATTGCTGCGGCAGGAGGAGCTGAGTGTGGCGGAACTGCAGGAGGTGTTGGTGCTGCCTCAGTCGAATATTTCAGCGCAGCTGGCCAAGCTAAAAGCGGCTGGGTTGGTTAGTGACAGGCGCAGTGGAAAAAATCGGCTGTACCGGCTGGAGCAGCCAACGACAAAGGAAAAAACAGCGCATGAGCATTTCCTAGCATTGATCGACGCGGCGGGCGGTGAACTTCGTGAGACTTCCAAAGACGCGACGGCACTACAGATCGCTTTGCGGAAGAGAGCGCAGACGGCGCAGGCTTACTTTGATGCATTGGCGGGTAAATTTGGCCGACACTACATCCCTGGACGCTCATGGAAGGCCTTGGGAGAAACATTGCTCAAGCTGCTGCCGCCATTGGTGATCGCGGATCTGGGTGCTGGCGAAGGGACGCTGTCACAGTTACTCGCTCAGCGGGCGAAGAAGGTCATCGCGGTGGATAATAGCGAGAAGATGGTGGCTTATGGTTCGGAGTTGGCCAAGAAGCATGGCTTCAAGAACTTGGAATATCGACTCGGTGACATCGAGCAGCCGCCGATCGAGTCGGACGCGGTGGATTTGGTGATTTTGAGTCAGGCGCTGCATCATGCGCAAAATCCGCAGTCGGCAATCCGAGCGGCGCATCGTATTTTGAAACCGGGAGGTCGGATTGTGCTGCTGGATCTGCTGCAGCATTCGTTTGAAAAGGCGCGTGATCTTTATGCCGATGTCTGGCTGGGCTTCACAGAGTCGGAGTTACACGAGATGCTTGGTACGGCGGGATTTAAGGGCATCGACACAAATGTGGTACATCGGGAGAGCCGCAGTCCGCATTTCCAGACGGTGCTGGCGGTGGCGGAGAAGTGAGTTCAGCGCTGAGCGATCTGCTTGAGTGGCGGTGGTTGGCATTGGCTGACCAGGGTCCGCTTTTTTCAATTTATCCCAGCAGGCATCCGACACCTCTTTTTGTGCCAAAGCCAGGCGAATGGCCACAGGTGTGAGTCCTGCCCAGTCAATGGGGATGCGTTGGTCACGGCAGCCTTTCCGCTGGAGCCAGCCGAAGAAGGCGATGCTGCCCAGCAACGCGAAATTGAACGACAAACATAATGGCAGGAGCGCGAGTCGGAGCAGGCCTTCAGAAAGCGGTTCCCAGGTGAGGGCGAGTGCCCAAGTGACCAAGAGCATCCACGCACAGGTTTTCACATTGAGCCGCAAGTAATGACCACCCAACGCTAGAAACATGACAATGACGTTCATCGCAAAAGCTGAATCTCCAAAGACGGGCATCCAAGAGGAGCCAATGACGCAAGTGGTGATGGCGGCGAGCGCGACGAGGGCGCTGGTGCGTGAGTGCCACAGGATGCCGATGAAGAACCACAGCCAGCAAATAAGCACTCGAGATGAGGTGAACTGTGCGGTGAGGCTGAGATTTTTGGTTAGAAATTGGCCCCAGCTTTGGGAGTAGTCCTTGCTTTTGCCTGCTGGCAGGGTGGCGGCGAGTCCGGTGAAGGCATCGGCGAAGAGTGGCGCGCACAATGCGGCGGTGGTGAAGTGGCGGCGGGCTTCCTCGGGGTTGTTGTCCTGCATGGCACACCAACCGAGGCCAGACCATGAATCGGCGAAGAAGGAATCGAGTGCGACAGCGCGGCGAAAGGCGAGTGCGGCATCGTCGTAGCGGCCCTGACGGAAACGGCTCCACCCAAGGCCGTCGTAGGCATCCGCGACGCCTGTTTTGAGGGAAAGAACGCGTGAGAAGGCAGTTTGCGCGCCAGTTTGATCGCCACGGCGATACAAGCTCCAGCCGAGGCCAGCGCAGCGATAGGCTTCAGCCATGTCGGTGCTGACTTCGGTGTTGAGGAAGTGTTTTTCGGCTTTTTCAAAGCGATTGGTGAGGAGTGCGCGCCAACCGTGTGTGAGCTCGGCATCGTGCGCGCCGAAGAAGATGAGCGCCATGATGGCGGTCCAAGCAGCGGCGACGCAGGGAAGGCTGAAGAGCACGTAAGGCGATTGTTTTTCGTGCATGCGCTCGGCGATGGGGACGAAGAAGAACGCCATGCCTGCACAGCCGAGGGCGGTGGCGAGTGCTTGAGCCCAAAGTGGCACTTGAGGGAAAAGTAGCCACAAGGCTCCAAGAAGTGCGCCATTGACGCTGAAGTGGCCGGTTTTGAGCACGGTGTCATCGCGCGCACGCCAACTGGCGAGTGCGGATATAAGTAGTGCTCCGCCGAGGCTCATGAGGGCGGCTTCGACGGAGAGGATGAAGAGACCGATGAGCACGCATGCACCGGTGATGCGGTTGTTCGCCACAAGCATCTGGCCATAGCCGCGCAAAGTGTGGTTGATGAGGCGTTTCATGCGGCGAGTGGGAGTTCGGAAATCACGAGCGGCAGTTTATGCGATCCTACGGGCGCGGCAGTCTTGGAGACGAAGGTGACAAGCTCAGAAGCAGGGACGGCCAGTTTGGCCTCATGGCCGTTGTGACGGATTGAGGCGGGAGGATTGGCGAGTTTCATGGATGCGGTTGGTTGAATCACACCGCATAGAACCTCCTAGGGTTTACAGCACCCTGTGGGAGCAGATGAATAATCGTTTATCTTTGGTTTCAGCGCGTTGCTGGGATGCCAGCGTCGCGCATCGTTGAGCGTGCGTTTTGCATCTGGCTGCGCCAGAGACCGTCTGGATCGCCATCGTTGCGCCTGTCAGGATCGGCAATGATGATCCTTTGGAACTCGTCTTGAGTCTCCAATGGCAATTTTGTCGTCTTTGCTTCCAAGGCGAGATTTTGACTGAGCTTGAGAAGCAAGACGCTGAGGAGACTCACGGACGTGACTACCACGAGGCCAAAGAGCGTTTTTTGCTGGAGTCTCATGTGGAGAGGTGTGCTCTAGGCTCAACTGGCGCAAGCTGTGTGCTCCGATGACAAGACTAACGCGTTGTAGGGATACCGGCCTCGCGCAACGTGGCGCGGGCGTTTTGCATTTGAGTGCGCCACAATTTGTCTGGATCGGTGGCTCCGGGCGGGATCCGCTTGGATTGGTCGGGGGCGTTGAACTCGACGGACTTGGGATTGAGCTTCTTTTGTTTCAGCCGCTCAGCCGCCTTCTCTAGTTCAGCTTTAACCTCAGCGAGGCGTTCTGCGTTGTTCTTCACTTTATCCCCGGCCAAAAGATTAGATTGCTCCTTCAACTTGGCTAGATGCTCCCACTGTTCTTTCGCCTTGGCCTGACTCTCGTCTGCTCGGGCTAACCACTCTTTCGTCATAGCCTCCGTTGGGAGCTTTACTTCCGCTTTCGTGATGGCGGCCTTCTGGGGTGCTTGCTTGGAATTGAACAACACAACACTGAGGACGATCACAGCGGCTATGGCCGCAACTACGAAGAGTGTGTTAGAGGAGGTTTTCATGGCCGATTCAAATTACTATCTGTGTGAGGATACTTGGTTGAAGTGGGCATCCCAGCAGTGTGTAGAGTTTGCTGGGCACGTAGTATTTGTTCAAGCCATAGGTTGCCGTGCGGGAGCAGCGACGCAGGCGTCGGGAGGAGTTCAATTTCACCTGACCGCTGGGCAATTTCGAAGTCTTCCGATTTAGCGGATCTCTTGGGTTCGAAGCGCAGCAAACCGTACTTGGCATTCAGAAAGCGTATAAAGTTATCGCCACCGGGACGCCAATCGGTAATGACAACGAACTCTTCTTTTGGCGGCGTTTCCCGCACTCTTTTAGGCGTGGAGTTAGGAGCCGGTAAAACCTTGGGTGAACGCACGGTCACCGGTTTGATGGTTTGGGGCTGGGAAGTTGGCTCCGGCGAAGGAATGAGAAAAAGCTGATGGAAAAAGAGGGCAGCAGTAGCTCCAACTAGAAAAAACAACACCGCATGTGTCCCAGTATAGCGACGAGGGGTTGTTGGTTCCGAACTCATGCGAAAAGGTGTTCTCCCGGCACGACAGTCGCAAGCCCAAATTTCAAGCCCTCTCGTGCATGATCAAGGTATCAAGGCGCTCGAAGTGCGCGTCGTTGTGGTAGAGCGACAGATGATGACTGTGAGCCGTGGCGGCAATCCAAAGGTCGTTGTCAGGGATCGGTGTTCCTGCGCGAGCCAAATACTCCTTGAGTCGGGCGTAGATTTTGGCCGTTTCCTCGTCTTGATAGATGATGATCACCTCAGTGAGAAATTTTTCGAGCGGAGCACGAGTCCTGTCAGGGTTATCTGAATGCTCGACGCCATACCAAAGTTCACCCAGAGCGGTGACTGGCAGATAAAGCTCGCTGGCGGATGCAAGCCTGCGGGAGACGGGTTCTGAGCGCTGGCGCAGGTGTAGCACTACCGCCGTGGTGTCCAGGGCGAGGCTACCAGCTTGCATGAGCCTCGTCGATGTGATCGCAGTCTTTAATGGCGGCCTCGAAGGCGTCTCCGTCCGGGCCGCTGAGGCTGCCGGAGGTTTCGGCGATCATTTTTGAGCGCTGATGAGAGCGCTTTTCACGTAGCTCATGAATGAACCGCGCTGCGGCAGAGACATCCGCGCCAGGGAGATGGCGGAGGTCTTCCAAGATGTTATAAATGGCTGCGGACATACGCGGAGGATAATTCTGGCTTGTTGGCAGGCAACCATGAAGTTTGACGCACGAGATGCGGCTGCTAGGCTCGCGGTCGAATGACTGACTGGAATAACTGGGAGCCTGGATTGCGCGCGACGCTGATGTTTATCGTGGATGAGGCGCGTGAGGAGGTGCTGCTCATTCGCAAGAAGCGCGGGCTTGGCGCTGGGAAGATCAATGGGCCTGGTGGGAAGATCGATCCGGGTGAAACGTCGGAGCAATGTGCCATCCGCGAGACGCAGGAGGAACTGGGCGTGACGGCCATCTCACCGGTGAAGCATGGTGAGCTGTGGTTCGAGTTTGTGGACGGATTGAAGCTGCATGTGGATGTTTTTTTGGCGACGCAACATGAAGGCACCGCGATCGAGACCGATGAGGCGATCCCGCTTTGGACCAAGCTGAGCGCTTTGCCGTTTGAGGAGATGTGGGCGGATGATCGCTTCTGGCTGGCGGAGCTGCTGCTGGAGCGTCGGCATTTCATCGGGCGCTTTGGCTTTGATGATGACCGGATGATCTCGGACGAGATGCAGTGGCTCTGATCAAAGCCAGATGAGCGGCAGAGGGGCGATGGTGGCGAGGTCTGCGAGTGCGCGATGAGACTCGATGCTGAAGTGCTCGCGGAAGCGATGCAATACGGCGAGCAGTGCGGTGCCGACGAGGCTGGCGGTGGCTGGGCCTGCGAGTGCGGCATCAAAGGTGCCGCGGTGGATCATGAAAAGAATGCCGCTGAGCACGAGGAGGTTACCTGTGAGCATGGCGGTGTTTGCGGCGACGTGGCTGGCGCTGTTTTCTGACGCAGCGTGTTCCTGACAGGAGATGGAGCGCAGATTCGCCAGGAAAAGCAGTGCGAGGATGGCGCACTCGAGCATGGGCTCAGACCAATTTTCCGGCATGGAGAGGAAGCGGATGCTGGCGGTGCAGCCGAGCGCGAAGAGCAGTGCCGCCGCGTGCTCTTTGGGCAGCAGGGCGACGAGCTTGGCATTGATCTGCCGCAGCACGGTCAGGACCATGACACTGAGCACGATGATGCTGAGCGTGAAGCGAAAACCCGATGGCAACTCCATGCGCGTGATGAGGATGATGGCTCCGAGCCCGGCGGAGCAAAGCAGGCAATCCTGCATGATGCGGCTGCCACTGCTGGCATAGGCGGCGAGATACAGTACGACGAGCATGCCGAGACCCACCGCCTGCCACAGGATACCCTCCGGTATGACCCAGAAGGCGATCCAACCTTGCACCACGAGCGCGGCAGGAATGAAGAGCGCCAGCAGCAAGAGACGATGCCGCCGATAAAAAACATGGCGCGTGCTGAGCGTGTCGGCCTTCGAGCCAAAGGTATCGAGCGTGCGGTCCAGCGCGTAGATGGTCCAGGTGGCTAGACCGAGACCGAGGCCAAGCATTGGCGTGAGCTGAATGCCGTGCGCTTTCGCCAGTGAGGCCTGCCATAGCACGGCAACGATGGGTGACTCCAAACTCAGCACATGCAGCCGGACGCCGTGTGCTCCTAATCTCACTTGTCGTCGAGGAGCCGTTTTGCCGGGCTGACTCAACGGCAACTCGCATGGGTCGATCCGCCGTGAAGCCCGAGCCGTAGCCGACACGATCACCGCTCTGGAGATCGCGGATGTCCAGGATCGGGGCT
>JANOBP010000688.1:0-2119 GCA_031411715.1 Verrucomicrobiaceae bacterium | reverse complement strand
CAAGGTCGAAGCCGGGAAGACGAAGCTGAAGTTCAGCGTCGCCGCCGATGATCGCGGCGATTGGATCGTCAAGGCCGAGGTCAATGGTCAAGTCGTCAAGGAGATGGCGGTGGATCACGAGAAGCCACGCTGGAAAGACATCGAGATAGATCTCTCAAAGTTCGCAGGCCAGGAAATCACCGTGCGCCTCGAAGCGCATGCGAGTGGGTGGAACATGGAGTTCGCCTACTGGCACGGCATCACGCTGGAGTGACGGAGCACGAGTATGGCTTTAGCCTACTCGCCACTCTTTTCTGCCGCATCCGCTCTGGGGCAAAGTGGCGAGCGATCATCGACACACTCGCGCTCCGGCTCAGTCGAACACTCAAAGGATAACATCCGGCTCGTCACGATGGCTGTGCCAGTAACGAAGCACATGCACAATGCCTGCATCCGCATCCACGCGGTAGATGATCCGATAGCTGCTCTTGAAGACCAGGATCTCGCGTGTTTCAGGAAGCACGGCAGCACGCACCAGTCGTCCGAGTTGAGCGCGCAGCGGTGAAGTCAGTTCTGCTTCAGATACGGCGATCAAGTTGCGCACATACTGCTCCCCGCGCTCCGGCTCATTCTTCTTTGTCCAGTAATCGTCAATCTCATGGAGATCGGCGATGGCGGAGTCGCTTAGGCGGACTGCATACGACGTTGAGTCCATTTTGCTTCCAGGGTGGCTTTCACGTCAGCTAGACTGCTTTCACGACCAGCACGCACATCGGCTTCAGCGGCGGCGATGTCACGTAGCAGGCGGGCCTCATCATGAAGCTCGCTCCAAGCGGCTGACTCATCCGGCAGCTCTGCCAACCAAGCTAGTGTCTGTTGTTTCACACTCATCAAAGGGAAAAGTAAGGAGGTCAGTTGGAATCGCAACTGCCATGTCGCGGAGCCCCGCGCGCGCTCATCGCCCAGCGCGCAGTCGCATGAAGCCTTTCCCTGCAGTGCTCGCGCTGGCAGTGATCGATCCATCTGGATTGGTCACGACCTGTGCGGCACTCACATCGCTCCACGTCTGCAGATCTGGTGAGGACTGGACTTTGAGCGTGCCCCACTCGGCAAATTCGGTGCGCAGGCGGTAGCTGAGTGTCAGCGCGCCGCCTTGCATCACGGGCATTGGCAAGGTGGCGTCAGCAAGGGCGAACTCGAGACCATTCGGCACACCATCTTGATCGAAGTCGTCATTGAAACCACCAGCGCCGCCTTGTGTGGCCAGCCATTCGGTAAACGGAATGTTGATGTCGAGTCCGAGCACCGTGGTGATGAGGTAATCGTCGCTTAAAGGCGAGATCGCGGTGGTGGGATACTTCAAATTGAAGGCCTCGACAATACTCTGCGCGATCTTGGTGTGCGCGCAGGTGTTGGGATGGAAACCATCGCCGCTGAAGGCATAGCGTGTGCTGGCATTGGCATCCGCAGCGCGGTAAAACTCAATACCCTTGATCCGCAGCGGCTGCGTGATGATGGCCTTGGTGAAGTCATACACGCCGGGCACGTAGCCGATGCCCTGAGACTGCGCATAGCTGGCTAGGCTGGCATTGAGCGCATCCATGGCAGCGGTGACGCGTGCGGTCTTCACCGCATCCGTGGGGTAGCCCTGCTGGATCTTCGGCGTGCAGCCCACATGCGGCACGGACACCAGGACGATGGGCAGGGATGCATTCACCGTGCGCACGTAGTTCACCAGCCACTGAATATTCGCTAGCGTCGGGTTGGTGACCTCCGGGCCGACGGTGCCGTTGTAGAGGTTCGCATAGTAGCTGTCGGCATCGTTGCCACCGGCAAAAATAACCACGCGCTCCACATCAAGACGAAGCTGATCTTTCAGCACATCCGTCCACCACTTGTTAAAGAAGCTGTTGAGTCGGCTCTTGATCTCCGCCGTCGTCGCACCCGGAAAGGCCCAGTTGAATTTGTGACCGGTGAGCCGTGGATCGGCATAACTTCCCCATGTGCCCGTATCGAACCAGTCCGTGCGGTGCTGATGCAAAATCTCGATCCAGTTCCGCGCCTGCCATGCCGCCGGGTTGTTGGGAAACAGCGCTGGAAACTCGGCCTCGTATTCCTTGGTCAAACTATCCCCCAGCAC
>JANOBP010000687.1:0-14393 GCA_031411715.1 Verrucomicrobiaceae bacterium | reverse complement strand
CGCGGTGCCGTCCGTCAGGCCCGCTGCGGACGCGGTGAGTGTCACCACGGCATTCGCCTCCGCCACGCTGTCATCCACGGTGGTGATGGCAAAGGTAACGCTGCTTTGACCGCTCAAAACCGTCACACTCGCTGGCACGGTCAGCGTGGCCGTGTCGGAGGAAGTCAGCGTGATCACGCGATCCGCCACGACGGGACCACCCAGTGTCACCGTGCTCGCGGTGGGCACTACGCCGACGTTTTCAGCAAGCGTGATCGGCGCAGTCAGCGTGATCGTCACTGGCTCATTGTCATTTACTGCGACCACGGCTGTGCCATCGGTAAATCCGGCTGCACTGGCCGTGAGCGTGGCATTTTGAGCGCCATCGAGCAGCGCATCATTCACCACGGTGAGATTGACCGTCACACTCGTCTGCCCTGCGGGCAAAGTGACCGTGGCTGGCAGCGTGACCTCCGTGCTGTCACTGCTAGCGAGCGTGATCGTCACCGCATTCACTGGCGCAGCGGCAGCGGTGATCGTTACAGCTCCAGCGAGGATGCCCTGGCCTTCCGTGACGGTCACAGGTGCCGTCAGTGTCAAGGCGGTGCCTTCATTGTCCGTGAGGCTGACCGTGCGAAGCGCGGAGGCCGTGTAACCCGCCGCTGTGGCCGTGAGCGTGATGCTATGCGTGCCTTCCACGATGCTGTCATCCACCACACTCAGATCATAAGCGGCACTCGTCGAGCCAGAGGGGATCACCACACTCGCCACAGTGGCCTGTGAGGCTGCGTTGACGATGAAACTCACCGTGACAGGCGATCCCGCAGCCGCAGGCAGCGTGACCGTGCCGAAAGCCGCCAGCGTGCCCGCGCCCTCCGCTGCGGTGCTGCCCGCTGTCAGGCTCAGCGTGCCATTCGCCGCTGTGGTGGTGAAGACAGCACTCTCACCAAACTTCCCGCCGCTCTCTGCCGCCCGCAGGCGCATGTTACTGCCAGCACTGAGCACCTGCACATTGCCGCTCCACACACCGGAGGTGAAAGTGGCCGTCGTCGGAGTCACCGCAGGCGCAGCGGGTCCAGGAAGGAAAGGCAGCGTGAGGCCGGCATTCAGCGCAGCAGGCGTCACCACGACGTTTCGCCAATCAGTAGCGTTGTTGTTGTCCCGGTTGCCGATACGTTGGCAACTGATGCTCGCGACCGTGCTTCCCACGACCGCCGCACTGGCGCCGCTCCAGGCCTCCGCAGGCAGTGGCACGGTGATGCGGCTCACATCCCCGCCAGCACAGGCGAAGTCCACCACCTCGCCCCGCGCATTCTTCAAAATCACCATGCAAGACGTGGTCCCACTATGCTGGAGGTTCAATCCGGTGCGGAAGAGTGGGTACACGCCCGGTGCCGTGCCTGCCTCCATCACGCGGAAGATGCCGCCCGCCGTCACCGTGGTGCCGCTGGGGATGGTGAAGGTCACATACGGCTCCGGGAAGGAATTGAACTGCGTGAGCTGCACCTTCCAGCCGGAGACGTCGATGGCGGCATTCGTCACGTTGGTGAACTCAAACTCATCGGTCGTCCAGGTGCTCATCTCAGTGATGAGCACACTCGGCTGCGTCACCAGCGGCAGTACGGCGCTCAAAGTGGCTGCGCTATTAAAATTCGTCGCCGTATGGCCCAGCGCATCCAGCGCCGTCACCGTGACCGGGATGTCCGTGCCGCTGCTGCGCGGTGAGGTGATGCCGCTCCACGCAAAGGAGGCTACATCATCCGCCGCAGGCACGCTGAACTGCCACACCGGCCCTGGAATCACCTGCGCACCGTTTTTCGTCACCACCTGCCAGTGATACGAAGTGCCAAGGGTGAGGTCCGGCAGGCTCCAAGCCGTGTTCGCGGTATTGCCGAGCAGTTCCGCCGCACCCGGCGTGGGTGTGGTGCCGAAGTACACATCATACGTCGATCCAGCAGGCCGCTGCTGGAGCGTGATGTCGTCGAGCAACACATTCAGGATCGCGCTGCCCGGCACCCACACAAAGGCGATGCGCACACTGCGCCCGCGCCAGGCGGAGAGATTCGCACTCCGCGCTGCCCAGTCCTGGAAGAGCGGATCGCCAGGCATCGTCGAGTAAGGCACCGCCAGCACCGCGTCCGTGGCCGGATCACGGATTTCCATGCGATACTGCTGCGTGGCGTGGTAGGTCGTATTCGTGTTACGAATGCGCTGCTGCCACTGCAACACCGGCGCAGGCCCGTCCGGCGGCACCACCACGTCCTGCCACATGCTCCAGATGCCGCTGCTGTTGCCCGCAGCGAAGATCATCGACGCCGCACCCGTGCGCGGCGGTGTCGGCGTATCATTACCGACTGGATCGAGGCTGCCATTTTGAAGCTGAAACATCGCTCCATTCGGCACATTGAAACTCCAGCCGCCAAGGCCGCTCTCAAAGCCGCCATTCATGATCGCATCCCCTTCCGACACACTCCAGGCCAGATCGGTGCTCACGGGATTGTTGTTGGAAAGATGCGCCGGACGCGGATTCCACGCGATGGGAGCCGTTTCATCATCATTCACCGTCACCACCACTGTGCCGTCGATGAAACTGGCCGCATTGGCCGTGATGGTGACGTTTTGCGGCCCATCGGCTGCAGCGTCATTCACGGCAGTTAGATTGAAAAATGCCTGTGTACTCCCGGCGGGGATCGTCACACTCGCAGGCACCGCCAGCTCGCTCAGATCACTGCTGGCGAAGGAAATGACCACATTGCTCTGTGTGAGTCCATTGATCGAAACACGCCCTGCAGCCGTGCGCAGCCCATCCGTCTCCGCGATGGCCGGGATGGTCAATGCGAGCACCAGATTCGTGTTTTCATCATCCGTGATCGACATCGTGTCCGTGCCAGTGGTCCAGCCAGTCACGCTGGCGGTGAAGGACACACTGCGCGTGCCATTGATGAAGCCATCATTGGCCAGCGTGACGAAAAACTGCGCCGAAGTCTGCCCGGCGGGGATCACCACACTGGCGGGGATCGTCGCGGCGGGACTCGAAGCCTCCAGCGCCACCGTCACCGCCACATCCACGGCCACCGGCACATTCACAAACGCGGAAAGCCCTACCGTGCCCTCACTGGCACTCAGCGGCGCATCCACGCTCAGCGTTGTCGTTTCATTGTCATGCACGGTGAGCTGCGCCGCACCAGGATTGAAGGTGGCAGCCTGCGCCGTCAGCGTGACGGACTGCGTGCCGTCCAGCAGCGCATCATCCGTGATGGTGACGGGAAACGTGAGCTGCGTGGTGCCCGCAGGCACGGTCACGCTCGCTGGCACGCTGACATCCGCGCGACTGGCGCTGAGGCTCACCGTCAGCTCGGTGGCCTGCACCGGCGTGATCGCCAGTGTGGCAGTGATCGCGCTGGCGCCCTCCGTCGTCGTGCTTACCGGCAGGGCTAGGGCGAGGGAGTTGTTCACGTTTTGAGCGATGAGGATGTCGTCAATGCCGATGCCGTCCGTGCTGATGCCGTAATTGTCGTATTGATTGAAGCGGATTTTGAAATTGCCGCCGTAGCTCAGTCCGCGTGAGGCGATGGCCGCATCCAGATCGACGGTGTACTTTACCCAACTGGTCGTGAGGCTGCGCAGCGGCTGCACCTCATACCAAGTCGTGCCACCGTCCGCACTGATCGCCACGCCGTCAAAGTCGGCGCCATTGATGAAGGGACTCGTCGGTGGGCCGTTTGCCTCTTCACCGTAGCCCTTGGCCCAAAACGACAGCTCCACATCATCCCGCCCGGCGAGGTTCACCGTCAGCGTCGCTTCATTACGAGCGTACGTGACATCCACCGAGGAGTCCATCGTCAGTTGATTCGAGGCACGCGGTGAGTTCAACGCAGTGACCTGCGTGCGGAAGGGGCCCGTGCCCGTCACCGTCCATGCGGCGGAAAGCGTGGGCGCATCAAAAGGCTCCGACAGGATGGTGATGCGCAGCGGCTCCACCGTGAGCGTCACATCACGCGCGATCACGGCACCGCTCGTGCTATTGGTAAAGGTCACACTCGCTGTGTGCACACCGGTGGGAAGATTATTGGCTCCGCTGCCGAAAGACGCCGTCACCGTATCACTCACGCCCGCGCCGAGACTGCCCGCCGTGCGGGAAAGTACCAGCCAGGGCTGGCTCGCGCGCGCCGGCCAGTTCAGCGAGGCAGCACCCACATTTTGCAGCGTGAAAGCGCGATTCGTGGGCGTCATCGGCCCGCCGATGAGTCCACTGGCAGCAAAGGTGCTAAATGGCGTCACACTAAGATCATCCGGGATGTCAAAAGCCTCCAACACGCCGGTCGTGGTGCTCACCACCGGGCCACTCGCACTCGCACCGATGCCGCGCTTGGCAAAACCCGCCCACAGACGCTGCGCATTGGCCCCAGCGTTATTGACGAGGTCCGCCTGGATGATCGCGTCACGCGACTGGATGAAGGTGGGGTTTGCAGGGGTGAGTTTCAGGCCATCCGTCACGATTTGCAGCATCAACTCATTGCCCACCGCCCAGCCGTGATGGTTGATGATGCTCGCACGGCACTCCAGTAGCATGTTGCACCACACTTCGCCCTGCGCGTGGTATTGAGATGGATCAGCGTTTGATGAGCTGTAGCGCGGACTCAGCGGCACACCGGTGTGCGGCAGCGCCTGCGTGGGATCGATGTCCTTGTACGTTAGCGGCGCTTTCGTCGTATCCGTGCAGTATGGATAGCGGCGGATGCCGAAGTAGTAGTTCGTGCTCATACCGCTGAGCAGATAGGTCGAGTAGCCACCCATCGCGTACACGCCGTTCACATTATCCGTGGCCTCGCTTAGCAGGGACATGGCATAAAAATCAGACCATCCCTCCCCCATGCCGCGTGACTGCCATGCGCTGATGCCCACACCACCACCCACGAGGCGGTTGCTGATGCCGTGACCGTATTCATGCACCACGATGTCGCCGTCAAAGGAGCTGTCGTGGTCAGGCGTCGGTCCCGGCCAGATGTACATCTGCATGCGACCCGGCGAGCCGTCACTGGGAGTCGAAAAGTTCGCATTATTCGTGCCACTGCCGTCCTGGGCGTCTGCTTGCACCGCGTCATTGCCATTGCCCCCGCGACCAAAATTGTTCGTCTGGAAATTCCCTGACGTCTCCGTGAAGCCCAGCGAGTACATGCGGTCATGGATCCAGTTGTTGTAATAGAAGAGCTGCGTCACACAGGCATCACGGTAAGTCGTCGGCTCCGCAGCCGAGTTGAAGGTGAAGTCAAAGACGCGGCTGGTGCCCTGCGGACGCGGCGTGTCGGCGATGTTGTCGGCATTGAGGTCGAGATGGGCGTCCACGTTGTTGCCCAGCGTCTGGTTTTGACCGTCCGGGATCCAGCCATCTGGCGACGCCGTCGTATTGAGTGCGTTGATCGTCACCAGCGTCCGCGCCACCTCCGCCGGTTGCACGGCGCTCGGCGTGCTATGCCCTGGCGAAAAAGGCGTCGGACTGTCACTCGTGAAAACACGGTACGTCGCGTTGCTGATGTCCGTCGTGAGGCTCTGACGCACCAGTAGTTTGCCATTTTCCGCATCGACGAGCAGGCGGAACATTTCATTGGCCGCGAGGCTGAAGGTTTCGATCTCCCAGGCGAGTTTCAAGGTGCCTTCATCCATCGGCACCCAGCTTAGATGCGCCGTCGTATCAGTGAATCCGGGGGCGTTGAGCTTCTGCGCCTGCTCAGCTCCTTGCGGCGCTACTTTGGGCGTGACCTTAGTCGTGTCCAAAGTCGTGCCGAGGCTTATTGCAGCCTCAGCGAGAGCTTGCGGCGCATTCAGAGGTGGAGCGGCCACGAGAGCGGTTTGAGCCGCCGCAGCCTTCGGCGCATCACGCATGAAATGACTGCCCAGGGTGACCAGGTCGCCGGTTTTGGTGAGGTTGGCTTTGAGGATGGTTTGGAAGACCTGGACGCCTGCCACCTCCTGCTGCCAGACGACGGTGCGCATGCCATTGTGCGCGGTGACGTCCTCACGTGTGATGCGGGCACTGCCTGTTTTCAAAACATCCGCTCCATGACCAAAGAGAGCCTCATATTTCGTCACAAAGTCTCGCACGGGCTTGTAGGCATCTTTTTCGCCACCGCTGCCCTTCGAGAGGAATTTGCCCGCAGCCATGATGTGCTTCGGCGCATTCGTGATGGGGTCAAAATCGACCTGCACTCCAGGGATGTCGCGTTTTAAGGCATCCAGTGCCTTGGCGCGGCTCTGGCTGGGCTGGGCGGCCGTTTTCGCCTCACGCTTGTCGATCTCCTCCACACGCTCTTTGGCTCGTTGCAGGATAAATTTGGCAGCAGACTGCTTGGGTGGCTGCTGGGTGGCCTTATCGGCCTGTGCGCTGTTTTTGTCTGGCGTCTGCTGAAACAGCAGCACTGTCAGAACGAGGATGAGTACGACCAAAGATGGCCAGAGGGAGGTTCCAAATTTTTTCACGGCAATTTAAGACGAATCGACCGATGCTAGCGGATATACCTATGGGGATTCAAGTCTAAATCTGATTATCTTCAGCCCCAAAAGCCACGCTCGCAGCAGCGCGGCAGTTTGCGGGTATCGCGGACGTCATTCCTAGCTTGAACTTTGAATCCTAAACCCTGAGCGTAGGCACATGCCGCAAGACTTCATCCGCGTGCGCGGCGCACGCCAGCACAACCTCCAAAATATCGACGTGGACATCCCACGCGGGAAATTCGTGGTGCTCACGGGTGTCAGTGGCAGTGGTAAGTCCTCCCTAGCCTTTGATACGCTCTATGCAGAGGGCCAACGCCGCTATGTGCAGTCCCTGTCGGCCTACGCACGTCAATTCCTCGACCAGCTTGAAAAACCCGACGTCGATTTCATCGAAGGCCTCTCCCCAGCCGTCGCCATCGAGCAAAACAACGCCACGCCCAATCCGCGCAGCACCATCGCCACCGTCACGGAGATCTACGACTACCTGCGCGTCCTCTACGCCGTCGCCGGTAAGCCACATGATCCAGAATCCGGTGAGCCACTGCACCGCAACACGCCTGCGGAGATCGGCGACCGCATCCTCGCCCTCGGTGAGGGCACACGCATCGTCGTCCTCTCACCACAAAACGCCGCCACGGCCGAAACCCTCACGCCATTCATCGATAAACTGCGTCGCCAAGGCTTCATCCGCATCCGTCTCGATGGTGTGATCACGGAACTGGACGACGCCGTCCTCAGCAAGCAAGCCGAGCATCAAGTTGAGATCGTCATCGACCGCCTCATCCTCCGTGCCGACACGCGCCCGCGTCTGATGGAGGCCATTGAGGCTGCGCTGCATTGGAATGAGCGTGAGGTGCAGTTCTTGATCCAGGATTCCGAGGTCATCTCCTTCACCACCGCCTACACCAATCCCCGCACCGGTTACTTCATCGAGAAACTCACGCCCCAGCACTTCTCCTTCAATACCCACCTCGGTGCCTGCCCCACATGCCAGGGTGTTGGTAGCATCATGCGGCCAGATCCAGCTCTCATCGTTCCTGATGAATCGCTTTCCATCACGGATGGAGCCATCAAAGGCTGGTGGGCACGCGTGCCGAAGCTCAAGCTCATCTTCGAGCGCAGCATTCAGGCCCTGGCGCAGCACTTTGCTGCCGATGTCGCACTTCCATTCTCAGAATTGCCCAGCGCATTCAAACAAGCTCTCTTCCACGGCACCGGTGATGTCGCCATCGACACGGGCTGGCAAAAGACCGCCAACAAGCGCAGCCTCGCCAAACCCTTTGAAGGACTCCTGACCGAAATCACCCGCCTCCATCATCACGCCGAAAGCGAGAGCCTCCAAGCCAATCTCACGCGCCTCATGAGTGCCCAAGTGTGTGAATCATGTGATGGGAAACGACTGCGCAAAGAAAGCCTCGCTGTCACGCTCAGTTCCAAGTGCTCAGAACTGAGCACTGAGCACTCGGCACTGAGCACTTCCTCACTCAACATCCACGACCTCACCTCCCTCCAAATTCGCGACGCCCTCGCCTGGGTCCGCAATTTGGACGTCACCACTCAACAACGAGCCTACGTCGGCGAATTGCAGCGTGAGATCCTCAACCGCATCGACTTCCTCGATCAAGTCGGACTCGGCTACCTGGCGCTCAATCGACAGAGCGGCACGCTTTCCGGCGGCGAGATGCAGCGCATTCGGCTAGCCACGCAAATCGGCGCAGGTCTTGCTGGCGTGCTTTACGTCCTCGACGAGCCCAGCATCGGCCTTCATCCCATCGACAACCAGCGCCTCATCCGCACGCTCATTCGACTCCGCGATCTCGGCAACACCGTCCTCGTCGTCGAGCATGATGAAGCCATGATCCGCGCTGCCGATCACGTCATCGAGCTCGGCCCGGCGGCAGGGCCGCTTGGCGGAAAACTTATCGCCCAAGGCACGCCTGCGGAAATCCAAACCAATGCCGACTCCCTTACCGGGCAATTCCTCAGCGGCACCAAAACCATTTCCACGGAGCACTCCGCACTGAGAACTCCACACTTAAACCTCACCAGCACTCAACCCGCCATCACCATCCACGGCGCGCGCGCTCACAATCTCCAAAACATCACCGCCAGCTTCCCCATCGGCCTTCTCACATGCGTCACCGGCCCCAGCGGCAGCGGCAAGTCCACTTTGATCGACGACATCCTCATGCGCGCCCTGCAGCGCCATTTTCATCACGCCAAGGAAGCTCCCGCAGCGCATGACCGCATCACTGGTCTCGACTTGATCGACAAAGCCATCCTCATCGATCAATCACCCATCGGTCGCAGCCCGCGTAGCAATCCCGCCACCTACACCGCCGCCTTCACACCCATCCGCGAGCTTTACGCCAAGCTCCCACTCGCACGCCAGCGCGGTTATGACCTCGGGCGCTTCAGTTTCAACACCAGCGGTGGTCGTTGTGAGAAATGTCAGGGCGACGGCCAAATCAAAATCGACATGCACTTCCTCGCCGACGTCCATGTCACTTGCGAAGCCTGCCAAGGCCGCCGCTACAATGCCGAAACCCTCGAAGTCACCTTCAAAGGCAAAAACATCGCCGATGTCCTCGACATGACCGTTAGCGAAGCCGTGCGCTTCTTCGCCAGCAGCCGCCACATCCATCCAAAACTCGCCACACTCGAAGAATGCGGCCTCGGTTACCTGAAACTCGGCCAAAGCGGCTCCACGCTCTCCGGCGGCGAAGCTCAGCGCATCAAACTCGCCACCGAGCTCGCTAAAACGGCCACTGGCCGCACCCTTTACCTCCTCGACGAGCCCACCACAGGCCTTCACCTCGCCGACATCCAGACGCTCCTCAACGTCCTCCTTCGCCTCCGCGCCGCCGGCAACACGCTCATCATCATCGAGCACCACATCGACCTCATTCGCTGCGCGGACCACCTCATCGACCTCGGTCCCGGCGGCGGCAACGAAGGCGGCCAAATCATCGCCACCGGCTCACCCGCCGAAGTCACGATGAATGCCGCCAGCGTCACCGGCCGCTTCCTCAGGGCATAGCATCACTTCGCTTCCTTGAGCTTCGCGATCAGGTATTCGTTGATCGTCTTGAACTTCACATCCGTCACGCCGGGATAAAACATCTCGCAGGCCACGCCGTTGGCTTTGCAATGCTCCTGGAGCTTCACGCCAAAGTTAGCCGTGTGAGTTGGGTCTTTCTGCTCTTGGCCGATGGCTGGTGCACTGCTAAAGGACATATAGACAGGAGGATCATCTGACGAAACGAGCGCGTAGGGCGAGTACTCCGCGATCCATGGCAGGATTTTCTCACGCGCGGCGATGAAGGCATCGAAGTTCGGGTAATCCTCTTTCTTCAAGAACGCATGACCGCCATACTTGCTGTTCGGAGTCCATTCGCGCATCTGCTGAGGATCCAGCGTGGTTTGCGGACCATTGACGGCGGCTGTCCACAAGCGGGTCGATTCACGCGCAATGGGATCGCTGCTCTTGGCATCGGCCATGTCGGGATGAAAAGCCAGCCACAGGCTGCTGCAGGCACCCGCCGAGCCACCGCTGGCACCGATGCGTGCTTTGTCGATATTCCACTCCGCCGCCTTGCTGCGCACTGTTTGCAAAGCCAGCGCGGCATCATGGAGCGGGGCTTTCACCGGTGGCACCACGTCCTGCGCCTGCGAGATGTAGCGGTAATTGATCGACACCACGGAAATGCCCTCCTTCAAAAACGGCTCCACCGCGATCCCCGCCTTGTCCCCGCCCATCCAGCCGCCGCCATGGATGTAGAACAACAACGGAGTCGGCTTCTCCGACTTCGCCTGCCAGAAATCGAGCACGTTCCGTTCAGCCGGCCCATACTTCAGATTCGCCACCGTTGGCGGCGGGTTCTTCGGAAGGACTTTTTTGGCTGGAGCCTTTTTGGCGGGCACTTCGGCTTTCTTGGCCGGTGTGTCGGCAGCGAAGGAAATGCTGGTGAGAAGTAGAAGGGATAGAGCGAGTTTCATGGTTAGGTTGGTGTTGGGTGCTGGATTGAATTTTTCACTTCTTGAGCGTCGCGATCAAGAACTCTGAGATCGTCTTGTGCTTCACATTTGGAGCGCCGGCATAGACGAGTTCACACTCGGTGCCGATGGCCTGGCAGTGCTCTTGGAGTTTGACGCCGTAGTTGGCGGTGTGCGTGGGGTCTTTTTGCTCTTGGCCGATGGCTGGCGCGGCACCGTAGAGGAGATAGACGGATGGATCATCCTTAGTGACGTGTTCGTAAGGCGAGTACATCTTGATCCACTTCAGGACGGAATCGCGCTTCTCCAAAAACTCGGCAAAGCGGGTATCACGAGACTTGATGTTGTTCGGGTCCATGAAGCCGAAGGCGTGGCCGCCGTAACGGCTGTTTGGCGTCCATTCCTTGAGCTGTTGCGGGTCGAGGGAGGTCTGCGCTCCATTCACGGCCGCACACCAGAGGCGCGTGGACTCGCGGGCGATGGGATCGCTGCTTTTGGGATCTGCCATGTCATCATGAAAGGCCAGGTAGAGGCTGCTGCAGGCACCAGCCGAGCCACCGCTGGCTCCGATGCGCTGTTTGTCGATGTTCCACTCGCCAGCTTTGCTGCGCACGAATTGCAAGGCGCGCGCGGCATCCTCCAGCGGCCACTGCACTGGCGGCATCACGCCAGCAAGCTGCGCCTGCCAGGAATAGCGGTAATTGATCGAAACGACCGAGATACCGGCCTTGAGGCAGGCTTCGAGCTCGCCGACACCCGATTTATCTCCCGCAACCCAACCACCGCCGTGGATGAATAAAAGCAGCGGCGTGGGCTTGGCGGACTCCGCCTTGTAAAAATCAAGCACCTGTCGCTCATGCGCGCCATAGGCCACATTGGCGATGGTCGGCGCACGCTTCGGCGCTGGAGCCGGTTTGGGTGCTGGAGCAGTGGTTTGAGCCTGTAAAGAGGCAGCGAGGAGAAAAGGCAGGAAGGCAAGTTTCATGGTTGGAAGACGATCAAACGTGACCTCAGGCGCATTTGTTCCAGATGGAGTGCAGAGGCTCCAAACAAGAGTTCAATCGGCGGTGGGCATTTGCATCCGGCGTGTGTCCCGCTATGACTGGCGGATGGAAGAATATCAGCGGCTGCTGCGCAAAGTTTTGGATCAGGGAAGTTACCGTGAAGACCGCACGGGAACGGGGGCGTATTCGGTGTTTGGAGAGCAGAGTCGTTATGATCTAAGCACGACTTTCCCCGTGGTGACGACGAAAAAGCTTCACCTGCGCTCGATCATTCATGAGCTGCTGTGGTTTGTGAAGGGGGATACGAATGTGAAGTATCTGCAGGACAACAAGGTGACGATCTGGGACGAGTGGGCGGATGAAAATGGCGACTTGGGACCCGTCTATGGCGCGCAATGGCGGCGCTGGCAGGGCGCTGAGAATGGCGAGGTGCATGACCAGATCACCACGCTGATTCATGGGCTGAAAACCAATCCGTATAGCCGGCGCCATATCGTGAGCGCATGGAATGTGGCACGTATCGACGAAATGGCACTGCCACCGTGCCACTGCTTGTTCCAGTTCTTTGTGGACCGTGGAAAACTAAGCTGTCAGCTCTACCAGCGCAGCGCGGACTTGTTTTTGGGCGTGCCGTTTAACATCGCCAGCTACGCGCTGCTGACGATGATGGTGGCGCAGGTGTGCGATCTGCAACCAGGTGAGTTTGTGCATACCTTTGGTGACCTGCACCTCTACTCAAACCATCTGGAGCAGGCCAAGGAGCAACTCTCCCGCCAACCGCGTGCGCTACCGGTGATGAAGATCAATCCCGAGGTGAAGGACATCGATGGCTTCAAGTATGAAGACTTCACCCTGGAAGGGTATGACCCGCATCCAGCCATCAAGGCACCCATCGCTATTTAAACACTATGAAGATCGTCATGTTAGATGCCCATACGGCCAACCCAGGTGATGTGAGTTGGCGTGAGTTTGAGGAAATCGGTGAGTGCGCCATCCATGCGCGCACGCCTGCTGCGGATACCATCACGCGCTGTGCAGGCGCAGCGGTCGTGATCACCAACAAAGCGCCGCTGACACGTGAGATGATGGCCGCGTTGCCGGATTTGAAATACATCGGCGTCATCGCCACAGGCTTCAATGTGGTGGACACGGTAGCCGCAAAGGAGCGCGGAATCGTGGTCACCAATGTGCCGGGCTATGGCACGCCAGCCGTGGCACAGCATGTCTGGGCACTGATTTTGGAACTGGCCAATCATGTGGGGCATGCGGCGGAAAGTGTGCGTGAGGGTGGCTGGGTGAAGTGTCCCGACTTCTGCTACTGGGATCATCCGATCCTCGAACTGGCAGGCAAGACGCTCGGCATCATCGGTTACGGCGGTATTGGCAGCGCCGTCGCGCGCATTGGATCTGCGTTCGGCATGAACGTGCTCGCCTCGAAGCGCAGTTGGAAAGAGGCGCCACCTGAAGGAATCACGGCGGCAAGTGTGGATGAAATCCTGCGACAGGCGGATGTCATTTCACTGCATTGCCCGCTTACCGATGACACCAAGTACCTCATCAATGCGCAAAGCATTGAGCTGATGAAAAAGGAAGCGTTTCTCATCAATACCGGCCGTGGTCCTCTGATTGATGAAGCAGCACTCGCCGCCGCATTGAACGCGAATCGAATCGCCGGCGCTGGATTGGACGTCCTCTCGGCGGAGCCTGCCAAAGCCGACAATCCGCTGCTGAGAGCGAAGAATTGCCTCATCACGCCACATGTGGCGTGGGCGAGCCGTGAAGCACGCACGAGGCTCATCACGACATGTGCGGCCAATGTGCGCGCGTTCTTGGCGGGAGCGCCGGTCAACGTGGTCAATCCATAAGGCGACCATTTAGTTTCTCAATGACGGCGGCTGGAATATCAATTTCCAGACTCAGCAATTGCGGCCAAAGTCAGCCGCATGGACGAGATCATATTCCTTCTTCTAATCGTCGGCGGCTTGGTGCTGATTTTGCCGATCAGTGCTTTTGTGGCGGCTCTCCGAGCCAAGCGTGAGGTTGGTGAACTGCGACAGGAGCTTGATAGGCTGCGGGCATTGGGCGCGCGTCAATTTGAGCAACTTACGCGGCTGCAAGAACGTGTAGGGTCGCTGGAGCCCGAAGTGGTGAAGATCGAAACACCTAAAGCGGAGCCAGAGAAAGTGATTGTTGAAAAACCGATCACGCACGTGCTTGAAACAGCCAAGATCGTGGAACCACAGCCTGTGGCACCACTGCCGCCACCAAAACCGCCCGTCGAGACTCATGTGCCTTCACGAGCTACGCCACCGCCGCTCAAGCAAGTGACGACACCCAAAATCTCGCTGGAGCAATTCATGGGGGCCAAGCTATTTGCGTGGATTGGTGGACTGGCGCTGTTTCTGGGCATCATTTTCTTTGTGAAGCTGAGCATTGAAAATGGCTGGGTTTCACCTGAGATGCGCACGGCGATTGGCTTTGTGTTTGGAGCCGCGCTGGTCGTCGCTGGCGTGAAGTTGCAGAGCATTCAGCGCTATGCCGTGTTGGCGCATACGCTGTGCGCGACAGGGATCGTGATGCTCTATGGCGTGAGCTTTGCAGCGCACTCGATTTGGCACATCGTGCCGTTTGATAACTCACTAGTAACGTTTGGATTCATGGCGCTGGTAACGGCGGCGGCATTCATACTGGCGGTGCGGATGAATGCGCAGGTGGTGGCCGTGTTGGGAATGCTAGGCGGGTTTTTAACGCCGATTTTGTGCTCCACGGGCCATGACAATCCGCTGGGGCTTTTCAGTTACATTGCGCTTCTTGACATTGGCGTGTTGGCGGTCGCGAAAAACAAACGCTGGCTTCATCTCACAGCACTGGCGGCTGGTGGAACAGTGATGATGCAGGCGGGTTGGATGGTGAAGTTTTTCC
>JANOBP010000686.1:0-2393 GCA_031411715.1 Verrucomicrobiaceae bacterium | reverse complement strand
TATACTGCCTAATAGACAGTATCAAACTGTTATAAAGGCATTTTTATCATGCTATTTCTCGTTCTCTACTCGCCTCAATGCACCGTGCCACCGCGCACCTCGATCTTCTCCCGCGCCTGATCCACCGGCACATGCCGCGGCGTGTTCGCCGCTGCGCCTTGCGGACGTGCCCAGCGGATGCCATTCGCGATCACGCGCTGCACATCGGGATGATGGTATATGGGATACACCTCATGCCCCGGACTGAAGTAAAAGATGCGACCGCTGCCGCGTGTCCACGTTGCGCCACTGCGGAAGACCTCGCCGCCTTGAAACCACGACACGAAGATCAGCTCGTCCGGCGTCGGGATGCCAAACGGCTCGCCATACATCTCCGATTGCTCGATCTCGATGCAGTCACCGATGCCATCCGCGATGGGATGGCCCGGATTCACCACCCACACTCGCTCCCGCTCGCCCGCCTCACGCCAGCATAGCGCACAGCTCGTGCCCATGAGCCGCTTGAAGACCTTCGACCAATGCCCAGAGTGCAAAACGATCAATCCCATGCCCGCCAGCACGCGCTGCTGCACCCGCGTCACCGTTTCATCGAGCACCTGATCATGAGCCGCATGTCCCCACCACAGCAACACATCCGTTTCATCGAGAACGGCCTGTGACGCGCCCTGCTCCGGCTCATTCAGCGTCGCCGTGCGGATGATGAAGTCCGCATGGACACCCAATGCTTCCGCCAGTGCTCCATGAATGCCATTGGGATAAATGGCGGCGACAGCAGGATTCTGACGCTCATGAACGAATTCGTTCCAGATAGTGACGCGGATGGGAGATGGCATGATGCGATTAAAGAAGGCGATAGGTGAGACGGATTCAAATCCGGATTTCGAGCCGGAGGCTCGAGAGATATTAGCCGGTGGTGAAGCGAGGCTCTGCGAGCGAGAACCACCGGACCCGTGATCATACAACCCGCGTTTTCATCCGACGCGCCCTGGAAGGGCGCGAGAAACAACCGCATCGCCCAACTCTTCCTCACCACAAATACCGCTCATCATACTCGACCATCCCGCGCTTCAACATCGCCACATACTCCTCTTGAAAGGTCTTCACACGATGATGCTCCTCCTGGTTCAGCAAATAGGCCCGCACCGCCTCCAAATCGGGCGCGGCAAAGGTGAACGCGCCATAACCCTCCTGCCACGCAAAGCCCGCCATCCGCAATTCCTCATGAATCCAGCGTGAGGACTCGCTCTTCACCTCCCGCATCACATCAGCCAGACAATGCGTCGCCCGCATACCGGCGGCGATGTGGATGTGATCGCCCGTCCCGCCCACAGCATGCGCGATACCGTTCATATTCCGAATCGTGCCGCCGATGTATTCGTGAACGCGTTGGCGGTGCGTCGGGGCCAGCCATTGCTCCCGGTTCTTTGTGCTGAAGACGAGATGGTAATGCAACGAGAGATGCGTTGAGGGCATGCGGGATGGTTTCAGATCGGGCGAACGACCGCAACGATGAATTTCGGTGCATCGAAGATCAGCCCAGTGCCGGAGGCACGCAAGAAATTAGCCGGTGGTGCAACCACCGGAGCAGCACGCCCCACGCCCCCAACCACGCGCGCCCTGGAAGGGCGAGAGAAGGGCACACGGGTTCTGGAGAGCAGTAGCGCCGGGGGTGCATACGCACGCTTCTCGCGCACCTACCGGGGCGCAGCCCGAATCAGGGGCGTTGGGGTGGTTCGTTTCCGGTGGTTCCCGGTCGCTCCGCGACCTTCACCACCGGCTAATCTCTTTCGAGCCTTCGGCTCGCCAGCTAATCTTCACTTATGACCTCAACAATCGTTTCGATGCCGGGAAACACATGGTAACCGCAATGTTCAGTGAAAACGGCTACTTCACCGTATTCATCATCCTGAATTGCAAAGGCATAGCGAAACCGCGCTTCAGAGTCATCCGGGAAGCAAATCCGCAGGCCAGTGCTTGGAAAGTCGCCTGCACCGAGTCGAGACCGTCCCTTGGCGGACAAGTAGACGGCTAACTTGCTTCGCCAACGTTCGGGCAGGTCCTGAACTTGATCACGTGGCCGTGACATATAGCCTCAATGCTTCACCGAGCACCCCGGCCCAACGGTTTGGAAGAAGTCATTCCCCTTGTCATCAATCAAAATGAACGCCGGGAAGTCCTCCACCTCGATCTTCCAGATGGCTTCCATGCCGAGTTCGGGGAACTCGACGACTTCGACCTTCTTGATGTTTTCCTTGGCGAGGATGGCGGCGGGGCCGCCGATGCTGCCGAGGTAGAAGCCGCCGTGTTTTTTGCAGGCGTCGGTGACTTGCTGGCCGCGATTGCCTTTGGCGATCATGATCATGCTGCCGCCGTGGCTCTGGAACAGATCGACG
>JANOBP010000685.1:0-6180 GCA_031411715.1 Verrucomicrobiaceae bacterium | reverse complement strand
GCGGAGGCAGATCGCTTTATTCAGACTCTCAAGTAACGACATGACGCCCAAGATCGACCCAACATTGCATCGCGAAAAGAAACCGGACTGGATCCGCGTGACGCTGCCGCGTGACCCGAAGTTTTGGAGCACCAAAGGCCTCATCACCGACCTGAAACTGCACACCGTCTGCGAAGAAGCCCAGTGCCCCAACCGCTGGGAGTGCTGGAGCCAGGGCACAGCCACGTTCATGATCGCCGGAGACCGCTGCACGCGTGCGTGCGGCTTTTGCGCCGTCAAAACGGCCAAGCCTTTCGCCTTGGAGGTGGATGAGCCTCAGCGTGTGGCGGAAGCGACGAAGCGCATGGGCTTGAACCACATCGTGATCACCGCCGTGGCGCGTGATGACATGAAGGACGGTGGCGCGGAGCATTTTGCGCGCACCATCGCCGCCGTGCGCGAGGCGGTGCCGACGATCACGATCGAGATCCTGGTGCCTGACTTCAATGGCAAGGATGACGCACTCGAAGTGGTGATGCAGGCACGTCCGCAGATTTTCAATCACAACCTGGAAACCGTGGAGCGCCTCACGCCGCTGGTGCGCAGCCGCGCTCAGTATGCACGCAGTCTTCATGTGCTGAAGCGGGCAGGGGAGATGGCGCGCGAGATGGGTTACCACTGCGCCACGAAAAGCGGACTCATGCTGGGGCTTGGCGAGACCGAAGTGGAGCTTTTTCAGGCGATGGACGACCTGCGTGAGCACAACGTGACCGTTTTGACGCTGGGTCAGTATCTGCGTCCATCCGCACAGCACCTGCCCGTCATTGAATACATCCACCCGGATACATTCGAGAACTACAAGCAGATCGCCCTCAAGAAAGGCTTCCGCCATGTGGCCAGTGCACCTCTGGTGCGCAGCTCGTATCATGCCGCAGATTTCAAGCCTGAGTTGGATTTGGGCGAGTAAGTCGCTGGCAGGATTTGCCAACAGAATGTGTGGAAAGGGTCAGCGATGACGCGAAGGTTTGTTCGTAGCCGTTCGTAAGTTCCTAAACCTCTTTTCTCACATCCATGACTCGTGCCGCGCCCATTCTCTGCCTGCTTGTTGCCAGTTCGGCCTTCGCCGCTGACAAACTGAGCTTCAATCGCGACATCCGCCCTATCCTCTCGGAGAACTGCTTTGCCTGTCACGGCTTTGATTCAAAGAAGCGGGAGGCCGAGCTGCGGCTCGACACGCCGGAAGGTGCTTACACGGCCAAGGATGATGTGTTCCCCATCAAGCCGGGCGATCTGGCGAAGAGCGAGGTCTGGCAGCGCATCATCACCACGGATGGTGACGATCTGATGCCGCCGACGAAGTCGCACAAGAAGCTCACGCAGGTGCAGAAGGATACCATCAAGCTGTGGATCGAGCAGGGGGCGGCGTATCAAAAGCATTGGGCCTTTGAAGTACCTGCCGAGAAGACTGGCGCGTCGATCGATGGCCTGCTGGCCGTGCGTCAGGCGAAAGACAAGCTCACCTTTGCCGATGAAGCGGACAAAGAGACGCTGATCCGCCGCGTGGCCTTCACGCTCACTGGCTTGCCGCCGACGCTGGCGGAAGTGGATTCCTTTCTCAAAGGCCAGTCCTATGAGGCGATGGTGGACCAATACATGAAGTCACCGCGCTACGGCGAGGAGATGGCTCGGCATTGGTTGGATGTGGCGCGTTACGCGGACACGCATGGTCTGCACCTCGACAACGAGCGCAGCATGTGGGGCTATCGCGACTGGGTGGTGAAGGCTTTCAATGAGAACTTGTCCTTCGATCAATTCACGACGTGGCAGATCGCGGGTGATCAACTTCCGAATGCCACGACGGATCAAATCACCGCCACCGGCTTCTCGCGCTGCAACGTGACGACGAGTGAGGGCGGCGCGATCGATGATGAGTATCGCCATCTTTATGCAGTGGATCGCGCGGCGACATTGACGACGGTTTGGATGGGGCTGAGCGGTGGCTGTGCGCAATGTCACGATCACAAATTCGATCCACTGACCACAGCGGAGTTTTACTCCCTCTACGCCTTCTTCTTCAGCAGCGCCGATCCGCCGATGGACAAGAACATCTCCGCCACGGAGCCGTTTTTGAGACTCCCGGTGGCGAGTCAGCAAAAGACGCTCGATGCAGCCATCGTCGCCGAAAACGCTGCGCTGAAGGCGCTCGATGATTCCGCATTCAAAGCCACTTACGCCGAGAAAAAGACTACTGCGGTTCAACCGGTCACGCAGGTGCTCTTCGATGACACGTTTGCTTTGGGCATGGAAACTCGGAACACCACTCGCAATCCCAGCGTGTGGCTTCACAAGCCTGAATTTGGCACCAAATCCGGTCAGCGTGTGCTGCGGATGGCGAATGGGCAGTTCTGCGAGGAAATCCTCACACCCTCACTCGCACCCGTCATCCTCGCGGAGTCACCACGCATCAGTGTGTGGGCGCGTATTGATCCACTGAGCCCACCGCGCGTGCTTTGCCTCACGCTCAATGGCCGCCGCCTGATGTGGGGCGATCCGGCGGCTTTTGACGGCACCACTTATGGCCAGGAAAATGCCGTGACGGCCGGACCATTGCCCGCGCCAGGTGTATGGACGCAACTGAGCTTCGATCCTGTTGCCACTTTCGGTTTCCAGCCCGGCACTCGCATCAATACGATCAACCTCCAGCAGATCGGCGGCGTCGTGACGTGGGACAAGCTGGAGGTGAATGGCAAAACATCTGCCGAGAAGGATGTGCTCGCCTCTTTCACGCATTGGTGGCAGCAGGTGAGCCTCAACAAAAAGCAACCGCCCGAAGTGAATGCGCCCCTTGTGAAGACGCTCATGACCGCGCCCGACAAAGTCACCGATGCAAAGACTCGCGAGGCTCTGCTGCATTTCTACCTGGCTCGTGTGGCGCATCCGATTAGCGACGAGATCGCCAAGCACCGAGTCGCATGGGAGGAAGCCCGCGCAGCCCGCTCCACGGCTGATGCGGCCATCGCAGGCACTTTCGTCTTCCGTGATGCTGACACGCCGCGTGACACCTTCATTGCCATGCGTGGTGCCTACAACAAACTCGGCGACAAGGTCGAGCCCGCCACGCCTGCCGCGTTTCATCCGCTGAAGAAATCCGGTGCACGCGCCACGCGACTCGATCTCGCGAACTGGCTCGTGGCTCCTGAGAATCCCATGACAGCCCGCGTGACCGTGAATCGCTTCTGGCAGCAGGTTTTCGGCATCGGTTTGGTGAAGACGAGCCACGACTTCGGCTCCCAGGGCGAGCCGCCGAGCCATCCTGAGCTGCTCGATGATCTGGCGGTGCGTTTTCAAAAGAGCGGCTGGAATGTGAAACAGCTCATCAAGCAGTTCTTGATGACGAAAGCCTTCAAACAAGCCTCGCCGGTCGAATCGAATCTCCTCAGTCTCGATCCCGACAATCGCTTGCTCGCTCGTGGCCCGCGCATCCGTCTCGATGCCGAGCAGATCCGCGACAACGCGCTCTTTGTCAGCGGCCTCATCAATCTGGAGATGGGAGGTCGCGGCGTGCGCACCTACCAGCCGCCGAACATCTGGGAACCCGTCGGCTACGGCGACAGCAACACCCGCTACTACCTGCAAGACCACGGCCCTGCGCTCTATCGCCGCAGCCTCTACAGCTTCCTCAAGCGCACCGCACCTCCGCCTTTTATGAGCAACTTCGACGCGCCCAACCGCGAACAAAGCTGCACTCGCCGCGAACGCAGCAACACGCCCATGCAAGCCCTCCAACTCATGAACGACGTCCAACACTTCGAAGCTGCTCGCGCACTCGCTGAACGCGTCATCGCCGAAGGCGGCCAAGATGACTCCGCAAAGCTCCACTGGCTCTTTCGCACCGTTTTGAGCCGCAAGCCGGACGCGAAGGAGTTTTCGATGCTGACCGCTGCCTTGGCGAAACAACGCGACCTCTACCAAAAAGACCCCAAATCCGCTGAGAAGGCCATTCAGGTCGGTGAATCGACACCGAAGAACATTTCGCCCGCTCCAGAAACCGCCGCGTGGACCTTGATCGCGAATTTGGTGCTGAACCTCGATGAAACTGTCACCCGCAACTGAAGCATGGGCCTGAAAATAGCCATTACCCGACATCCCTTTGCTAGCCTTGTCTTGGGAATTGCAGCTTTCCTCGGCCTTTGGCTGAGTGCACCGACTTTGGTATTCGATCACTCGACGCCGGGCTTTGACCGCAACTGGGAACGCTCCAAAGGAACTGTGGTAGCCTGGGGACCAAAGCCTCTCGCATGGCTAATCCTTTCTGACCCAAACCGATCAACATTCACAGGACAGGAATGGTATTTCCGCCTCTTTGAAACCCATTGCACAGAATGGCTTCAAAAACGGCGCATGCAGCGACCTCCTGCCTCAAATCCAAACTAGAAATGCATTTTTCCATGAATCCTTTCTTCGAATCCAATCTCCTCCAAACACGCCGCCAGTTCTTCGGCCATAGTGGACTGCGCCTCGGTGGGCTCGGATTGACTTATGCGATGGGCAATGACGCTTTTGGAGCGTCGAAGTTGCAGGTGCATGAGCCGTTGCCGGGGCTGCCGCATTTCGCAGCGAAGGCGAAGGCGGTCATTTACCTGCACATGAACGGCGGGCCGTCGCAGCTCGATACTTGGGACTACAAACCGGGGCTTCAGCAGTGGTATGACAAGGACTTGCCGCCGAGCGTGCAGGGCGGGCAGCGGCTGACGGGCATGACGAGCAAGCAGGCGCGGTTTCCGGTGGCACCGAGCTTGTTTAAGTTCGCGCAGCATGGTCAATGCGGGCGCTGGGTGAGTGAGTTGCTACCACACACGGCGAAGCACGTGGATGACATCGCTTTGATCAAGACGGTCCACACGAACGCGATCAACCATGACCCAGCCTGCACGTTTGTCATGACGGGACGTGAGGTGCCGGGCTTTGCGAGCCTTGGTTCATGGCTCAGTTACGGACTCGGCAGCGTGAGCAATGATCTGCCGGCCTTTGTCGTGCTCACACCAAAATGGAGTGCCAAGGCGATGGCGCAGGCGCTTTTCACCCGCATGTGGAACAGTGGCTTTTTGCCCGGCAAATTCAGCGGCGTCGCGCTGCGGGCTGTGGGTGATCCTGTGCTCTACATGCAGAACCCGGATGGCGTCTCGCCCGCGAACCGCCGTGCGATGCTCGACACGCTTTCGCAGATGAACGCGCACAGCTTTGAGAAGTTCGGCGATCCCGAAATCCAGACGCGCATCTCGCAGTATGAGATGGCCTTCCGCATGCAGACGAGCGTACCGGAGCTGGTCGATCTGAAACAGGAAAGCCAGGCCACGCTCGACATGTATGGCCCCGAAGTGCTCAAACCGGGCAGCTTTGCCGCCAGCGCCATCCTGGCACGTCGGCTCATCGAGCGCGGCACGCGGGTGGTGCAGGTGCTGCATCGCGGCTGGGACCAGCATGGCAATTTGCCTGCCGATATCCGCCTGCAATGCGGCGACACCGACCAGCCCATCGGCGCTCTTTTGACCGACCTCAAACAGCGTGGCCTGCTCGACAGCACGCTCGTCATCTGGGGCGGCGAATTTGGTCGCACGGTCTATTCGCAGGGCGGTCTCTCGCAGACGAACTACGGTCGCGACCATCATCCGCGAAACTTCTGCATGTGGATGGCCGGCGGCGGCATCAAAGGCGGCACGACCTACGGCGAGAGCGATGACTTTAGCTACAACATCGCCACCGACCCCGCGCACCTCAACGACATCAACGCGACCATCCTCAACCAGTGCGGCATCGACCACGAGCGGCTGACGTATAAGTTCGCCGGGCTTGATGCGCGGCTGACGGGCGTGGAAAGCCAGCATCCGATCAAGGAGATCATTGGGTGAGACCACTGGCATCCATTTGTATCGCTTTGATCGCTTTCACGAGCTGTAGCAGGAAGCCGAGTGTCGTGGTGCCGCCTTTGCCCGTAGTGAAATTGGAGGATGTGCCAGCGCCTTCAAACGCGACTGTTCTGGTAAAAAAAGGCACGAACATGAATACAATCGCCACGGATACCTATGGCCATGAGGATTTCAGAGGCTTCGTTGCGAGTCTGAATGGGATTCGAGATCCGGAGTTGGTGATAGCCGGCACGACCTTGAAAACGCCTTCGCCTGCTATGGGGTTAAAAGATGC
>JANOBP010000684.1:0-6751 GCA_031411715.1 Verrucomicrobiaceae bacterium | reverse complement strand
CAAACATCAACACGGAGAGACCGGCCATGCTCAGCATGCCGCGTCCAGGTTCCGGCACAGCCGTGGCCCCTGTGAAGAGGTCGCCATTGATTTTCTGGGCTTCAAAATTACTGAAGCTCATTCCAGGCACACCCACGCTTTGGAAGGAGAAGACCCCTTTTGTCGTGCCAGCGATGAAGCGGTCCGTATCCTCCAGCAGATCCACAATGCCCAAGCCACTATCGTAACTGCTGATGAAGCCAGCAGGAGAGTTGGGTGTGATGAAGGTGTCATTGAGCGGGCCATTCAGAAGACTCACGCGGACATAATCGACTGCGTCCGTGTTGGTCACTGAAACGTTGTATTGATACAAGCCGCCACCCATAGATGTCGGCGAGAGATTGACGATGAAGGCTGCGCTGGCTGTTTGGGCCGCAGCCACTGCAGTTAGCAACGCTATGAGCGTTCGTTTTGTCAGGAGTGGAATGAGTTTCATGTGTGCTTGGAGTTGAGTTTCTTTGCCCTGGTCCGTTTCAAAACTCGGCGCTTTTTGATGCGGTAGAATTGCTGAAAGCGTGACCCGTTCGGCAGGAACTACCCCGCAGCTGATTTGGCAGATGCATTTTATCTTTTCGAAGCGTGAACGAAATAAATGCATCCACGGAAACACCTTTGGGGTTAATGGTATACAATGATCAACCCATGACGCCCTGTGCTGGATCAAACTGGACAGTCCAACTCTGATGAAGCTCATCGCCTGGCCTCACAGCTCCTCGCTGGAGTGGCGGCAGGTGAGCGCCAATCTTTCTCTCAATTGTATGACCGATTCTCAGGCCTACTCAATGCCATTGCCCTCAACCTACTGTCCGAAACCACCGAGGTTGAGGACGTACTTCAGGATGTTTTTGTGAAAATCTGGAATCGCGCCCATCTCTACTCCGACAGCAAAGGAAACGCCGTTTCATGGCTCATTGTGATCACAAGAAACACTGCGCTCAATCGCCTGCGCTCCAAGCGGCGCAACACAGCCGCCATGGAACGAGCCGCCCAGGAGCCGGGGCTTTTTGAGAGCAGTGAATCCACCAACGCCTACGAACACTCCGTCGCCAATGAATCAGCCATTTCGGTGCACCGTGCCCTAACGGCACTTCCCGAGGAGCAACAGGTTGTGCTGCGACTGGCTTTTGCCCAAGGCCTCACGCATGACGAGATCGCGGGTCGTTTGAATATGCCATTAGGTTCCGTTAAAAGCAGATTGCGACGTGGCTTGGCACGCATGCGAGACCTTATAGTAACCAATTGAAGCCCACCACTATGATCCAGGAGACTGACCCACTTAATGAGCAAGCGATGCTCTACGCACTCGGCTCTCTGGCCGAAAAAGAACATCAGCAATTTGAAAATTGCCTTCAATGCCCGCACAGCGCTGCCCCAGCCAAGCTGGCCGCTTACTCCCATCTCGTCGGCACCATCAGCGCCTCATTGCAGCCCGAAAAGGCACCCAATCCTGAACTTAGAGCCCGCATCATGGCCGCCATCGACCCGCCTGTGGCAGCGGACGCACCCAAAGACCAAGTGCTACCTGTAGGCATCACATTCCTGATGCAAAACGAGGGTCCCTGGCACGCTACACCCTACCCAGGCGTGCAATTGCGAGAGCTTTCCAACGCCAGCGCTGAAATGGCTATCTTCATGCTCAATCTCGAGCCAGGAACAAAATTCCCAGACCACGATCACCACGGAAGCGAAGACATGTATCTGCTCAGTGGTGATTTGGACATCAATGGCAAGCGAATGGGCCCTGGTGACTTCATGCACTCAGATCCATCCACCAAGCATCACGACATGTACTCCCCTGGGGGTTGTCAGGCCATCGTGGTGACTTCCAGAAAGAATTATTCCTCGGAAGTCATGCACGCCTACAGCAAGATGAATCGTGTCAAGACCACCGTGAAGCGCTGGCTTGGTAAAGGAGAGCCAGCATCCCGCTGAGATCCGACTCATTTAGCCCACCGAGATGAGTGAGGTGCGGCAAAGCTCGGCATAGAGGCCACCGGCGGCGATGAGCTGATCATGCGTGCCTTGCTCGGTGATGCGGCCATGCTCGAGGACGTAGATGCGATGGGCGTTGCGAACGGTGCTGAGGCGGTGGGCGATGACGAAGCTGGTGCGCTGCTGCATGAGGCGCTCGAGGGCTTGTTGGATGAGGCGCTCGGTTTCGGTATCGACGCTGGCGGTGGCCTCGTCGAGCAAGAGGATGGGCGGATTGCGCAGCAGGGCGCGAGCGATGCTGATGCGCTGCTTTTCGCCGACGCTGAGCTTGATGCCTCGCTCGCCAACTTGTGTGTCAAGCTGCTGTGGGAGTTTTTTGACGAATTCAGAGGCATTGGCGCTCTCCAGCACGGCCCAGAGCTCGGACTCGGGTGCGTCGCGTTTGCCGATGAGGAGGTTGTCGCGGACAGTGCCGTTGAAGAGGAAGCTCTCCTGTGTGACGTAGCCGATCTGGCGGCGGAGGCTGGCTTTGCTGATCTGCTTCACGGGTGTGCCATCGAGGGTGAGGCTGCCTTCGTCATGCTCGTAGAAGCGCGTGAGTAAATTGATGAGCGTGGACTTGCCCGCGCCGGTGGGGCCGACGAGGGCGATGGTTTGACCGGGCAGGGCCTCAATCGTGATGCCGTGGACGGTGGGCAGCTTGCCAGTGTAACTGAAGCCGACGTCGTCATAGCGGATGTGTCCACGGACATTAGTCAGCGTGATGCCATCATCGATGCCGGCTTCTTCTTCGGCGTCCATGATCTCGAAGACGCGCTCTCCTGCGGCACGGCCTGCCTGGATGAGTTGGTTGAGATTATGAAGCTGCTCAACAGGGTCATAGAACTGACGGGAGAGGAAGAGGAAGAAGACGAGATCTCCTTTTTGCAGTGTGCCAGCCATGACCGCACGCGCGCCGAACCAGAGGACGATGATGGTGCCGACGTCCTTCAGGAAGGCCATGCTGGGCCGATAGATGGACCACACACGCATGAGGTGCAGGGTGGCCTCCCGGAGCGCGCCGGAGCCTTCATTGAAGCGTGCGTGCTCTTCTTGCTCCATGGCATAGGCTTTGATCTGGCGCATGCCGGAGACGTTGTCGTGGAGGAGCGAGTTCATGCCGCTGCTGGCCTTGCGGACCTTACGGTGACGGTCGCGGGCACTCTTGGTGTATAAGACGGCTCCAAAGGCGAGGAATGGGATCGGCAGCATGGCAGTCCACGCGAGTGTGGCGTCCGCGTAGAACATGAATCCGGCCACGATGAAGATTTGGAGCACGGCAACGAGTCCCTGCTCGACTCCATCAATGAGCACGCGCTCGACGGCGGGGATGTCTTCCGACACGGTGGTCATGATGTCGCCCGTGGGGCGGTTGTCGAACCAGCGCAGTGGCAGACGCTGGAGGCGCTCGTAAAGATCACTGCGGAGGTCATAGATGACGCGCTGCTCGAAGGTGTTGTTAAGTCGGATGCGCAGGGAATTGAAAACGTGCTGCGCCAGATAGGCAGCTAGGGCAATGAAAGTGACGGTGCTCAGTCGATGCCACTGCTGCTGCGGCACAATGACATCAATGATCTCCCGCGTGACTGCCGGGAAAACGACGACCATCAAGACACCACCGACTGCGCACGCAATTTGGGCCACGGCCATGCCGGGATAACGGAGGAGGTATGAAAAGACACGAAGAACAGTATGCACGCCCTCCAGATGTGGCGAGCATGCTGCGCGGAGCAAGAACCGCGATGCATGGACGCGCGGAACTTGCCTCTGCGCCGGGACGAGGTAAGGGAAGTGTCATGACTTACCACATCGCCCGCGGGGACGAGAAACTCGGCGAATTCAACGACCTCGACATCAGCGCCGGCCTGCGCGACGGCACTTTCCAGCCCACCGACTTGTGCTGGGCTGCCAACATGACCGAGTGGGAGCCGCTAAGCACCCAATTCCAGCCACCGGAGCCAAAACCCAGCGTTGCAGAAAAGGCAGCAAGCTCAACGGAAGAAGTCTATTGGTCCACCACCGCACGCCCCGGTGATCTGGAGCTGGCGACACGGATCCAGCGCGTTTTAGCCTGGCTGGTGGATTGGATCACGCTGCTGCCTGCTCTCATCATGCTGTCACAAGCGCTGCATTTTGAGGAGTTCGCGCTCAAGCATCAGGATTCGCCCAGAGATCAATTGCCAGTGGAATTTCAGCGCCACATCGAAAAGGTCGTCGCCGAGAACCCTGACTCCGTTTTGGTGCCTGATCTGATTTTGATGGGCATCTTCCTGGTCAACATGGTGCTTCTCATCAGGCGCGGACAGACCTTTGGCAAGTGGCTCATCGGCATCCGAATCGTGAAATTTCAATCGGGTCAGAAACCCGGCTTTGTCTCGGTGATCTTACTTCGCACCTTGGTCATGGGAATCCTCACTTGCTTGCCCTACGTAGGCCTCGGGCTCTACATCGTCGATCTCTTCGGCATCTTCCGCCACGACCGCCGTTGTCTGCATGACATGATCGCCGACACGATGGTGATCAAATCACGCTAAGCAGCCCGCTGGGTTTACTTGGGTGGTAATATACCAACACGAGCCGCCTCAGGATTAGCTTGGAGCACGCGGCTCATCTCGTTCTGCTGCTCAATCTGCTCTTTTGAAGCCTGCTTCATGCGCAGGGGATGAGTCACCATCATCACGACACATACCACATCCGCCACCAGGATCGCCATGGCCACGAAGATGCCGTAGCGCTTGAGGCTCTCATCGATGACCTTGTTTTTGTTCACCGAAAAAGTCTCCGACTTGCCAAACATCGACTGATAAAGGCGACGCCAGCCACGCGGCTCCCGCGCGATGCTAAAGGACCACAGAAAAAAAGCCGTCAGCACGATGATGGCTATTTGGAGATGGAGTGGATATTTGGAGGTGTCCATAGGATGACTGGGGGGACAGTCAGGTGATCGGATTTTTCGAGTGCTATTTCTAAGTCGTGCCCACCTATCACGCAATCACGGATTTGTCAGGGAAGCGTGAACAAATCGCTCCCCGGCCCTGTCCCCTGCCCTGCCAGGCGCGCCTGACCGTTCGCCGCCAGGTGAGTCAGCATGTGGAAGGCATCCTCGGCATCGATGCCCAGGCTTGCGGCCACATCCGTTGCCGTCACCGCCTTCCCAAGTGCCGATAACGCCGCGCGCACTTGGCCGAGTTGCTTCAAGAAATCCGTCGCGGCCTTTTTTCCAGCCTCGACACCGGGCTGGTGGTAGGCATTCACATTCACTAGGCTCGCATAAAGGCCCACGGCGCGCTCAAACAGTGCCACGAGCATCCCCAGAGTGAATGCACTGACCTCTTTGATACTCAGGGTGATGCTCTCACGTCCCTTATCCGCCAAGGCCTTCCGCGTGCCGCGCAAGAAGCCCTGAAGGTAGTCACCACTGGCAAAACCCGGCTCCACTTCCATTGAAGCGGCATCCCGTGCCTTGCGCACCTCGATGAAGGTCACAAAGAAATTATTCACGCCATCCCGCAGCTGCTGCACATACGCATGCTGGTCGGTGCTGCCCTTGTTGCCATACACAGCGATGCCTTGATTGACCACGTTGCCATCGAGGTCGTGCTCCTTGCCTAGGCTCTCCATGACGAGTTGCTGGAGATACTTACTGAACAAAACCAGCCTGTCCTTGTAAGGCAGCACTACCATGTCCTTCAAGCCTTGCCCCTTGCCAGCATGATGCCACATCAAAGCCAGCAGCATCGCCGCATTCTCGCGAACGGGGCGGGAGCGGGTCTCCTCATCCATGGCAGCAGCACCGGCCAGGAACTGCCTAACGTCCACGCCTTGCAGAGCCGCAGCGATCGTCCCCACGGTGCTCATCACCGAAGTGCGCCCACCGACCCAGTCCCACATGGGGAAGATCGCCAGCCAGCCCTGAGCCTTCGCGTGCTTATCCAGCTCGCTACCGTCTCCCGTCACGGCCACGGTGTGTTTGGCAAAATCCAGACCCGCCCGCTTGAAGGCAGATTCGGCCTCAAGCATGCCGTTACGCGTCTCCTTGGTGCCCCCAGACTTCGAAATCACCAGCACCAGCGTCGTCGCCAATTCAGCACCGATCTCTGCTAGCACACGATCCATTCCATCAGGATCCGTGTTGTCAAAAAAGGAGATGCTCATCGGCGGATTGCTCGGCGTGATGGCCTGCGCCACCAACTGCGGCCCCAATGCCGAACCACCGATGCCCACGATCAATACGCGGCTAAACTTCTGCCCGCTGGCCGTGGCGATCTTCCCCGCGTGCACCTCAGCAGCGAATTTTAACGCCGCATCATGGGAGTCATCTATAACCTTCGTCAAAGCCGCATCCGGAGCCAAATTCGAATCCCGTAGCCAATAATGGCCCACCATACGCCCTTCATCAGGATTGGCGATGGCACCCGCCTCGAGCTCACGCATCGCTTTAAAGGCATGGTCCACTTTTTCGGAGAAATTTGCGAACAAACCGTCCTCAAAGCCCATGCGACTGACATCGATGGAGAAACCGAGGTTTGAATAACGGACGAAGTACTGCTGATAGCGATTCCAGTGGCTCATAATGTAGAAAAGACGGAACCACAGAGCACTTCCAAGGCCAAGCCGCAACCTCTTTGCCCATCGTTGACGAGCACACTTCCCCGCCCCACTCTCGCGGGCCATGAAAACCATTCTTTTCACTCTACTTCTAACCATGACCACACTTCTGTCCGCCGCCGATGCCCCTTAC
>JANOBP010000683.1:0-12661 GCA_031411715.1 Verrucomicrobiaceae bacterium | reverse complement strand
ACATGAATCCAAAAACTCGCCCACCACATCCGAGCGTGGTTGTGGAGATAGCCCGTTTCGATCAACTCACGAGCGATCACATCCATGCAGGCCACTCCACTCTCGCCAGACATGACCTGTTTTGCGCGAGCTAACATTTCTGCCGGGAGTTGCTGTGGCAAAGAGCGCACTCGCTGTCGCCATTGTGTCCAAACCTGCGGACGCATCTCGAGCCAACCTTTCCAGTAGCGACGCCAACAGACCTCCTGGAGCCACTTCTCAGCCACCTGAAAAGAATGCTGAGCAAGAGTTTCCGCAATGACCTCATCTTCGAGCAGGGTCCGAAAACGGATGCTAGCACCCAGCAGCGACACATTGCTATGCCCGGGATGCACCTGATTCCGCGAACCCGAGTAGGCCGCTACTTTGGGTAGAAAGGCACACCAAGACTTTAGGGCATTTTGGCGGGTGAGCGGCTTGATCGGGTGCATTAAAGAACTGTGTCACTTGAGTAGTCGGCTCAATCCACATCTACTCTCCGCTCAGCAGAAGGATAGGGATGCAAAAAACGAAGAAAATCTGATTTTGGTTCCCAGACGTAACTCGAGATAGCAATCTCCCTTTTCGAATCTGCTTCCATGCGAAATCTCATCCTTATTTTAGGCGACCAACTCAATGCAGATTCGGCCACCTTCGATGATTTTGATCCTAGCCTTGATGCTGTCTGGATGGCCGAGGTAGCGCACGAGACCAGTAAGGTGTGGAGCAGCAAACCACGCACCGCCGTATTCTTGTCTGCCATGCGCCACTTTCGTGAGGCGCTTCGATCCAAAGGATGGAAGGTCTTTTACCGCGAACTCGCCGCCAAGGGCGGCGCATGGCATGGAACAACCGGCCCAGCAAAGAAGAGCAGCGCCGAGACTTTCACGGCTGCGCTTGCCGAATCCACCGCACGACTGAAGCCGAAGAAATGGATCATCGTCGAGCCTGGCGAGTGGAGTGTGAGGGAAGAAATCCGCGCTGCGGCGGTAGCCGCAGGAATGGATTTGGACATGCGAGAGGATCGGCACTTTCTCTGCACTCACGCTCAGTTTGCCGCTCATGCGGAAGGCCGTAAACAACTGCGCATGGAGTTCTTCTATCGCGAGATGCGGCAGCGTCATGCGGTGCTCATGGAGAAGGGAAAGCCCGTGGGTGGCGAGTGGAACTTCGACAGCGAGAATCGCAAGAGCTTTGGCAAGGAAGGGCCGCCCCTCCATCTGCCGCCGCGTCGGTTTGAGCCGGATGCCATCACGAAAGAAGTGATCGCCGTCGTGAATGAGCGATTCGCAGCTCATCCCGGAGATCTCGCGGCGTTTGATTGGCCTGTTACCGCGGAGGACGCACAGATCGCGTTGGAAGATTTCATCGCGCATCGACTGACTGAGTTTGGTGATTGGCAGGACGCCATGTGGACTGCTGAGCCTTGGCTCTTTCACTCGCGCCTCAGTGTCGCCATGAACCTCAAACTGCTCGATCCGCGCAAAGTCATCGCGGCAGCAGAGAACGAATGGAAGCAGGGCCGGGCACCGCTCGCAGGTGTGGAGGGATTCATCCGCCAGATCCTCGGATGGCGTGAGTATGTGCGCGGCATCTACTGGCAGCAAATGCCCAATTACGTGGAACTCAACGCCCTCGGTGCTGACCAACCCCTACCCGCTTTCTATTGGACCGGTGAAACCGACATGGCGTGTATGCGTGATGCCCTTGGTCAAACATTGCGCCTCGGCTATGCGCATCACATTCAGCGACTGATGGTCACGGGCCTCTACGCGCTCATGTTCGGCGTGCGGCCGCGAGAAGCTCACGAATGGTATCTCGCCGTCTATGTCGATGCCGTGGAGTGGGTGGAGCTTCCCAACACGCTCGGCATGTCCCAGCACGCCGACGGCGGCCTCATGGCCAGCAAGCCCTACATCGCCACCGGCAAATACATTCAGCGCATGAGCAACTACTGCTCCGGCTGCCGCTTCAATCCCGCCGAAAGCACCGGCCCCACCGCCTGCCCCTTCACCACGCTCTACTGGGACTTCCTCCTCCAGCACGAACCCGCCATGCGGAAGAACCAACGCATGGCGATGCAAGTGAGGAACCTCACGCGTCTCGATGAAACCAAGCGCGATGCCATCAGAGCCCAGGCGTCACAGTTGCGGCGAGATCACGCATAGACCTTGGCATAGCTCGAAGCGATCTCGTCGAGGAAGAAGCCCTGATCAGTCGCCCACCACTTGTTGGAGAAGATTTCGACCTCGCGGTGGCCGGTGAAGCCGGTGGCGTCCACCCAGTCGCTGATTTCGCGGATGCTGATGCAGCCTTCGCCCATGAGACCGCGATCATTGAGGAGATCGGTGGTCGGAGTTTTCCAATCGCAGATGTGGAAGGCATGCAGACGGCCGGTTTGGCCTGCGAGATCAATTTGGGACTTCAACTCCGGGTCCCACCAAACGTGATACACATCCACCGCGATACCGAGCGACTTCGGCGAACCGAGCGCATCACAAATCTCGTGCGACTGGCGCATGGTGTTCACCGCGCTGCGGTCATCGGCATACATCGGATGCAAAGGCTCAATGGCGAGTTTCACGCATGCTTGCTCGGCGGTTGGTAAAACCGCCGCGATGCCATCCGCGATTTGTTTGCGCGATTCGACCAGCGATTGCCCCGGAACGGCCCCACAGACCAAAACGATGAGTGGAGCGCCGATGGCGTGGGCTTGCTCGATAGCAAGCAAATTGTCGTCGATGGCCTTTTGTCGTTCCGCAGCCGATGTGGCCGGAAAAAAGCCGCCACGGCACAAACTGACGACTTCCATACCCGAATCCGCCGTTTGGCGCTTCACCGCAGCAAGGTCGCGACCCTCCAGCGCTTGCCTCCAAATGGTGATGCCGCTGACGCCACGCTTCGGGAACTCCACGAGGCATTGATCGAGATTCAGTGGCTTGGTGGTGACGGTGTGGACGCAAAGTCGGCTCATGGATGACTATCAGTGGCTACTTCTTATCGCTGGTAAATCAGTTCTTTACGATGATTATCGCTTGGAAAAGCGATGGCTGATTCGGCTAAAGCCGAAACCACGTTCTCAACTCCGATGGAACTCTACCAACTCGAATACTTCCTGGAAGCCGCGCGCCAGCGCAACTTCACCCGTGCAGCAGCGCATCTGCATCTGGCGCAGGCGGCGCTGAGCGAGCAAATCCGCAAACTCGAAAGCGAACTCGGCACCCCGCTCTTTAATCGTGGTCGCCGTGAGACAGTGCTCACAGCGGCTGGCGAAACTTTGCGACAACATGCCGAATCTTTGATCGATCGTGCCGATGCAGCCAAGCGCGCCGTGCATGACCTCATCGGCCTGCGTGGAGGTCGGCTAACGATTGGGGCCATTCCCTCGGTAAGCGCATGCCTTTTACCAAGTGCGATTGCTGCATTTCGCAAACTCCATCCTCTGGTAGAGTTGGCGCTCTTTGAAGGCACATCGGAGGCCGTAGCGCAATGGGTCGAGAGTAGGCGCGTGGAGTTTGGCATCGTTCAACTACCCACCACAAGCGGCAGCTTTGATGAGCATCTGCTTTTCACCGAACCATTCGTCGCACTTGTCGCTGAGACACATCCCGTCGCCAAACAAAAGACCGTCAGCCTTGCCAAGCTCTCCGATGAACCCTTCATCCTCTACAAAGGTCGCGCCCGCGATACCGCCCTCACCGCCTGTCGTGCTGCGGGATTCGAACCGCGCATCGCCTGTGAAAGCAGTGAGCTCGAGACGATTCGTTCACTGGTGGCGGCGGGACTCGGGATTGCCATCCTGCCTCAACTTGCAACGCGACAGCCCTCGGCTGGATGCGCTGTGGTGCGCTTTCGGGACAATCCCGTGGAGCGTCAGGTGGCCTTGCTGAGTCGTGCGGGTCACGCGGCCTCCCCTAGTGCGACGGTGTTTCGGGAACTGCTGTTGGGAGGCCGTTGAAGCTCAAAGCACGCTCTCAGTGGTTGTTGCACAAATTTATTGGATGCTGTTGATGGCTGGGACATGATCCAGAACGAAGCATGAACATTGTTGATCTCATTTTTTCACGAAACCACGGGCCGGAGATGGCGGTGTTCAGTACGGAGGGCTCGTTGAGCTTTGCGGGACTCCGGGCGCGGATGCTGGAGTGTGAGCATGGACTGCGATGTGATGCGGCTTGGCCTCAGGCGGTGAAGAGACCTCGCATTGGCCTGCGGGCACCGAGTGGTGCGGACTACATCGTGCTGGCGCTGGCGATCTTGAAGGCCGGGGCGTGCTTTGTGCCGATACCGGGTGAATTGACGGCAAGTGAGCAAGATGAACTCATCGAACGCACCGCGCTGCATGCGGTGCTGACGGCGAAGAGCGCGGAGGATTGGCGATTGGAGGCGGTGAGCACGCCTGAGATGACGTTGGAGCTGAACGCGGCGTTTATTCGCTTCAGCTCGGGCACGACGGCGAGGTCGAAGGGCGTGGTGATCACGCATGAGACGCTGCTGGCGCGGATCACGGCGGCGAATGAAGGATTGCGCATCGGGAGTGATGATCGTGTGCTGTGGGTACTGCCGATGGCGCATCACTTCGCGGTTTCGATCATTCTCTATTTGTATCATGGCGCGACGACGATTCTGGCTCCGGCGAGTGATCCAGCGGTGATGCTGCGGATGCTGCGTGAGCATCAAGCGACGGTGATGTATGGCTCGCCGTATCATTACACGATGCTGGCGGGTCAGCCGGATGCGGCGGTGATGCGTGGGCTGCGGCTGGCGGTGAGCACGGCCTTTGCGCTGAGTGCCGAGGTGGCAGAGTTGTTCTTTGCAAAGACGGGCAAGCATCTCACGCAGGGTATGGGCATCATCGAGGCGGGGCTGCCGATTTTGAATTTGGAGCATGCTGGGACGAAGCCGACTTCGATTGGCAAACCTCTGCCGGCTTTTGATGTGAAGATCGAGGATGGCGAGCTGTTGATACGCGGGCCGGGCATGTTTGATGCGTATTTGAGCCCATGGCAGCCGCAGGATCAGGTTTTGCGGGATGGTTGGCTGGCAACAGGCGATATGGCGGAGATGGATGAGGATGGTTGCTTGTTCCTGAAGGGGCGTGTGCGCAGTGTGATCAATGTGGGAGGCATGAAGTGCTTCCCAGAGGAGGTGGAGGCCGTTTTGAGGTCACATCCATCCGTGGAGGCCGCGCGCGTGATTGGGCGGGCGAATGCGGCGCTGGGGTTTGTGCCGGTGGCGGAGGTGGTGGCTCGAAATGAGGCGGAACCGTCACTCGTGGGAGAGCTGAAGAAGCTTTGCCAGCAGCGGCTCTCGGCTTACAAGGTGCCGCTGCTGTTCACCTTTGTTTCTGAACTGCCGCTCACAGCGAGCGGTAAACTGCGCCGCTACTGATGCTGAAAAATATCCGCGATAATCCAACTCTAGCTCATGTGCTGCCGCTCGTGGTCTTCACGGCCATGTTGTCTGTGTCTGGTTGGTTTAAGATCGAGAACTCGGAGTTGCCGTGGCATGTGCGCATGCCTGAGCTGTGGGTGTATCCGCTGCAGACGCTGGTATGCGCGGCGGTGCTGCTATTTTTCCGCAAACACTACACGTTGGCTCCATGGCGTGGACTGGGACTCGCCGTGGTGTTTGCGCTGGTGGGAATCGCTATCTGGGTGACTCCAGCGATGCTGCGTGGTGTTTTGATCGAGCGTGGCTTTGAAGCGAAGGGCTGGTGGGACTGGCTGGGACTGGCGGAGCGGACAAAGGGCTTTGATCCGATGATCGCAAAGGATTCGACTCTGTGGTTCAGCGTGGTGGTGGGGCTGCGGTTTGTGCGGATGGTGGTGATCGTGCCGTTCGTGGAGGAATTGTTCTGGCGCGGGTTTTTGATGCGGTTTTTGGTCAATCAGGAGAAACCATTTCAGAGCATCCCGTTTGGCACGCATCGGCGGCATGTCTTTTGGATCGTGACGGTGGCGGTGACGGTGATTCATAGTACTGAGGACTATGTGGGAGCCTTTGTGTGGGCCTCATTGATGTATTGGCTTGCGGTGCGGACAAAGAGCCTTGGTGCCTGTTTGGTGATGCACGCGGTGGGAAATCTGGCGCTGGGCATTTATGTGATGCGTACTGGCTTGTGGGGCTTTTGGTGAGTGACGGTGAGATGCGTTGACTTTGAACCGCGCACTCGCCAGAATCGGTGCCCTCATGGGATTACTCGACTCACTGGCAAAATCGGCGCTCGGCGGCATGCTGGGCGGTTCTTCGGCGAAACAAGATCCGGCAGCGATGCTTTCAGGACTTTTGGGCGAATCAGGTGGCCTAAGTGGGCTGGTGGATAAGTTCAAAGACGCGGGTTTGGGTGATGTGGCAGCGTCTTGGGTGGGCACGGGTGCGAATCAGCCTGTGAGTGGCGATCAGGTGCAGAATGCCTTGGGTTCAGACATGATTCAGGGCCTCTCCAGTAAGCTGGGAATGAATGTGGGCACGGTGCTGCCGCTGTTGGCACAGTTTTTACCTTCTGTGATCGACAAGCTGACACCGTCTGGCCAGATCGATGATAATAACCCGAGCGGCAGCCAGATTCAGAGCGTGCTGACAAGTGTGGTGAGCAGCGGACTGAGTGGGCTGTTTGGTGGCGGGAAAGCATAGGGCGACACCCATGCTCCGACTCGCCCTCAAGATGCTGTTTGGTGACACGGCGAAGTATCTGATGCTCGTAGCCGGGCTGACTGTGGCGACGTTTTTGATGGCGCAGCAGACGGCAGTGTTTTGTGGGTTGATGAGTTGGACGGCGTCCACTTTAAAGAATGTGCCGGCTCCGATCTGGGTCGTGGAACAAAAGGTGGAGCAGTCGAATGAGACGAATCCGCTGCTGGACACCGATGTGGCGCGTGTGCGGAGTGTGAGCAGCGTGGCGTGGGCGGCACCGATCTATAGCGGCATCCAGCGTGTGCGGCTTGAGAACGGGAACTTCAAAATTGTGCAGTTGATCGGGATAGATTCGAACACGCTGGCGGGTGCGCCTGCGCGGATGCTGGAGGGTGACCTAAAGAGCCTGCGCCTGCCGCATTCGGTGATCATTGATGATCTGGGAGTGCAGCGCCTGTCGTCGGTGAAAGGGAAGAAGGTGAAACTGGGGGATGTGTTTGAGATCAATGATCAGGAGGCGCGGGTGGTGGGGATCGCGGATGCGGTGAAGTCCTTCACGGGTGGGCCATATGTGTGGACGACGTATGAGCGCGCGCTGCAGTATGTGCCATCCCAACGCAAGCTGCTGCAGGCGGTGATCTGTGCGCCGCGTGAGGGCGTGAGCCTGGATGAGGCGGTGGCGGAGATTCAGCGTGTGACGGGACTCAAGGCGTTTGTGAATCGTGAATCTGGACCCAAGGACTACCTGGAGCACATGCAGGGCAAGACGAGCACGAATTTCAATGTCTCGACGGTGTGGTGGTATGTTAAGAACACTGGGATTCCGATCTCATTCGGAATCACGGTGATCGTGGGACTGCTGGTGGGCATGGCGGTGAGCTGCCAGACGTTTTATTCGTTCGTGCTCGAAAATATGCGGCATTTGGGTGCACTGAAGGCGATGGGAGCCTCGACGTGGACGCTTTGCACAATGCTGCTGGTTCAAGCCTTCACCGTCGGGTTGGTGGGCTTTGGAATTGGAATGCTTTTCACAGCAGGCTTTGCCATGGGTGCCCTGAAGAATGAGGAGCCGCCGTTTTATATGCCGGATTTTGTGCCGCCAGCCGTGCTGGTCGTGGTGCTCGGGATTTGTGCCTTGGCCGCGCTGCTCGGCATCTGGCGTGTGAGCAGGCTGGAGGCAGCGATGGTGTTCCGGAGTTGATGATGAATGCCGAATCCAAACAGCTTGCCGCCAAGGTGAGGGGGATCTCGAAGAGTTTCGGGGATGGAGGATCGCGGTTGCAGGTTTTGAAGGGGATTGATCTGGATGTGCGCTGCGGAGACATCACGATGCTCGTGGGGCCTTCGGGTTGTGGAAAGACAACGCTCATCAGCATCATCGCAGGCACTCTGGGAGCGGATGAGGGTGAACTGAATGTGTTTGGGCAAGATTTGCGAAAGATGAGCACAGGGGCGATCACCAAGTTCCGCGCACGGAACATTGGCTTCATCTTCCAGGCGTTTAATTTGATCCCGACGCTGACCTGCGCGGAGAATGTGAGCGTGCCGCTGCTGATTCAGGGCGTTTCGGCAGGGAAGGCTGAGAAGCGAGCGCGTGAAGTGCTGGCTGAGGTCGGGATGGGGGACTTCGTGAAGCGTCGGCAGTCACAACTCTCAGGTGGTCAACAGCAGCGCGTGGCGATTGCGCGTGCGCTGGTGCATGAGCCGAGGTTGATCATCTGTGACGAGCCTACAGCAGCCTTGGATGCCAAGAACGGCCATGTCGTGATGGAGTTATTCGAAAGCGTGGTGCGCGGCAGTGATCGTGCGGTTTTGATCGTGACACATGACAACCGCATTTTTCATCACGCCAATCGCATCGCCAGCATGGATGATGGGCGCATCATGGAGGTGCATGATGTGGATGAGAACAATCCGCCGCCAGAGAGCCTGCAGCATGTGGCGAGGCTTTGAGGAGGGCATGTTGCCTCAAGGTATGATTTCCACCGGGGTGCCGACTTTGACGGCGTAGAAGAACCTTTCGGCCATGTGCCCAGGGAGGCGGATGCAGCCATGAGAGGCGGGGTAACCAGGGAGGTAGCCCTGATGCATGCCGACACCGCCATAGATACGCATGAAGTAATACATTTTGGCACCTTCAAATCGTGTGCCAGGCGGTCTTGGGTCTTTACGGTTGTCGATGTTTTGCCAGATAACGTTGTGATAAGCATCCTCGTAGTCGCCATAGATGGAGGATTTATGGCCGATGTCTTTTTGCATGATGCGGTATTTGCCAGGACGCGTGTCATAGCCTTCAGAGCCGGATGAAATGGGTGAGCCACCGGCGATTTGGCCGCCTTTGAAGAGATAGACCATCTGATCGCCAAGTGAGATGAGGATGCTGGGGCGTCCCTGGACTTGATCGGCATTCCAGAAGGAGCCGTCACGGCGGATGAGTCGTTTCACCTTGCCGGTGAGGAAGCGCGCCGCCTGGGGGATCTGGCCAGTGACGAAATGTTGGCCGTAGCGGAAGGTCGTGGTGCTGGCGGTTTTGACCGTGGTGCAACCCGTGAAGGCAAGTGTGATGAGTAGAAGCGCGCGCAGGATCATGCCGCGCAGTTTTGATGATGAATGCGGAAAGTCGAATGATCGTTCGATCTTCACGCCTTGCATCTCACGGGCTGCGCGGCACTTTTATCGCGCATGTTTTCCCTCCAACACAAAACCGCCATCATCACAGGCGCTGGTTCCGGCATCGGCCAGGCCATCGCCGTCCTTTTTGCCAAGCAAGGTGCCCATGTCGAAGTCCTCGACCTCGATCTGAGTGCCGCGCAGGCCACGGCTGACCTCATTACGGCTGCGAGCGGCAGTGCGCACGCCAGCGCTTGCGATGTAGGCTCTCCTACAGATGTCAAAGTACTCTTTGATGCCATTGCGGCACGGCATGAAGGGAAAATCGACATCCTCGTCAACAATGCTGGCATCGCCCACATCGGCACGGCGCTCTCCACGGCCGAGGCGGACATGGATCGCCTTTATCGCGTGAATATCAAAGGCGTCTATGCCTGTGCCAACGCCGCTCTCACTTACATGACCGCACGTCAATCCGGCGTCATTCTCAATATGTGCTCCATCGCCGCGCAGATGGGGCTGGCGGATCGCTTCGCCTATTCCATGACCAAAGGCGCGGTGCTCATGATGACTTACTCCATTGCGAAGGATTTCATCAAGCAGGGCATCCGCTGCAACTGCATCGCTCCAGCCCGCGTGCACACGCCGTTTGTGGATGGTTATCTGGCTAAAACCTATCCCGGCCAGGAGGCTGAGAAGTTTCAAGAGCTCAGCGCGGCCCAACCCATCGGGCGCATGGCCAAGCCAGTCGAGATCGCCTCTCTCGCTCTCTACTTGTGCAGTGATGAGGCCAGCTTCGTTACCGGCAGCTCTTACCCCATCGATGGCGGCGCGGTGAACCTGCGCTAAATCCGCTCCACCGCAGCACCGCGGCCGATGCCGCGGTATTGGAAGCCGAAGTCGGCGGCGGCGACGGGGTCGATGAGGTTGCGACCATCAAAGATGAGCGGCGTGTGCATGACCTCGCGGAGCTTGGCGAGGTCGATGCTGGCGAAGTCCTGCCACTCGGTGGCGATGATGAGGGCTTCGGCACCCGTAGCGGCCTCCAGGGCGCTGTTGGCGAGTGTGATCTGGCTGGCGATGGGGAGCTGGCGGGCTTTGTCCATGGCCTTGGGGTCGTAGGCGGTGACGATGGCTCCTTCGGCGACGAGGGCTTCGACGATGCGGATGGCAGGCGATGAGCGGACGTCGTCGGTGTTAGGCTTGAAGGAGAGGCCCCAGACAGCGAGTTTTTTCTCTTTGAGCACCCACAGCGCCTCGCGGATGCCGTCGAGGAAGCGCTTGAACTGATGTTCATTGATGCGCTCGACCTCCTCCAAGAGTTTGAAAGGTGTGCCGAGCTGCTTGCTGATGGCGATGAAGGCGGAGATGTCTTTGGGGAAGCAGGAGCCGCCGTAGCCGAGACCGGCGTTGAGGAAGGCGCGACCGATGCGCTTGTCGCTGCCGATGCCTTCGGCGACTTTGAGCACGTCGGCACCAGCGGCCTCACAGATTTCCGAGAGAGCGTTGATGTAGCTGATTTTGAGGGCGAGAAAGCTGTTGGCGGCGTGCTTGATGAGCTCCGCGCTGTTGATGTCGGTGACGAGCACGGGGGCGACGAAGGGCTCATAAACCTTCTGCATCAGGGCTAGCGCGCGGTCGCTGTTGCCGCCGATGACGATGCGGTCGGGCTTCATGAGGTCTGCAACGGCACAGCCCTCACGGAGGAACTCGGGATTGCTCACGACATCGAATTCGACACCGGGTTTGGCATAGCGGCGGATGGTGTTGGTGACGCGCTCACCGGTTTTGACGGGGACGGTGCTTTTATCGACGATGACGCGGTAGGACTCGAGGTGGACGGCGACTTCACGGGCGACTTTCTCGATGAAACTGAGATCCACACTGCCATCTGGCTGCGGCGGTGTCGGCACGGCGATGAAGAGGACCTCGCCGTGCTCCACGCCTTCTTCTGTAGAGGTGGTGAAGCGCAGGCGGCGTGCCGCGACGTTCTTTTTGACCAGGGCCTCAAGTCCCGGCTCATAGATGGGGATGTCACCAGCCAGGAGCGTTTCGACTTTGCGCGGGTCATTGTCCACACAGAGCACCTGATGGCCGACTTCGGCAAAGCATGCCCCAGTGGTGAGTCCGACGTAACCTGATCCGATGATGGTGAGCTTCATGTGATGAAAAAGAGTCGGAAAGCTAAGCGGCAGGCCGTGATAGCGCAAGGCGTAGGGTGCGAGGCGTTTTTGTCACAGCGGTTTTGCTATTGGGTGGCAAATTTGGTTAGAAGGCCGCGTTTGCGAGTGAGATTGAGCACCCAGATGAATAGCCAGCCAGCAAGGGCGAGGTAGAGGATGTTCAAACCGATGGCGAACCAGAGGTGATTCCAGTCCAGGGTACCGGTTTTCATGACCGCACGCATGCCTTCGAAGATGTAGGTGGGCGGGAAGCACCAGGCGATGGGTTGCGACCACGCGGGCATGTCCTGCACTGGATAAAAGACGGCGACGACGGGCTGAAAGAAAAACGGGACGGCCCAAGCGAGCGATTCAGCGGCCTGACCCCAGCGCAGGATGAGCGCGGTGGAGACCATGCCCAGGGACCAGCCAAAGAGCATCAGGTTGGCAAAGAACGGGATGAGCCACCATTCGAGCTGGAAGATATTGAAGGCATATCCGAACCATGAAATGAGGCTCAATACCACGACCGTGACCGTGATGCGCAGCATGCCGACGATGAAGGTGGCGCTGACATATTCCGTGGCACGCACAGGAGCGACAAAAACATTCAGCAGATTCCGTGTCCACACATCTTCCAGAAAGGAGATGGCCACACCCTGCTGCGCACGGAACATGATGTCCCAGAGGATCATTGCACCGAGGAGGAAGAGGATTTCGTTTCCAAAGGCAGCATTCGTATTTCGCTGGATGAAGACAGTGACATTCCCCCAGACGACGAGATCGACGACGGGCCAGAAGACGAGTTCAACGAGGCGCATCGGGCTGCGCGTGTAGAGGAAGAGGTAGCGCAAGACGAGGGCGCTGATGATGCGGAGATTCATGGTTTGGTTTCTTTGTGCGGCTCGTCGATGATCTCACCGTCACGGGCGATTTTGATGAAGACATCTTCGAGCGTGGCGCTGCTGGTGCGGGCGACGATGTCGGTGGGAGTGCCCTCGCAGACGATTTTGCCTTTGTGGAGGAAGATGACGCGGTCGCACACCTCCTCGATGTCACGCATGTTGTGAGACGTGTAGAGGATGGCGATGTCCCGCTCACGCTGGACCTTGCGCACGACTTTGCGGACTTTGTCGGCGATGTCGGGATCGAGTGAGGCGGTGGGCTCGTCGAGCATGAGCAGCTCGGGGTCGTTGAGGAAGGCTTTGACGAGATTCACGCGGGTGGACTCACCG
>JANOBP010000682.1:0-3400 GCA_031411715.1 Verrucomicrobiaceae bacterium | reverse complement strand
GCAACCAAGCCAAACGTCCTCGTCATTCTTTGCGACGACCTGCGCCCTGACGCCCTCGGCTGCTACGGCTCCAAACACGTCAAAACACCCAACATCGACCGCCTCGCCAGCGAAGGCGTGCGCTTTGCCAACACCTTCTGCACCACTTCACTGTGCTCGCCGAGTCGTGCTTCCATTCTCAGCGGCCTATACGCACACGCGCACGGTGTCACGAATAACTTCACCGAGTATCCGTCCACCATGCCGAGTTTCCCCGGCCTGCTGCACGACGCTGGCTACGCCACGTCCTACTTCGGCAAATACCACATGGGAGAAGAGAACGATGATCCGCGCCCCGGCTACGACATGTTCGTCACGCACAAAGGCCAGGGTAAATACTTCGACACCGAATGGAACCTCAACGGCAAGGAGCGCAAGGTCATCCCCGGCTACTACACCACCGTCGTGACAGACATGGCGCTCGACTGGCTCAAAAAGCAGACCAATGACAAACCCTGGTGCCTCTTCCTTGGCCAGAAGGCCCCGCACAGCTTCTACACACCCGAGCCCAAGTATGCACATAGCTTTGACGACATCCGCGTCCCCTACCCTGCCACAGCTTTCCAACTCGACGACAAACCCTCTTGGCTCAAGCAACGCCTCCACACCTGGCACGGCATTTACGGTCCACTCTTTGAATGGCGGAAAAAATTCCCCGATGACAGTCCTGCTGCAGTTAAAGACTTCGAGAACATGGTCCACGGCTACTGGGGCACCGTCTTGAGCGTCGATGACAGCTTGGCCCGCATGCGCACCTGGCTGGAAGAAACCAAGCAACTCGACAACACCATCATCGTTTTCATGGGCGACAACGGCCTGCTCGAAGGTGAACACGGCATGGTCGATAAACGCACCGCGCACGAACCCAGCCTGCGCATACCGCTCATTGTACGTTATCCAAAACTTACACAAGCCGCCAAAGTCATCCCGCAGCAGGCCCTCACCGTCGATATGGCCTCCAGCGTGCTCGAACTCTGCGGCTCACCCGCTTTGCCGAAAACACACGGTCAATCCTGGGTCAAGTTGGTGCAAAGCGGCGACGTAAATTGGCGCACCAGTTGGTTCTACCACTACAACTACGAAAAGCAGTTCCCCTACACCCCAAATGTCCGAGCCATCCGCACCGACGAGTGGAAATACATTCACTACCCACACGGCGATGGCACTCCCGACAAACACATGGCCGAGCTTTACAACCTCAAAGATGATCCTGGTGAAACCAAGAACCTCATCAGCGAACCCGAACTTGCTGGCAAGGTGAAGGAACTGCAAAAAGAACTCGCCAAGCTCATGCTCAGCACCGACCTCGACGACAAATCCGATAAAATGCCACTCGATGAAGGTGTGAAGAGTGCCCTGCCCGACGCGAAGATCCGATAAGGAAAGTCTCCGTCCCAGCACCAACTCTAAACCCAACTTCATGTATTGACATGCAGTGCAGTGAAGCTCAGCATGGCCACCAGCATGAAACGGGAACCCAATTCTGTCGGCCTTCACCCTCGTTCTGACACCACACGCACCGGCCTCACGCCGGCCGATATTGCCGATGCGTTCCGAGACAACCTTCATTACCTGCTTGGGCGCTTCCCTTCGATTGCCTCGCCCAACGACAACTATCTAGCACTGGCCTATACCGTGCGTGACCGCTTGTTGCACCGCTGGATCGACAGTGCGCAGACCTTTCTGGACCGTCAGAGCCGCACCGTGTGCTATCTCTCAGCGGAATTTTTGATGGGGCCGCAGCTTGGTAACAATCTCATCAACCTCGGCATTCAAGATCAAGTGCAAGAGGCCATGAAGTCACTCGGCTTGAAGCTGGAAGACATGCTCGAGCAAGAGGAAGAGCCTGGACTTGGCAATGGAGGCCTAGGAAGGCTGGCAGCGTGCTATCTCGATTCGTTAGCGACACTGGAGGTGCCTTCCATCGGCTACGGCATCCGTTACGAGTTCGGCATCTTTGAACAACGAATCCGCAACGGTTGGCAGGTGGAAATGACGGACAAATGGCTGCGACTCGGCAACCCATGGGAGATTCCAAGGCCTGAAATTGTCCATGAAGTAAAGTTTGGAGGCCGCACCGAGTGCTATGAGGAGGATGGCGCGTATCGAGTGCGATGGGTGCCAGCAGAAGTGGTCTGCGGCATGGCCTACGACATGCCGGTGCCCGGCTACAAGGTGAATACGGTGAATTTGCTGCGGCTTTGGAAAGCAGAGGCCGTCGAGTCATTCGACTTTCAAGCCTTCAACCAGGGCGACTACTACCGTGCCGTCATGCACAAGATGGCCTCTGAAAACATCACCAAGGTGCTTTATCCAAACGACGAATCGTTGCAGGGCAAACGCCTCCGTCTGCAGCAGCAGTTCTTCTTTGTCTCATGTGCTCTCCAGGACATGCTGCGGCTCTATTTTCAGCGTTCCAAAACGCTGGACACTTTTCATGAGAAGTTCTGCGTCCAATTGAACGACACACATCCCGCCATCGCCGTGGCCGAGTTGATGCGACTGCTGGTGGACGATTATCGCCAACCCTGGGAGCCAGCATGGGAGATCACGCGCAAAACCTTCGGCTACACCAATCACACGCTGCTGCCAGAGGCGCTGGAGCGCTGGGGTGTCCCACTATTCTCCAGCGTTCTTCCACGGCATCTGGAGATCATCTATGAAATCAACCGCCGATTTCTCGATGAAGTGCGCCTGCGCTTTCCTAGCGACGATGCACGCGTCGCGCGCATGAGCCTGATCGATGAAAGTGGCGAGCGTTACGTGCGCATGGCCAATCTAGCCTGCGTTGGCAGCAGCGCCATCAATGGCGTGGCACGTCTGCACAGCGATTTGCTCAAAGAGGGCGTACTCCGGGACTTTCATGACTTCTCTCCGGAGAAGTTTCAAAACAAGACCAATGGCGTCACACCGCGCCGTTTTATGCTGATGAGCAATCCTGGCCTCGCTTCTCTGATCACAAGCAAGATCGGAGAAAATTGGGTCAGCAACCTGGATGATTTGAAGAACCTCGAAAGCTTTGCCAATGACGCCAAATTTCATCGCGCATGGCAAGCGGTCAAGCTGGAGAACAAGCGCAACCTAGCCCGTTTGCTACTCGAGCGTGCTGGAGTCACGGTGAACCCTGAGTCGCTCTTCGACATCCAAGTCAAACGTCTGCACGAGTACAAACGCCAGCATCTCAACGCGCTTTTCATCATCACCCTCTACAACCGCCTGCGCCGCAATCCTAAGCTCAAACTCACGCCACGGACGTTTATCTTCGGTGGCAAAGCGGCCCCTGGTTACCACATGGCCAAGCTCATCATCAAGCTCATCAACTCCATTGCCGAAGTGGTGAACAACGACCCCGTTGTCCGTG
>JANOBP010000681.1:0-7678 GCA_031411715.1 Verrucomicrobiaceae bacterium | reverse complement strand
GCTCCAAAAGTGCAAGAGGCCCCACCGCAGGTCACTCTCACGCTTGAGGAGAAGATCCTCTACGAAGCCATCAGCACTGAAGAAGCTCACATCAATGATCTTGCCACGCAATCCGGCCTCACCACCGCCACCGTGAACGCCACACTCATGCGCCTCGAAATGAAGCGCCTCATCCGGGCACTGCCGGGCCGTCGCTATGTGCGACTGGTCTGAGCGAAAAGAAATCGTTTGCCCGTGCCGCTCCTTGTCGATAAGCACGCAGTCCACATGAGCATCGACGGCATTCACGACAAGGTTTTGGAACTCATCCTCGCAGAACCAGCGGCATCTTCCTGGCGCACCTATTTAGATATAGGTGCAGGACGCGGCTCGCTCATCACCAAGGTGAAAGCAAAGCTCCAGGTCACAGCCAGCGTCTGTGATTACACCGATACGCTCATGGAATTGCCTGGGCAGAAGGTTGATATCGCCAATCTCAACAACGATCCGCTTCCTTATCCTGACGCCAGCTTTGACATTGTGACCGCGACTGAAGTTATTGAGCATCTGGAGGACTACCGACGTGTCGTGCGTGAGATTCACCGCGTTTTGAAGCCCGGCGGCATCTGCATCCTCAGCACACCAAACATCCTCAATCTCAACTCACGCCTCCGCTTCATCTACTTTGGCTTCTGGAATCTCTTTGGCCCACTGCCAGTCAGTCACAGCGCGCTTTACTCCACCGGTGGTCACATCAATCCGGTCTCTTGGTTTTACGTCGCGCACGCCATGATGGACGCTGGTTTCCCAGCCGTCACCCCGCACATCGACCGTATTCAGCGCTCATCCCTGCCGAAACTGGTGTTGCTCTATCCCTTCATCAAACTCTTCGCGGCCTGGGCCATGCACAAGGAGCGCAGTCGCTATCACACGCTCGATGAGGCCAATGAGCCGCTCGTCCGAGTGATGAATAGCTTCCCGCTGCTCGTGGGACGCACCATCATCGCCCGCGGTGTCAAAGCAAAGGCTTGACCTGCGGCGGCGATTCTGAGTAAAATCCGGTAAAGGCAGAAAAAATCGTCATCTGGCGGCTCATGCTGCTGGCTGACGCTTTTCCAGCCTCAAACATCAAAACTGGAGGAAAGCTCATGAAAACACCATTCGTCAGACTCGCCAACTCAGCACGCGCATTCACGCTCATGGAATTGCTCGTCGTCATTAGCATCATCGCCATCCTTGCGGGGCTTTTGGTCCCGCAGATCATCAAGGTGATCGATGATGGCAATCGTCTCAAAACGCTCAACCTTGTGCTAGAACTCAAAGTTGGCATCGACAACTACCGCCACGAGTACAACCGCTTCCCGCTCTCCATCCAGCCCAACGGTGCCGAAGACGCCGCTGAAATCCTCACCGACGGCTCCACCAGCCTCATCGACGGCCTCTTGGGTCTTCCAGATGAAGCCGCCACACAGTTGAACCCGAAAGGGGAGAAGTATTCCAGTTTCAATCAGTCTAAAAACGACCGCCACGGCCTCGCTGGTGGCCAGCCATTCAAACTTCATGACATGTGGGGCCAACCCTTCCACATCTTGTTCGACACCAATGGCGACAATCGAGTGACCAACCCCGACACCAGCAATGCTGATCCCAAGATTTCCCAGCCAGGCGGCAAGCCCGCGAACGAATTTCTTGCCGTCAGTGTCGCTATCTTCAGCAGCGGCAAAGACGGCATTCCACACACGGGCGATGACATCGTCACGTGGCGGCAAAATTGAGCCGAGTTACGGCTTCTCACCGATCATGTTTCCAGCGGGTGAATAATTCGCCACCACATAGGTATTGCGGCCATTCCTAGCGATGCCGTAGCCCACCTGAGTTGTGCTTCCCCAGATCATCTGGGTGTAGTGGCCGATCGAGCTGAAATTGCTGTTGCTGATAGCGCTGCCGTCATAGGCCGCGCGTTCTCCCAGCCACATCTGTGCTCCGCCTGCTGCGTCCAAATTGGTGCCGTAGGCTAGGTTTTCACCATACGAATGGCCTGAGCGGTGGTGCATTCGATCTTCACTTGCGAGTTTGTCCGCCCATTCTTGAGCGAAATCCGCCAACTCCTGCGACCACTCCAGCGACTGAGCACCCACGCTGGCACGGGCTTGGTTGTGAATGCGCAAGAACTCGGCACGGTCATCACCTGCGGCGACAGGTTGAGTGTCATTTGAATTGAAGCCAGCAGGGTTATCTTGAGTGGGATTTGGCTGATCGAGAGTTGCCAGACAGCCGGTGAAAAAGATGATGCAGAAGGTGAAAGAAAAGAAGCGTTTCATGGTCGAAGATGACATCAGGCAGACGTTTTGAATGCAAGAAAATTATTGGCCGAGTTGGGGTCTTCAAAATAGGTGTTTTTATCTCTAAAAAAGCCTTTGCCTCCCCCCCCTTCTCGCTAGTCTCAGCACGTCATCATCGAGCACGTTTCCGGTAGCGGTTTCATGGACGGATTCAGTCGATGGTTCTCCCCTCAATCTTATGTCCGAACAGTCCTCTGAGCAGAACTCTGCTTTCAATACCGGTGTAGCCGAAAATCAGGCCTACGGGGCCGATCAAATCCAAAAACTCGAAGGTCTCGAAGCTGTCCGTCTTCGCCCTGGCATGTATATCGGAGATCCCGATGAGCGTGGCCTGCATCACTGCGTTTTTGAAGTGGTGGACAACTCCATTGATGAGCATCTCGCGGGTCATTGCAAAAACGTTTGGATCACGATTCACACCGACGGCTCCATCACCATTCAGGACGACGGACGCGGCATTCCTGTGGAAATGCATCCCAAGGCCGGCATTCCAACGGTTGAGCTCGTGCTGACCAGCCTGCATGCAGGCGGTAAGTTCGGTGATGGCGCGTATGAATTCTCCGGCGGCCTCCACGGCGTCGGTGCGAAGTGTACCAATGCGCTATCCGACTGGTTCAAGTGCGAGGTCTTCCGCGATGGCAAAATTCATGCCATCGGCTTTGAGCGTGGTAAAACAACCGAACCGTTGACTGTCCTCGGCGACCTCGATGATCCAAAGACCACGGGCACGAAGATTTCCTTCTTCCCCGACTCGACCATTTTCACGATCACGACCGCTTATGTGTTTGATCGTCTGCTCGTTCGCTTGCGGGAACTCGCTTTCCTCAATCCTGGCATCAAAATCACGCTCACTGATGAACGCTGCGAGCCGCAGCGCCAAGAGGTGCTTATCTACGCGGAAGGCGTGAAGCAGTTCGTCCGAGAAATGGGTGCTGATAAAGACAAGATCCACCCTGAGCCAGTCGCGCTGACTGGTCGCCGCGAAGTGCCCATTGATGACAAGAAGAAGTTCATCCTCGTCGATTGTGTGCTGCAATGGAACAAGGGCCTCAACGAGCAGACGCTCTGCTTTGCCAACGCCATTCCGAATCCTGACGGCGGCACTCACTACAGCGGCCTCAAAACCGCGCTCACCAAGTCGGTGAAGCAGTACATCAACGCCAACCCCAAAGCCTTCAAAGATAAGCTGCCCGACATCGAAGGTGATGACTGCCGCGAAGGCATGATCTGCGTTTTGAGCGTTAAATTGACCAATCCGCGCTTCAACTCGCAGACGAAGGTAAAGCTCGTGAACGGCGAAGTCGAGGGCGTGGTGAATTCCATCGTCTATGAAGGCCTGCTGCGCTTCTTTGACGAAAATCCCGATACCGCGATCGAGATCATCAAGAACATCATCATCGCCGCGAAATCACGCGAAGCCGCCCGCAAGGCCCGTGAGGCCATTCGCAAGGACGCCATGAGCAGCGGCGGACTGCCCGGCAAACTGGCCGACTGTTCTGAACGCGATCCTGCGAAGACCGAGCTGTTTATTGTCGAAGGTGACTCCGCTGGTGGCTCCGCCAAAATGGGCCGCAATCGCCACAACCAGGCCATTTTGCCGCTGCGCGGTAAATTGATCAACACAGAGAAAGCTCGCCTCGAAAAAGTGCTTCAAAATAAAGAAGTGCAGACCATGATTACCGCTATCGGCACCGGAATCGGCGGCGACAGCGAGGTGGAAGGCTCCTTCAACATCGAGAAGCTTCGCTATCACAAAATTGTCATCATGACCGATGCCGACGTCGATGGTAGCCACATCCGCACGCTGCTTTTGACCTTCTTCTTCCGCCAAATGCCTGAACTCATGAAGGGCGGGCACATTTATGTCGCGCAGCCGCCTCTGTATCAAGTCACGCGCAAAAAACGTGAGGAATACGTTCAGAGCGATGCTGAAATGGACGCGATCCTTCTCGAACTCGGCTCTGGCGAAATCAGCCTGCGCAACATCGCAGACGGTAGCAAACTCACCGACGAAAAATTAAAGGCCATCCTCGATCTCCTCGTTCCAGTCGCCAAATTCGCCGACATCATCCGCCGACATGGTGCTGACTTTGAGCATTATCTCCAAGCTCGTGACGAGGCCACTGGCAACCTGCCGCATCATCTCGTCGTCATCCGTGAGGGGAATGAAGTCAGTATTCAATACTTCGTCACCAACGAGCAACTCGCCGCCTTTGCCCGCGACAATCACGACCTGCATCTCTTTGGCAACCCCGCTGCCCCCATCGACGGCGTTGCCGCCCCGAAAGCTCACCGCCGCGCTCGCCTCATCGAGATTCACGAGGCTCACGGCATGAAAAAGCGCTTTCAGCAACTCGATGAACTCGGCCTGCACGTCGATCATTTCAGCAGCCAGGACAAACCACTCTTCGAGGTCATCGAAGGCGATGGTGACAACGCCAAAGTGCATCCCGTCTTCAGCATCCCAGGCATCCTCGACAAGGTGATGGAAATCGGCAAACGCGGTATGGAGATCAAGCGCTTCAAAGGTCTGGGTGAAATGAACGCCAAGCAGCTCTTCGAGACCACCATGGACCCGAACAAGCGCACCCTCCTCCAAGTCAAACTCGACGAAACCAACGCCCACGAAGCTGAACGCATGTTCACCATCCTCATGGGTGATGTGGTCGAGCCTCGGAAACACTTCATCGAAGAGAACGCGCTGAATGTGCGGAATTTGGATGTGTAGCCAACCATGATCGCCTCTCTGCCAGTCGCTACGTCTGCTGTGTGCTCTACGAAGGAGCATCACATCCGCGATTTTATACGAAGGAAGCGACAGCAAACACTTGAACTGGCGGATTACGTCGAGAGGAATCCTAAATCACTTCAAGTAGCCGCTGGGCATGTGGAAAAGTTTCTTGCCAGTCCCGCACATATTCGCATTCACTGGGTTTTAAGCCAATGGAGTTCAGTCCTGCGTTCTTCCGATACGCACCAAGTAGCAGCCCTTCTTCGGAGTGACTCTCCTGACACAGAATTTCTGCGCGAAAGTCCGCCCTACTTTGGTCCGCGTGATTGCTGAACTTTCATGACTCTTATGAACTCACTTGGAATCGACGAATTTCGAGCTGCGCTCCACGCAGCGGCGGAAGTCTATGGTTTCAACGAGTTTGTGGTGGTTGGTCGCGGCTCGCTGTCTGCTTCCATGCCAGATTCAAGCGCTCAACTCCGCATGACGGAGGATATTGACCTTTATCCGCTCGGCGAAAGCTTGGATTACGATGCCCTCGCCAAACATGATCCTGAACTGGGAATTCAATCCGACTTTTTCGCCAAACATGGCTTTTATGTTCAGCGCGTTGGAGATTGGACTGTCATGGACCAACCCGCTGGCTGGCAAGACCGTGCTTTGCGAATCGAAACGAATGGTGTGCATGCCTTGGTGCTGCATCCGCTCGACCTAGCCTACAACAAGCTCGATGCTGGTCGTCCTAAGGACATTGAGTTCATGCGAGAAGGCCTCCAAACCAAAGCCTACGACTATAGCGAGGTACTCGAATTCATCCAAAAAAACGCGCCTGATTCTGCTGTGCGCGAAAAGATTCTCAGCTGCCTGCGTCAAGCCATTGCTGACTAATTTCCAGCCCATTGCCCTCCGCCTCTCTCCCCATGCAAGACCCCAATATCCGCCCCATCTCTGTCGCTGAAGAAGTGAAGAACTCCTTCCTCGATTACTCGATGTCCGTCATCATCGCCCGTGCGTTGCCGGATGTTCGCGATGGTTTAAAGCCCTCACAGCGCCGCATTCTTTACGCGATGCATGAGCTTTCGCTCTATCCGCCGAAGAAGCACATGAAGTGCGCGAAGATTTGTGGTGATACTTCGGGTAACTACCATCCGCATGGTGAAGCCGTTATTTACCCGACGCTGGTTCACATGGGGCAGCCTTGGGCCATTCGTGAGCCTTTGATCGACCCACAAGGGAACTTCGGTTCTGTCGAAGGTGACCCTCCAGCTGCCATGCGTTATACGGAAGCCCGAATGACGCATCTAGGCGGCACTTTAATGTCGGACATGGAGAAGGAGACCGTGGATTTTGTGCCGAACTACGATGAGCGTCTCACTGAGCCCACCGTCTTCCCGGCGGCGTTCCCAAATCTCATCGTCAATGGCGGCACCGGCATCGCTGTCGGTATGGCGACCAATATGCCGCCGCATAATCTCGGTGAGGTCGTCGATGCGGTGTGTGCGCAGATCGACAACCCGCAGATCACTTGCGGCGAGCTTCAGGCCTTCATCAAAGGCCCAGATTTCCCGACAGGGTGCGTCATCCTCGGCACCAACGGCATTCGTGAATACATGGAAACCGGCCATGGCAGCGTGCGCATCCGTGGTCAGGCCGAAATTGCCGAAAACGGTAATCGCGAGCAAATCATCATCACGGAGATCCCGTTCAACGTGAACCGTGCCGAGTTGGTGAAACGCATCGCCGAACTCGCCAACGAGAAGGTGATCGTGGAGATCAGCGGCGTGCGTGATGAGTCCGACGAAAACACCCGCGTTGTCATCGACCTCAAGCGAGATGCTCGTGGTCAGGTCGTGCTGAACAATCTCTACAAGCACACCGCGCTCGAATCGAGCTTCTCGATCCACATGCTGGCCATCGATGGTGGCAAACCGCGCGTGTTGAGCATGAAGGATGCTATTGCATGCTACATCGAGCATCGCCGTGAGGTCATCATCCGACGCACGCGTTTCTTGCTGAAGCAGGCCGAGATCAAAGCCGAAAAACTCGAAGCCCAGCTCCTTGCGCTTGGCCATCTTGACGATTTCATCAAGATCATCCGCGACAGCAAAAATCGCGACGAAGCTCGTGAGCGCCTCAAGGCCTACAGCTTTGCCGTGAGCACCGCCGAGCAGCTTGGTATCATGATTCGCGCTCAGGCGAGCATCGTGGGCGACAAATACATCTTCACTGACAAGCAGGTCGAAGACATCCTCGAACTTCGTCTCTATCAGCTTGTCGGACTCGAGCGCGATAAGATCAAAGCCGATTATGACGACGTTTTGATCAGCATTCGCGACTTCATGGACATCCTCGCCCGTGAATCCCGCGTGCTTCAGATCATCAAGGATGAATTGATGTCCATCCGCCTCAAACACGCAGGCCCACGCCTCACACGCATCGAAGCCGCTGAGGGTGAAATCGAAAACATCGACCTCATCCCGAACGATCCCACCGTCGTCACCATGACGCACATGGGCAGCATCAAGCGGACCGCCACCGCTGAATACCGCGTGCAGGGGCGCGGCGGCAAGGGACTCAAAGGCATGGAGACCCGCGATGCTCAGGGCGAGGACGAAGCCACCGACTT
>JANOBP010000680.1:0-1708 GCA_031411715.1 Verrucomicrobiaceae bacterium | reverse complement strand
GAGCGCTCCGGCATCGCAACGCAGCTCACGGTCCGCCTGGAAGCGCGACACGACGAACCACACGAGCGGATTGAACCAATGCAACGCCTGCACGGCGATGGCGGCCCAGTTCCACAGCAGATCACGCTGCTTCACATGCAGCAGCTCATGCAGCACGACATGGCGCAGGCTGCGGTCGTCGAAACGGGACTCCCAATCTTCTGGCAGCAGCAGCTTGGGCTGACGGACACCGACCATGGCTGGCGTGCTGCCTCCAGGCATGAGAATGATCTGTGGCGCTGGAATGCTGAGAAGAGAGGTGAGTCGTGAGAGGTGAGAAGTGAGAAGCGGGTCGTTGGAGCGAGGACGACGGCGAAGGAAGGAATCGAAGCGATGCTGGCGGAAGAAGGCCATGGCGAGGACTGCGACGGCGCCAGAGAGCCAGAGGGCAAGGAGGGCTTGCGGAAGGACGGAGCGCGAGTGTATCGGCAGACCACTCGCCTGTTTGATGGGAGTTAAGGTGGGTGATTCGGTATGCTGAGCGCTGGGAAAAAGAGGCGAGTAGGCTAAAGCCATACTCGCGCTCCGAGGCGCGGTGTCGTTGGGCTGAAGCCAGCCACCAAGTCCAAACCCAGCAGGAATGAAAGCGGGAAGCATGAGCTTCATGCCGACGAGCATCCACAAACCGATGCGCCACGCGGGACTGAGGCGTGTGCCGAGTATCAGACGCAGGCCGAGCACAACAAGAATCAGCACGCTGGCCTCGATGGAGGTGCGCAGGAGCCAGTGGAGTAGGGCGTCGGTGCTCATGATTGGATGCGGTGTGTTGGATTAACCACAAAGACACGATGGACACAGAGGTCGGAATTCTGAGTGCTGTTCTCTGTGTTCATCGTGCCTCTGTGGTTTATAGAATTGTGTGGAGGCGCGGAAGGCTACTTTTTCAGCTTCTTCTCGGCTTGGTTGAGCATTTCACGAAGCGAGGCGAGATCATCTTTCGAGACATCGTCACGCTCCATCATTCCAGCGACGAAAGGCGTGAGGCGGCCATTGAAGACTCGGTCGAGAAAGCTGCGGCTCTCCTCATGCTGGCATTGATCCTGAGCCACGGCAGGCGAGTAACGGAACTCCCGCCCGATGGCTTCCACCGCGAGCGCACCTTTGTCCGTGAGCCTGCGAATAAGCGACTGCACCGTGCGCGGCTTCCAGTGCAGGCGGCCTTCGAGATCCTTCACGACTTCAGCCAGCGTGCTGCTGCCACGCTCCCACAGCACCTTCATCACCGTCCATTCGGCGTCGGATATTTTGGGAGCGGGCGGATTTTTTGGAGTGCGTGACATGACTTGGATTACAAACGTGATCCATGGATTACGCATGTAATCCACAGGCGCAACATTTTATTTCAAAATGTTATTCTGAATGGCCTCCAAATTCCCGCGCTTGCGGACATTGGTTAGATGTATCGCTTGAAAGCCTTGAAGCTGCAAACGGGACGCTTACACACTGAGGGCTATCTCAGTTTTGCAGCGATCTCGTGGAAGATTTTGGAGGAGGTGCTCTTGGTGGTGTCTTCGAGGGCGATGGGGTGGCCTTCGTCGCCGCTTTCGCGGACGCTCATCTCAATGGGAATCTGGCCCAGGAGCGGGACGCCGAGGCGCTTGGCTTCATGCTCGCCGCCGCCTTTGCCAAAGATGGGGTAGGCTACACCGTCGCTGGGGCAGAGGAAGTA
>JANOBP010000679.1:0-14805 GCA_031411715.1 Verrucomicrobiaceae bacterium | reverse complement strand
GTCGCCGAGCAGGAAGAACGGTTTACCATCGCTGGTGACAATGTGGCGGTGATCGTTGGCGATTTTGAGATCGGGTAACGCAGCGCTGACGGTGATGGAGAGGGCAGAAAGGAGGATGGCGAGACGCATGAGCGAATAATGCCAGAAGAAGGTGGTGGTTTGCCAGTTTTCATTTTCCAATTCGTATTCTGCATCCATCTCTCATTCCCAACCATGACTCCCCAGCAAAAAGCAGAATCCCTCGGCCTCGTTTTCACGAAGCAGCCTCCCGCGTATTTGAACCTCTGTATCCGCAGCGGCAACCAACTCCTCACTTCCGGCCATGTGAGTGACCTGAAGGGCAAGCTCGGCGCAGGTGTCTCGACGGAGGACGGCTACAAGGCGGCCAAGAACTGCGCGGAGAAGGTACTGCGCTCGGTTTGGGACACGCATGGCACCTTGGATGGCCTGAAGGTGATTAAGGTGCTCGGCTGCGTGAATTCGACGCTAGAATACAGTGACCAGCATCTGGTAATCAACGGCTGCTCCGACCTGCTGCACGAGATCTTCGGCAAGGAAGGCGACGGCTACCACGCCCGCAGCGCCCTGGGCTTTGCGCAGCTTCCCACGGGTGCCGCCGTCGAGGTCGAGGCGATCTTTGAGATCAAAAGCTAATTGCGTCCTCATGGTTGCCAGCATCTGACAGACTCAGGCCGTCGATTGTCGCAACTCGGCCTGTCAATATTCGGGCTCGATGAGGCAATTTGTAAACATCGTGCGAAGCTGGGCCATCCACATCGGTATTATTTTTCATACAAACATCAGCACATGTCTCAAGAGCAACTACTCTACTACTCAGACGGCACAGACGTCCGAGGCCCTGCTACTATCGAGACTATCGGAATCGAGGCAGTCGCCGCCGGAATGGATCTGGACACTCTGATGATCATTCCTCCTAATGAGACTGAGTGGAGGCCTTTCGCCGAGATCAAGACCGAGTCAACCAGCATTAAGCCGCCGCGCGTGGTGACAATTGATACCGGCATTAAGCGACACCTGTTGCGTCAGGGCGACCACACGCTTGGCCCCTTCGATGACACGGAGTTGGAGTGCATGGCCGCAGATCTCCCTGAAGACACAGAAGCACGTCAGGCCGGCGTGGCAGGATGGATGCCACTGGCTCAATACCTCCAATATGTCATGGAGGGAGGTGCTACAGTTCTTGCTCCTACGGCTTCTGCCTCTGTGATACCACCCGCGTCCGTCTCCAGCGTTGCGCCTCCGCCCCCGATCATCACGCGGCTGAGCGAATCAGGACGGAAAAAGATCGCCGAGATCGCGGCCAACCCGTATGTCCTCGGTGCGAAGGATCGGGCGTCGGTATCTGCAAGCCTGGCACGGCTTTTCATCTCTCGCATTGTGAAGAGCGACTTCACCCTCGTGCGTGCAACAGAGGAGGAACGGCAGCGGCTTGCGCAAAGCGGAGACTGCACAACATCTGCGTTGGCGCAGGACTACGCGGCGTGGCGGCGAGCAGTAATGGTTATCGCACTGGCGCTACTGAGCGTGGCGACGCTCCACAACCTACCGGACCTGTGGGAAGTGTTGTCGGAAAGCGCACCCTTCATGTTCAAGTTGTGGTACCTGGCATTTTTTGCCACGCAGGTCGTGGCGTTGATGCTGCTGGGTCTGTCTGTAATAGGATGGACAAGAATGGCCGGATCACGCCTCCTGGGATGGGCGGCGTGGTGCCTACAGTTCTTCGGTCCGATGCTCCTGCTGCTTGTGCCTTTGCGCACCCTAGGCGTGCCAAAGGATCTCGCGGCCGTGATGGGAATTACCTTCACGCTGGCGCTGCTCGCAAAAATATTCGGCCTATTTTCAGGCCTTGTGCGTTCCGCATTAACACTCAAGACTCTACTGCCGCAGGGGCGGTTCGCTGCGTGGGTGGTAGGAGCTGTGGCTCCTTTCTCCGCGCTATTTTTCGGCCTGGCCGCGCTGTTCGCAGTGCAGACGGGTGCGACCTCGCTCGCCTACGGTTTCATCGCTTTCACTGTGGGCGCTCTGATGCCGCTGGCGCACGCTGCCGAGATGGCAAAGCCCTGCGACGAAATTTCCGCCTCCCAGCTGGTGACGCGCGCGCGCCGCTCCCAAAGCGGCGCGATGCTCGCGGGTCTCGTCTTCCTCGGCTGGTATGCGCTGAAAGTCATGGAGATAGATCTCACCTTCATGGGCTTGCTCCGCTTTGTGTGCGGCTTCCTGGCGAACTTGCTGATGGTCACACTGGCCGCTGCCGACCTTATCATCGGACTGACCAAAAAGTCAGTCGAGCAAACGCGCCAAGCGGAGGGAACTGCTAGTAGCATCGAACTAGAGCAGCGCCTAAACGCGCTGCGGTGACCTGTGAGCGACGAAAGGAGTGCTCATTTTTGCCAACACCACCCAATACATGAAGCAATACTACTTTTCCGCCGATGGTCAGTCCCCGCAGGGACCCACCACCCTCGATCAAATCCGCGCAGACATGCGTGATGGCCTGCTGCCCATGAGTTTGCTTATCGCCGACGAGTCGCAGGCCGTTTGGCGCACGCTCGACGAGTGGGATAGCCTGCCGCCAGATACAAAACAAGCGGCACCCGAAATGCCAGAAACTGCGCCGAACACCGCACCCGCCGACACTATGAAAATGCTACATAATGTCGCTGCAAGCATCACCAGCGCGGCGGGAATGGAACGTATCGAGGGCTTTCGGTTACGAGAGTTTTTCGCAGAGATGTTCGTGCGCCGCAGCGATGACGAGATCGAACGGCGGTTTAGTGTCGGTAGCGCCGAGACGACGCCCGAACCTGCTTCGGTGGTTTGTGAGTGGCCGCGACCATGGATCTTCGCACGCGTGCTGATGCTTGTACTGGCCATGTATTTCATCTTCCTCCAAGCCTGGCAGCACTTTCATAACGCAAACCTCATTCCCGCCATTCTCATCACAGGCAGCTTTGCTGTGCCGCTGAGCGTCGTGGTGCTCTTTTTCGAGATCAATCGGTGGCATAACGTTTCGCTTTATCAAACGCTGAAGTGGTTTGCGACGGGTGGTGTCGTCTCGCTCATTGTCTCCCTTGTTCTTTTTGATGTCTTGGCGAGCCGCCGCTTGGAGTGGATGGGGGCCAGTATTGCCGGGCCTGTTGAGGAATTAGCGAAGGTCATCGCCGCCGCTCTTGTTGTTCGTCAGGCGCGCCATGGGCGTATTTTGAACGGACTCCTCGCTGGCGCATCTGTAGGCGCGGGTTTCGCGGCTTTTGAGTCTGCGGGCTACGCGCTCCGTTCCTTCGGCATGGGCCTGCTACGAGGTTTTTTAAGTATGGAATCAGCGGTGAATGCCATGACGGAGCTTATCACTATGCGTGGTGTGCTGGCACCGCTCTGCCATGTACCATGGACGGCTGCGACGGTCGCTGCGCTTTGGATCACACGTGTTGGCGCACCATTTGAATGGAGCATGCTGCTCCGTGGCAGTTTTCTACGTGTGCTGGGCATTATGATCGTCCTGCACATGGCTTGGAATGCAAAGTTGGGCGCGGATTGGCCGCTTTTCTCAAAATACCTGCTCCTTGGCATTGTTGCTTGGATCGTCGTTTTCTCACTGGTGCAGGCCGGTTTGCGGGAAATCCGCCGAGCACAGCACGTCAGCCCACCGGAGGCATAATGCCATCTGTTGGTGTGTGTCTTGTCATTGAGATACGGAATACCACCCTACACATCTGAACCTCTCCCCATGCCCCGCGTCCATATCAAAACCTACGGCTGCCAGATGAACGAGCGCGACACCGAGCAGGTGTCGCAGATGTTCCTCGAGCGTGGCTATACCATGACGGGGACGGATCTGGATGCGGATGTGGTTTTGATCAACACCTGCTCCGTGCGTGATCAGGCGGAGCAGAAGGCGCTGGGCAAGATGGGCATGGTGCGGCGACGTAAGGTGCCGCTGGTGACCGGCTTCATGGGCTGCATGGCGCAGAGCCGTGGCAGTGAGCTGGTGAAGAAAGCGAGCGTCGATCTCGTCGTCGGCACGCAGAAGTATCACCGCGTGGTGGACTATGTGGATGAAATCATCCGCGCCAAAGAGGCGAAGCAGATGGATGAGGAGCGCTTCTCCATCGTCGATGTCGATGAGGAGGAGCAGTCGCAAAACACCATTCGTGACCACACGCTGAAGGAAAAGCAGGCCAGCGCCTTTGTGAGCATCATGCAGGGCTGCAACATGAAGTGCACTTTCTGCATCGTGCCCTACACGCGAGGTGAGGAACGTGGGCGGCCTATTGCAGACATTGTGGAGGAGGTGAAACGCCTCGCGGATCGCGGTGTGAAAGAAGTGACGCTGCTGGGACAGATCGTGAATCTCTACGGCAGGCATGAGTTTCCGATTACAGATGGCAAAAGCCCGTTCGTGCAGCTTTTGGAAGCTGTACATGAGGTTCCAGGCATCCTACGCATTCGTTTCACCAGTCCGCACCCGATTGGTTACAAGAAAGACCTTATCGAGGCCTTCACCTACTTGCCGAAGTTGGCGGAGCATGTGCACCTGCCGGTGCAAAGCGGTAGCGACGCCATTTTGAAGCGCATGCACCGGCCCTACACCGCCTCGAGGTTCAAGGAGCTGGTTCAGCGCATCCGCGCAGCGCGTCCTGACATCGCGGTGACGACGGATGTGATCGTGGGCTTCCCCGGCGAGACGGAGGAGCACTATCTGGAGACGCGACGGCTGTTTGAGAGCATTCGTTTCGACAACGCCTTTGTGTTCCGTTACTCGAAACGTCGCGGCACACCTGCTGCCGAGATGGAAGAGGCCACACAGGTGCCTGAGCGCGTCAAAGAGGAGAGGAATCAGGATTTGCTCTCACTCGTGAACAGCATCGCGCTGCCGATGTATGACGCGCTCGTCGGCAAAGAAGTCGAAATCCTTTGCGAAGGCCCAAGCAAGACAAATGAAGCACGCCTGACCGGCCGCACCGGCTCAAACCGCATCGTGGTCTTTGAGGGAAATCGTGATCGCCACGTCGGCGAGATTTTTGACGTACGCATCACAGAAGCGGCCAATTTTACCTTGTTTGGCGATCCAGTGCTTAACTCGTGAGGCGCTCAAACTCCGCCCAGCGTGATCGTCGGCACATCGACGAGTGAGTAAACCTCAACTGGCTCAGGCTGACCTTTAACGGCGTGGATGCCGGCGTTTTGATAGAGTTCCTGACCTGCGGCCCAGCCGTTCATGAAGGCTGCGCTGGCCAGAACGGGCACTTGCAGCTTCCGGGTTAGGCTTTCAATGCGGAAGGTGACGTTCACGGCCTCGCCGACTGCAGTGGTGACCCCGCGGCCCATGGCTCCGAGGGCCACGTCGCCGACGTTCAGGCCGATGTGGCAGTGAACTTCGATATTCATGTTCTCCTTGAGCCATTTTCGCTTGGGAGAATCATCCGCATGAGGATTGCTGAGGATTTTGGCGGCCTCTGTGGCCTTATCGCGAGAAATATGGTCATCTCCAGGCCAGTAGGCGAAGACGCCATCGCCGATGAACTTATCAATGGTGGCTCCGCGAGATTTCAGCACCTTTTCACACTGTGAGTACCATTCACGCAGCATGGCGGCCACTTCCTCGGCGCTAAGTTGGGCAGAGATCGAGGTGAAATTACGCAGGTCACCGACGAGCAACGTGGCTTTGATGGTCTTGACAGGCAGAGCGATGGTGTGCAGCGCCTGCGTGCTGCTGGAGGTTTGCTCATTCGCAGCCTCTGCATTGGCGTCCTCAAAAACAAAATTACTGGTGCCAAACTGCACGCGGTCACCGTGGCGCAAGGCTCGGGTGGTGGTGACGGCCACGTCATTGACGAAGCTGCCATTGGCGCTGCCAAGGTCAGAAACCCAGTAGAGCTGCCCGTCACGACGGATGGTGGCGTGCTGACGCGAAACCCCACCATCCACCAACCGGATTGATGCATCCGGGCTGCGGCCAATAAGATTGAAGTCCTCAAGGGTAATCTCGAGGTTCTTCTCCATTGATTTCAGCAAGGCACTCATGAATTTAAGTTCGTCACCCTCTTCAAGCAAATCGCGCGCCGGAAGTCAAGTCTCCAACAGGGTATTTTAAAAAACACCATGTTGATGGAAGAGAATACCTCGGCTGGCGTCAGAGAATATTTGCTTCACCCTGCCCGACTAGGCATCATGCGGCATGCGAATGTGGAGGTTTCTTTTTCAAGTGGCTCTAGGTGTGGCTGCTGCCATTCCTGCGCTTGTGCCCACCTGCCTGCAAGCTCATGCGGTGCCAAGCACCGAAATCGTGGCTTCATTCAAAAATGACCGCAGCTACACCCTGACCATCAATCTGGATCCGCGCTCTTTTCTCGCTGCGGACCCCACTACGCTCCCGCCTGTGCCTGGCTCGTGGTATCGAGACCAATCCAAGGAGCAAATCACCGCTACACATGCCAAAGCACGAGAATACCTCGCTCAAGTTTTGAGCTTCAGCTTCAACGGCACAAAAGCTGAGCTAGTAGCCACAGATCTCGTTGCTATCGATGGTAACGACAACACCCCCTTCAAAGCCGACACGCCAGAGATCCATCTTCTTGCCACACTGCGCGGCACTTTGCCCGTTGCGGCATCCGATTTTCAAATCGCCTACGACAAGGCTGCTACGACCAGCTTGATCCTTCTAATCGAGCATGAAGGCGAAACCGAGCGTCGCCCTCAGGTCATCTTTCCCGGTGAGACTAGCCGCGCCATTAAGCTGGTAACTCATGTGGCACCGCCACCGCCCCCCGCGCAGCCAAAATCGAACAACTTTCTGCTCATCATGGTTCTCTCCATCGCGGTTATCCTGCTCGTCATTGGCTGGCGCTTGCTTGTTCGGTACCGTCATTACCATCGCTCCCACCGCAAGCCGCGCAGCGACTATCCATTGTGAACAACTCATCCTTGTTCAGTCGGGGCAAATGCTGCTAGTCCTCTCCCCCGCCCCATGTCCGACTCCTTCGTCCATCTCCACCTCCACACCGAGTACTCTCTGCTCGATGGTGCTGTGCGCATTGATGCATTGATGAAGCGTGTGAAGGAGCTGAACATGCCCGCTGTGGCCATGACAGACCATGGCAATCTCTATGGAGCCATTGACTTCTACATGGCGGCAAAAAAAGCTAAAGTGAAGAGCATCGTCGGCTGTGAGGCCTATCTGGCTCCCGGCTCCATGATGGATAAAAATGAGGTCACAGGCCGCAAACGCTCCTCACACCTCACGCTACTGGCCGCCAGTAATGAGGGTTTCGACAATCTCTCCAAACTCATCACCAAAGGCCACCTCGATGGCCAGTGGTATAAGCCGCGTGTCGATAAAGATGCCCTGCGTGAGCATGCCAAGGGCCTCATCTGCCTCAGCGGCTGCATCAATGGTGAGATCAACGAATTCCTCCTCTCCGACCGCAAAGACGAGGCGGAAAAGAGCCTGCAAGAGTTTCGCGACATCTTTGGTCCTGAGAATTTCTACCTCGAAATGGCCGACCACGGCATGGAGCAGCAGCGCCGCAGCAACCGGCAGATGATCGAGTGGTCAAAGCAATACGGTCTCAAAACCGTCGCCACCAATGACGTCCACTTTTTGAATCTTGCGGACCATGAGTCACACGACATCATGATCTGCATCGGCACCGGTGCCAGCATCTATGACCAGAGCCGAATGACCTACTCTCCGGAGGTCTATTTCAAGACCGCTGAGGAAATGCGCGCGCTCTTTTCCGAAGTGCCTGAGGCCTGTGATGCCACGCTCGAAATCGCCGAGCGCTGCGATCTCAAAATCCATCTCGATTCCACCTCCATCGACCGCTATCCGCAGTATCCGATGCCCGACGGCGGTGATCGCAATGAATACCTGCGCAAGCTCACCATGGAGGGTCTGGAGCGTCGCTATGGCCGCGACCGTGCGCTGAATGACGAAGCGCTGCATGAGCGCATGGAAGTCGAGCTTGCCTTGCTGAAGGAGAAAAACTTCACCAGTTATTTCCTCATCGTTTGGGACTTCATCAACTGGGCGCGTGAGCATGACATCCCCGTCGGCCCCGGTCGTGGTTCTGCGGCAGGATCACTCGTCGCCTTCTGCCTTGGCATCACGGACATCGATCCGCTGCGCTTCGAACTCGTGTTTGAGCGATTCCTCAATCCAGAGCGCGTCAGCCCGCCCGATATCGACATCGACTTCTGCCAGACACGTCGCCCGGAGGTTATTCAATACGTGCGCGAGAAATATGGTGACCTCAGCGTCAGCCACATCATCACCTTCGGCACCATGGGTGCCAAATCGGTCATTCGTGATGTCGGTCGCGTGCTCGGCTGGAGCTACGGTGATTCGGATGCGCTTTCGAAGATGATTCCAAACGAGTTGAACATCGATTTGGAAGAGGCCGTGAAGAAAAACCCTGATCTCGCTGCCAAACTCGAATCAGACGGCAACGCGCAGGAGCTTTGGCGTCATGCCACCTTCCTAGAAGGCCTCACGCGAGGCGTCGGCGTGCATGCCGCGGGTGTCGTCATCGGTGATCGCAGGCTGGATAACTTCATCGCCCTCACGCGCGACAAAGAAGACGCCATCCTCTCGCAATACGCGATGAAGCCACTCACCGAGCTCGGCATGCTCAAGATGGATTTCCTCGGCCTCAAGACGCTGACGGTGATCCATGAAGCCGAGTACTGGATCAACAAACGTGTGCCCGGTTTCAAAGTGGCCGACGCACCACTCGACGACCTCAAAACCTTTGAGCTCATCAAGCGTGGCGAAACAGTCGCCGTCTTCCAGATGGAGTCTGGCGGCATGGTCAACACCTGCAAGCAGCTCGGGCCTGATACCATCGAAGAAATCATCGCTATCTTGGCCTTGTATCGTCCTGGGCCAATGCAGTTCATCCCGGACTACATCGCGCGTAAAAAAGGCCTCCAACCCGTGGAGTATCCGCACCCGCTGCTCGAAAAGATCGCCAAAGAAACCTACGGCATCTTGGTTTATCAGGAGCAGGTCATGCAGGCCGCCAACCTGCTCGCTGGCTTCTCACTTGGCCAAGCGGACTTGCTCCGCCGTGCCATGGGCAAGAAGGACGCCGCCGAAATGGCCCGCCAGCGCCTCATCTTTGTCGAAGGCTGCCTCAACAGCAACGAGATCCCCATCAAGCAGGGCAACAACGTCTTCGACTTGCTCGAAAAATTCGCCCAATACGGCTTCAACAAATCGCACTCTGCCGCCTACGGGATCGTCACGTATCGTACGGCTTTCTTGAAGGCCAATTTCCCCGTCGAGTTCATGGCGGCGGTGCTCAGTTATGAAATCAGCAATCCCGACAAGATCGCCAATTTCGTCAGCGAGTGCTTCGAGATGGGCATCAAGGTCCTGCCGCCGGATATCAACAAATCGTCTCTCAAATTCGCACCTGAGCGCTTCGAGACAGAAGACGAAAATCCCAACGCCATTCGTTACGGCCTCAGCGCCATCAAAAACGTCGGTGAAGGTGCCATGGAGGCCGCCATCGCCGAGCGTGAGCAAAACGGTCCCTTTACCACCCTCGAAGACTTTGCCGCACGTCTCGACAACCGTGCCGTGAACAAGAAGCTCATGGAGGCCCTCGTGAAATCAGGAGCCTTCGACTACACCGGCGAGCTGCGCGCCGTCATGTTCACCAAGCTTGAGCAAGTGCTCGCTTCGGCTGCTTCGATGCAGAAGGACAAGAAAGCCGGCCAAGGCGGCCTGTTTGATGATTTCGACCTTGGTAAACCCAAATCGAAGAAAAACGAGCCCTCCGCACCTTCACTTGTCTGGAGCACCGATGAAGTCTTGGCCTTTGAAAAAGAGCTGCTCGGCTTCTACGTCAGCGGTCACCCGCTGGACAGCTATCGCGGCCATTTCGACTCGGTAAGGCTCACCAAGATCGCGGCAATCGAAGAAATCGACACCAAGGAAAAACCCAGCACCATCGCCATCGCCGGCATCATGAGTCAGCTCGAGGTGCGCTACTCGAAAAAAGACAACAAGCCCTTCGCCACCTTCAAAGTCGAAGATTTCTCCGGCGTGCAGGAAATGATGTGCTGGAACGACAAGTACGAAAAAATCAAAGAGATCCTCGCCAACGGAGCCGTGCTCACCTTGAGCTGCCAGGTCAGCAAAGATCAAAAGACCGACGGCAATCGCGTCATGGCCAAAGACGCGAAACTCCTCAAGCCCAAAGCCGCCAAGCCCCGCAACGCCGGTGATCCTGATCCCTCCGAACCACCGCCGCCGAAGCCACCTGCGCCACCCAAACCCATCGTTCTGCGTCTCAACACCCGCCAGCACGACGAAACCGATCTCGAGCGCATCCACGAGGTGCTCACGCAATTCCCCGGCACACTTCCCGTCTATCTCGAAATCAGCCAAAACGGTCACAAAGCCCGCCTCGAAGTCGGAGACGACCTCCGCGTCACCCCCGGTCCAGATTTGCGCCGTGCGTTGACGGTTTGGCTGTGAGGAGCATCACTCCGGCATTGGCCACATGATCAGGTCGATCGGGTAAAGAGCACCATCGACTTCACTCTTGATGAAGTTGGTGTTGTTCGCATCGAATGCACCGATGCCGTCTCGCTGCCAAGCGTGATCTCTCAACGTTGGAGCTACATCACGACGTTCAGCCAAGGTCTGCCAGCCATGTTTCGTCATCCACTCTCTGATTTCCTTGTCCGTCGGTGCGACACCATTTATGAATCGTTGAGACAGCAGCATCCCCACGCCATCGCCGATTTCCGCTTCAAACTCGCAACCAAAACCCAGGTGTTCCCAACTCAGCCGCTCTCTTTCCAGCGCTTGTGTCATCGTACTCGGTCCATATTCGATCACGCCGCGTTCACTACGAACAAGGATGCAGCCAAAGCCCGCCGTGCCGAAACCATTCTCTTCAAGGCCGCGCAGTTTGACGATTCGACTTGGATCGTTCCTGTCATCAAAAAGAACTGCCTCACCACGACTACCAATCACGGAATATCTGGCTCCTGCTGGGCCGAGGTTCTCCCAATCTGCGGTGCAATTGACTCTACGGCTCAAAATGCCTGCTGCAGCAAGCCAACCGCCGCCTTTTTTGGCCATGCGATTGATCTCCCGATCTAGCGCCGGGCCATCAACCAACAGAGCAAACTTTTGTTGAAGCAGCATTGATCGATTTGACTTGGGCTTTCATTTGAACTGACAAAGTTCCTTTTTTACCTTCGTCGTCTCTTAAATGCCTTCGCACCTGCTGATACTTCTCTTCATAGGAAAGCTCCCGCGCGTTCTTCGGCGGTAGGCGCAGCTTAGCTCCGGGTGGAGGGAGCTGGATGGAGGTCGTGTCCAATGGCATGCGGAGAAGCTAGCATCCTGCCGCCGTGAAATCAACCCGTGAGATCACTCCACCGGCACCATCACCTTCTCGCCGAGAAACTTTGGCCCGGTGCCCAGTACATTCACATCGAGCATCGCCTTCACGCAGGCCAGTTTTTCGCGCAGAAATGTCTGCACAGACAGTGACACAGGCACCTCAGTCGCATCCAAGCCCCAAGCCTCGATCCCAAAGGCGTGCGCCAGATAAATCGCCCGCGCATTGTGAAACTTCTGCGACACAAAAATCACGCGCTGCTGACCAAACACCTCTTTGGCACGCACCACCGAGTCGAGTGTGCGAAATCCCGCGTAATCACACACCACGCGATGCTCCGGCACGCCGAGTTCCACCAGCACACGCTTCATCTCGGTCGGTTCGTCGTATTCTTCTGTTCCATTGTCCCCACTCACGATTAGCGCCTTCACCTTGCCCGCCTTATACAGAGATGCTGCCGCCTTCATCCGTGGCATGAAGAATCGATTCGCGCGTCCATTTGCAGCCCAAGGTGAGGTGCCCAGAACCACTGCCACAGGAGCCTCGGCCACGTCTTTAATCTCATCAAAGCAGCGCCCATCGGCCGACCTCGCGATCCACCATTCACAGCCAAACACCAACACCGCCCCCGCTGTTGCCAAAACAGCGATCCACAGCCACCAGCGCCTCAAAAGTCTCTTCATGCGGAATTCCTCAGCTCATTTCACACAACCATCAATCCCGCTCTTGCCACATCCACCACTCCCCGCATTCTTCCGCCCACATGATCGCCCAGCAACCCATCGCCCGCCAAAACCGCCACTCTCGCTCCGACAACAAAGTGCGCATCTATGAGGAGAGCGACATTCCCACCCTTCTTGAGGGCAAGAAAAGCCCACTCGTGCTGATCCTCGACTGTGTTCAAGACCCGCACAATCTCGGGGCCTGCCTGCGCACCGCCGATGCCGCCGGCGTCTGTGCCGTGATCATGCCCAAGGACAAAACGGCCCCCGTCAGCGAAACCGTCGTCCGCGTGGCCTGCGGCGGTGCGGAGAACATTCCGCTCATTCGCGTCACCAATCTCGCCCGCGCCATGGACAAGCTCAAAGAACTCGGCATCTGGCTCGTCGGCACTGCGGATGAAGCCACGCAGAGCCTTTACGACATCGATCTCAAAGGTGGCATCGGCATCGTCATGGGTGCCGAAGGCCCCGGCATGCGCCGCCTCACTGGCGAGCACTGCGATTTCCTCGTGAAGATCCCCATGGCAGGCCGTGTCGAATGCCTCAACGTAAGCGTGGCCACTGGCGTGTGCCTCTTTGAATGCGTGCGGCAGCGGCAAGTGAAGAAGTAGCGCACTTGCATCCAGCCGCCCTTTGCGGCATGACAGCCGCCCCCATGTCAAACGAAGCCCAAATCGCCCGCCGTCGCTCCTTCGCGATCATTTCGCACCCGGATGCCGGTAAAACGACGCTCACCGAAAAACTCCTGCTCTACGGCGGCGCTGTCGCGCTCGCAGGCTCCGTGACAGCTCGTAAAAATCAGCGTGCGACGACTTCCGACTGGATGGAGCTCGAAAAGCAGCGCGGCATTTCCGTCAGTTCCACCGTGCTGCAGTTCGAGTACAAAAACTGCGTCGTGAACCTGCTCGACACGCCGGGTCACAAAGACTTCTCCGAAGACACCTACCGCGTGCTCACCGCCGTCGATGCCGCCATCATGGTCATCGACGCGGGTAAAGGTATCGAGGCTCAAACACGCAAGCTTTTCGAAGTCTGCCGCCGCCGTGGCGTGCCCATTTTCACCTTCATGAACAAGCTCGACCGCCCCGCGCGCGAGCCCATGACGCTGCTCGACGATCTCGAAACCGTGCTCGGCATCGGAGCCTGTGCCATCAATTGGCCGCTCGGACTCGGTCAGCAGTTCCGTGGCGTCTATGATCGTCGCAAAAAGGACGTGCATCTCTTCGAGCGCACCGTTCATGGTGCTTATCGTGCTCCTGAAAAAGTCGGTGGCCTCGACGATGACTTCGTCGCGCAACACACCGTCCCCGAAGCGCTGGAGCAGGCCAAAATGGAGCTCGAAATGCTTGATGGCGCTGGTCACGAATACGACCGCGCCAAGATCGACCGTGGCGAGCTCACGCCCGTCTTTTTCGGCAGCGCCAGCAACAATTTTGGCGTGCAATTGCTCCTCGATGGCTTCCTCGAACTCGCCCCGCCGCCCGAAGCGCGCATGGCCGACGACGGCCGCATCATTGAGCCAACCAACGACAGCTTCTCCGGCTTCGTCTTCAAAATCCAGGCCAACATGGACCCCCGCCATCGCGACCGCATGAGCTTCGTGCGCATCGTCAGCGGCAAGTTCGAGCGCGACATGCAGGTCACCCACACGCGCACCGGAAAAATCGTCCGTCTCGCCAATTCGCAGAAGCTTTTCGCCCAGGATCGCGAGACCGTGAATGAAGCCTACGCTGGTGATGTCGTCGGCATCGTCGGCAATCACGGCTTCGGCATCGGCGACACTCTCGCCACCGATCCCAAGCTCAAATTCGACGAAATCCCGCGCTTCGCCCCCGAAGTTTTCGCCTTCCTGCACAACCCCAGCACCGCGCACTACAAGCGCTTCCGCGACGGCCTCGAGCAGCTCCTCAGTGAAGGCGTCGTGCAGCAGTTCACCCAGCCGCATGCCGGTCAACGCGTCCCGCTTCTCGGTGCCGTCGGCCCCTTGCAGTTCGAAGTCGTTCAGTTCCGTCTGGAGAGCGAATACAACGCCCAAAGCCGCATCGAGCAAGCTCCCTACACCGTCCTGCGCTGGGTCCGCACCAAAGACGGCGGCAGCATCGAAGACTTCGACATCCCCAGCGGCGTCACCACCGCCCAGGACAGCGACGAACGCTGGGTCGTCTTCTTCAGCGACCAATGGGCCATCAACTACTTCGAGCGCCGCAATCCGAATGCCGAACTGTCCGAGATTCCGTGGGATGAGGTGGAGAAGGCGAAGTCTTAAAGTGTGGTGCAGCCATCTTGGCTGCTCAGGACTCAGTCCAGAGGCCTGAACCACATTACCAAACTTTGCACTTACCGTCATCCGCGCGGAGATGGCTGCCTTTGCTTTCCAAAGCCGCGAATCGCGCTGGTGATGCCGAGAAAGGTAGGAATGTGGCGAGCGCATCATTCATACAGCAGCGTCCAGGAGTGCGCTGGCCCTCCAGCGCTTCCGGGCGTCTCTCGGCCAACGCAAAGCTCCAGAGGACTGGAGCACTCCAGAACGCTGTCGCGGTTTTGGATTGTCACGTTTAGCTTGTCGCCTACCAAACCAAGGTCACACTCCCGATCATGACCACCGCCGAAATCACCTCCGCGCTCGCCATCATCCGTGCCGAGACCGATTTGAACTCCAAAGCTCTGCTGCTGGCCGGACTGGTGTCCGAGCTGTTTCG
>JANOBP010000678.1:0-9618 GCA_031411715.1 Verrucomicrobiaceae bacterium | reverse complement strand
AAGCCGTCTTTGCCGCCCATGCCGATGCCTTTGCCAAATCCGCCGCCTGCGCCACCGCCGCCGAAGCCGCCACTCATCGCGCCGCCGCCGAGCATGCTGCTGACTTCAGGGATGTCGAGCTGGTCAGGCGGTGCTTCCGGCAGGGTGATGTCGGAGGTCATGCTGGTGCTGACAAGCTTCTTCAACGGCACCGTCTTGCTGATGCTGCTGCGCTTTTTCTGCTGAACTTTATGCGCGAGATCCTGACTGGCCTGCGCGCCCTGCTGCGTGCCTCCACCGGGAAGGAAATCAACCTGCTTCTCGGCCATCTGCTGTGCCACGACGATGAGGCCAAGTGCAAAGAGCACGCCTGCATGAATGAGGATGGAAAGTGTGAGCGATCCGCCACCGGCCTTCTTCCAGAACTTCATGAAGGCATTCTGCGGCTTCGCTGGCTCGATGTGGAAATGCGGTTCAGGGTGGAAGACTTCTTCACCCGGTTGGTGTGCTGCGGCAGGGCCTGATTCGACAGTCGGAGCCGTGAAAGCAGGCGCGGCGACAGGAACTGCGGTGGGAACCAGTGGTGCGGAGGGAGGCGACGGTGCCCGCGCAGTGCTAGGTGCAGGAACTGCAGCGGGCGCGGGCTGAGCGACTGGCACGGCGGCAGAGGGTGCCGGTGGCGGCATGACCGCAGGCATCGGCATGCTGGGCGGCGGCGGCATCATGCCGGGCATGGGGTAGCCTTGCGGATAGCCAGGCATCTGCGGTGGGTAGCCCTGCGGCATCTGTGGCGGATAACCTTGTGGCATCGGGTATCCCTGAGGATAGCCGGGCATCTGCTGCGGGTAGCCTTGTGGCATCTGCGGATAACCCTGCTGCGGATAGCCCTGTGGCATCGGGTAACCTTGTGGATAGCCCTGCATCTGTGGCGGGTAGCCTGGAGGCGGCATGTATCCTGGCGGCATCATAGGCTGCGTGGCACCGGGCTGCGGCGGGTAAGGCTGCTGTGGTGGTTGATTGGGGTCAGGATTGCTCATGGCGGTTTAGATATGCAAGATTAAAACGAACACGCGTGAGGCAGGACGGTTCTTGGGGTGAAAATCGAAAAAACTTAACTGCCCCGGCTAACAGGACGACAAAAACAGAGAAATAGCACCGATAATGAATCAGAAACCAGTGTCACTACCGACGGTAAAGGTGACGTTGGTGATCTTGGCCACAGCGAGGGCATTTAGGGCATCAATGATGCGGTCGTAAACTGCCTGCTCTTGAGCCTCGATGGTAACAATAACCTTGGCCTTGCGATTATCCGCCTCCTGCTTGAGACGAGTGAGCGTGGCCGTGAAGTTGAACATCTTCTTGTCTGTAGGGCTGTCGAAGGGTTCGTCATTCAGGGTAATGGAGCCGTCCTCTTCAATGCCAACTTTGATTTCGTCAGGCATTTCCTGAGGCGCGTCTGCACTGGCAGGCGCAAGGCCGGGAAGTTGGAGTTTCAGCTCACGCTCGACTTTAACCGAGCCGACCATGACCATGAAGAAGAGCATGATCACGAAGACCACGTCGATCATGGGGGCGATCTGGAAGCCGACAGCAACGTTCTCCTGCTCGACGGTGCGATGTTTTTTGGTGCCGTGTGACATGTGGTGTTTAGTCCTTGTTCAAGGCTGAGAAAGAGATGTCATCAATGCCCGCTTGGGCTATGAGGGTCATAACGCGCTGGATTTCGACAGCTGGAAGTCGTTTATCTCCTCGAATGATAACTCGGTAGTTTGGATTGGTGGCCTTACGAGTCTGCAGCAGCTCGATGAGCGGCTCAAACTGGTCGTAAGTCTTGCTCTCAAAGTTGACCGTGGCGTTGTTGTTCTTCCACCGCACGTTGAGTGCAGCCTCGTTCATCTTGTTCTTCTCTTTTTTCTTCGCATCACCAGCGACAGGGAGTTGGATTTCCTTGTCGATCTGTAGCACCTGCGCCGAGGTGATGCTCATGAAGAAAATGAGCAGCACAAGCAGCACATCGATCATGGGAGCGATTTGAAACTCCGGTTCGCCTGATTCTGATCCGCCGCCGCCGCCGCCCATAGTGTTAAGAAGTTAGAAGTTGGATTGGAAGGTTTAAGATCCGATTAATGGGCAGGAGCTGCTGCCGCGTCACCGCCAGCGACCCAATTCGGCACAGCAGCGTAGAATTCTTCTTCGCCGACGTGTGCGTCCTTGAGATGCTGGTAGGGCATCTTGCGGAAGAGTGCCTGAACGATGTCTTGAAGGCCGTTCATGGCGACTTGGAGGCGATTGCGCAGGAAGTAGAACATGAGGAAGGCGGGGACGGCGATGAACAGACCGGATGCGGTCGCGATGAGCACCTCACCGATAGCGCCAGAGAGCTTGGCGGGGTCACCCGCGCCGGAGGTCTTCAGGGTGGCGAAAGCACTCATCATCCCAGTTACAGTTCCAGTGAGGCCGATCATGGGCGTACACACACCGATAACGGAGAGGTAGTTGATGCGGGTCTGGATGGCAGAGTTGGCTTTGTTGAGCTCGGTGAAGATCGCGCCTTCAGTGGCCTCTTGGCCGTCGCCAAGGAAGCTGAGAGCCACACGCGTGGTGTCCGCAAAGGCTGAGGCGTTGTTTTTGCAGAACTGGTAGGCGCCGACATAATCACCCGCGCGGAAGAGATCTTGTGTCTGTGAAACCTGAGCTGGAGGCGCTGCCTTGGCCAATGATGTGCGCATCCAGAGATCGACACTGAGCCAGATCAAGGCAACGGAGCAGATGGTGATGGGCCACATGACCCAGCCCCCTTCTTTAAATTTGTCCCACATGCTGTGGTGCTCTTCAACAGCAGCAGCTTCACCAACTGGAGCAGCAGCTTCCTGAGCGGAAACGCTGGTGGTGAATGCAGTGAGGTTTCCAAACGCCAGCATGAAGCAGATGAAGGCGCGGGCGATACGTTGGCGGAGGTGCGTTGTCATGGTATTATCGTTGTGGGTGTGCATGATGGAATGGTTGTGAGAAAATGTAGAGCTATTTTTTCGGTTCTTCGGCAGGTTTTGCATCGGTAGCAGGTTTGGCATCAGCAGGAGTCGCAGCGGCGGCCTTGTCTCCTTCGCCGGCTTTGGCGTCTTTTTTGGCTGCTTTTTCGTCTTCGTTCTTCATGCCAGCGATCGAAGCCTTCTCCTTTGTGGCTCGCTCAGCGACTTGAGAACCTGGATAAGCTTCAATTACACGACCAAAGAACGCCGTAGCATCTTCAAAGCGGCGCATCTTCACCAACGTGGTGGCTGCGTTGAACTCGGCTTCGGGCACCTTTTGCACCTGAGTTCCGAAAAATACCGGGATGCGCAGATAGGCCAGCAGCGCTTTCTCATATTCCTTCTTCTTGATGTGTACGTCGGCGACGATGTTCCAAATCGAGGCCCCAATGGCCGAATCATCCGTTTCTTTGAGAATGCTCTCCGCTTCCGCGATGATGGTGATGTAGTCGGAACTGGTTTTGCGGTCGATGTCGAGCGTGATGATGCGCAGGCGCATTTTTTGAGCGTCGGTGAGCTTCAAAGCACGCAACATCGGCATGATCTTGAGCACGTCGTCAAATTTGCCACCTTGATTGAGCGCTTCGACATAGGCGAAGAAAATATCGGCATACCAGTTGCCTTCGACCTCCTTGAAGACCTCAAAGAATTCTTTTCCCTTCAATAAGATGGCGATGGCTTCATCCACTTTGCCTTTGGCGAGCAAATCGGAGGAATCGGTCAATTCGACCGGATAAGGCCACTCAAGTGACTCGATGTTTTTCATGAACACCTCACTCTTGGCGACGTTGTCGCCGATTTTGAGGGTGCGGATGATTTTACCACCCTCCAACGCGAACTCGTTGGAGAAGATCTTGCTACCGTCCTTGAGGACGAGAGCTTGAGCGTGGGCGGCACCAGCCGTGAGAAGCGTGCCGAGTGTGATGAGCAGAAGAGAGAGGCGCATGACGGTCGATTTGGGGCTGCGTTGAAAATTAGAGCGTGGGTGCGAGGGTCTGTGCTTCCTTCATTTCAGGCTGATCCTGAATGTCTTTTCGAGCAATCATTTCTTCCAAGTGCTTCTTAGCCTCAGGCTTCTTGCCGAGGGAAACGAAGGACTTGGCAGCGAGCAAATAAGCCTTCGCCATTTCAGCCTTCCAACGCTGGTGGGCAATGAAGACGCGCTGGAAATAGGCAATGGCAGCTTCGTGCTTCCCTTGGGCGACCTCGATCTCACCCATCATGCGCAAAGCATTCGCAGTGGGCTCTCCACGCCATTCTTTGGTCTGGGCGATCTGCTCGTAGAGTTTTTTGGCTTCGTCGTATTTCTTCAGCTTGTAATAGCACTTCGCCATACCCTGAGTGGCCTGTAGAAGGTAGGCACTGCCTTGGTACTCTGAGGCGCTTTTGAAAAGCTCCAAGGCCTTGTCGTAATTGCCTTTTTCGTATTCAATCTCAGCGAGGCCGACAGGTGCGCCGTCGGAGTACTCGGTATCTTTAAAAAGGTCACGCAGGCGGACGTAGCAGGCTGTGGCCTTGTCCATATCGCCCTTCTGGCGTGCGGTATCGCCAACCGTAGCAAGCAGCATCGGGCTGAGGTCGTCAGGCTTGGCCACCTCGACGAGGATGTTGAAGAATTTGCTGGCCTTGTCCGGCACCTTCATGGTTTTAGCCAGCCAAGTCTTGGCAAAGAGGATGCGCATTTGTGTTGTGCCGTTGCGCAGTTCCTGTGGCGGGGTGAGCAGATCCTCCAGCTTCTTTTCGACATCCTCAAAGGTGACATCAGCGGCTGGGGCGGGTGTAGGGGTAGGCGTGGCGGCGGCCGCAGGTGCTGTGGCCGCATCAGCCGGTTTAGCGGTGGCATCAGCGGTTTTAGCTCCATCGACGGCAGGAGCAACTGGGGCTGCCGCTGCAGTCCTCGCGCGCTTCTTGGGTGCCATGATCGACACGAGTTGCTGGATGAGACCTTCCACCTGCTGGTTCGCTGGATTCGAAATGCGTTTCTTGACGTGCTCAGCAAGCAGATTTTGAGCTTCTTCGGGTTTCTGGTCCTTGATGAGGCCGCGGCTGATCCACAGGATGGCTTTGAGAGAGAGTTCTTCGTTGTCCTTGTGCGTGTTGTAATACTTCTGCCACATCTCGGCGAGCTTCTTCCACTCGTTGTTGGACACATAGAGGTCCGTGAGTTGATCCATGGCGTAGTTGAGCACGTCGTCCGTCTTGGCCTTTTCTACTGCAGAGGCGAACTGCTTCATGGCATTGTCATAGTCCGTCTTCTGACTGTAGATGTCTCCGGCCAGAACATGCACCTGACCGATGTTTTGGTCGTTCGGGTGTGCTTCAATGATCTTGAGCAGTTCTTCGAGCGCCTTCTCCTTTTTGCCCTCCTGGAAGGTGATGAAGGCGAGGCGATACTTCGCATCACAAGTGTACATGCCGCCCATGGCACCTTTCTTGGTACTCTCTTCGATGTACTTGTTCAGCGCTTTGGTGACGTTCTTGAAGTCGTTTTGGTAGAAGTAGCTGAGTGCAATCCGATAAAGCACCTCATCCATGTATGTGGAATTCGGGAACTCCTTCAGCATCGATTCGAAGGTGGCGCGAGCTGTGTCGAAGCGCTGCAATTCAAAGCGAACATTGCCGAGGAGGAGGCTGAGACGCTCTTTGTCGGCTTTGGGGAATCCAATAGCTTTTTCAAAGGCGCGCTCAGCCTCAAGCAGGTCACCGTTTTGATACGCCAACATACCAAACAACTCGGAAACTTGGCCGATTTCACCGCCGTCTGGGAAACTCTCGATATACTTTTCGCAAAGCACTCGGGCCTCCTTGATACGTTTAAGAGAGGCATTGACCATGATCAGGCCATACATGCAGCGATCACGCTGGGGGAATTCCTTGAAGTCTTCGACGATCACATCAAAGGCCAGAATGGCCTGCCAAAGGCGTGAGGAGTCCCCTACGGCACCTTCCGTGGCGGGGCTACCCATTTCAAAGTAGCAGCGACCAAGACGGTAGTACAAAGAGGCGTCGTAGTCGGTGCGCTTTTCGATCTCGGCCATGATTTCTTGAGCGGCCTTGAGCTTGGTCTCCAATTCTTCCTTCATGCCAGCGGGGAGCTTGCTTTTCAGCTTGAGTTCCAGTTTGGCGATCTGCTCCTTCTGGATGCGACTGATCTCGCTCTTCTTGCGGACAAGTTGGTAGGCGTTCAGTGCGTCGCGGTATGCTTTCTTCTCCATCATCTGATCGCCAAGTTGGAGATAGATGTTGTTCATCTGGGCGATGCTGTCGCCACCGGAGGCAAAGTTGCGCACCTTTTCCATCAGCGCGCCCGCTTCGTCCAGTTTGCCAGCTGCGACATAAAGCTGGGAGGCCATCATGGCGGCCTGGATCGCCTCTGGAGTGCGAATGCCATCGGCCAGCACAGACGAAAGGATTTGCAGTGCCTCGTCAGGCTTGCTGTCAGCCTTGTAGAAGTCCGCGATGATTAAACCAGCTTCGGCTTTCTTCTCGGGTGATTTTGAAACGACTTCCTTCAGCACTTCCACGCCCTTCGCGCCGTCCTTGTTGCGAATGTAGGAACGACCGAGCGCCATGCGCACTTCAATGATGTTCGCGCCTTCTGGATGCTCTTTGAGATACGTTTCAAGATTCTCGATGGCCTTTGGGTAATCGTTGAGATTGAAGAAGCACGCACCCTTTGCGTAGATCATGCCCTCTGTGGGCTTGCCATTCAGATTTTTCTCAGCTTGGGCGATCTTGGCCAGACATTCCTGATATTTGGCCTCTGAGAAAAGCTTCATCGCTTCAGTCAGCAACGCCTCAGTCTCCTGCTGAATGTTCAGTGCCGCTGGTGCTGCCGGGGCACCTGGGGCTGCGGGCGGTGCACCGGGTGCCGCTGGAGCAACTGGTGGCGCGCCGGGAACTGGCGGTTTAGGAGCCTGACCGAAAACGGTAAGGCTTGGGATGAGGGCGAGCAGGACGCAAAGAATGGGCTTCATGCGGTTTGAGATAGGTTTCCGGAGCAGATTACGAGAAGTGAGCAGCCAACTGCAAGGAAAGATTCCAAACTATGCTCACATAATGAGCTACGGCGTGGGAGTCGGATTCTTGGGCAGCAGGCATCGGATTTTTGGGAAAGGAGGGCGAGACTAGCAGGACACTACTTTTTGTCACCAACGAATCCGTCACATGAGAGATTTCCTATCTCAGTCATGATCAGTCGCTGCTGGCAGCTATGAGTATAGCGGGTTTCTCTTGCCAGCTTGCCGTGCAAGCCGCCATGAACCGCGCACCAAAAAGTTTGGCATCAACCATCTCCACCGCAGTTGCTCTGTGGCAACCCGCAGCGGCTGATTTGCCCACTTGCTTGGCGTGAATTCGCGCTCATCATGCGCGCCCTTAATCAACCCAGAACCTCCACGCCCACGCACCATGGCCGACATCACCACCAGCGCAGCTGACAAGAAAGAGAAGGAATACTTCACCCACATCCCACAGGAGGCTCCAGGCTTCTTCCTCAAAGGCAGCCACCAATATGATTGGGGCCTCAAAAACCGCCTCAGCCGCATTTTCAATCCCAAAGACGGCCGCACCGTGATGCTGGCCTTTGACCACGGTTACTTCCAAGGCCCCACCACTGGTCTTGAGCGTGTCGATCAGACCATCCTCCCGCTTGAGCCGTATGCAGACTGCCTCATGCTCACCCGTGGCATCCAGCGCAGTGTCATTCCAGCCTCCACGACCAAAGCCATCGCCCTGCGCGCGTCGGGTGGCACCTCGATGGTCAGTCCATTTGAGGAGTGGGAAGGCGAAATCGACGGCAAGAAGGCCAAATTCGGCCGCCCAGGCTTCGAACCGCTCTCCAATGAAAGCACCGCGCTCAACATCGAAGAAGCCATCCGCCTCAACGCCAGCATCTTGGCAGTCCAAGTCTTCATCGGCAGTGCTTACGAGCGCCAGAGCCTGAAAAACCTCACCGACCTCGTCGATGCCGCCTCGCGCTACGGCATCGCCGTTATGGGAGTCACCGCCGTCGGTCGTGCCATGGCGCGCAATGCCCAGTACTTCCGTCTTGCCACACGCATCATGGCCGAACTCGGTGCCAACGTCGTCAAATGCTACTACACTGACGAAGACTTCGAAACCGTCACCTCATGCTGCCCAGTCCCCATCGTCATTGCCGGTGGTAAAAAGCTTCCAGAGCTCGATGCCCTCCAAATGTGCTTCAATGCCATCCAACAGGGAGCCAATGGCGTCGATATGGGCCGCAACATCTTCCAAAGCGATGATCCTATCGCCATGATGAAAGCCGTCCGCGGTGTCGTCCATGAAGGCCTCACCGCCGAGAAGGGCTTCCAGATGTTCAACGACCTCAAGGGCAAAGGCGGCAAGTAAGCTGGCACGATAGTCCTGCGAAAAATCACAGCTGCGGCGGCCGAAAGGCTGCCGCAGTTTTTTTGCACACAACTGGTCGGGCTGGCGAGATTCGAACTCACGACCTCTTGCACCCCATGCAAGCGTTCTACCAGGCTGAACTACAGCCCGACCTTGTGTTGCCTCGCTTAGCACTACAGATGCAGTCCGCCGCGAAGGAGCGCCATTTTGGCCGTAGGCACTCGCTTTGCAACTGCGATATTACAACGCCAGCACATTTCACCGCGCCGCATTCATCTCAAGCCAGCGCTGGTTCTTCACGCTCAGTCTGGCGCGCCAGGAATCTGCATCCGTCACCAACTGGCCCTCGGGCCTCTGCGAGGCCGTAAACACGGCCCTAACTGCATCGATTACTTTTTCAGCCGGGATCAGAACCGTGGGTGGCCTTGCCTCATCACTGAAGTCACTCGCATCCAGTGCCGCATGCCGGGCCTCCTCCTCATGCCACATCCAGCGGTAAGATGGACCAAACAGTGTCACACTCGGCACATCAAAAGCCCGTGCCAGATGTGCTGCCGCTCCATCCACACACAGCACCATCCGCGCGCGGGAGATCAGATACATAAACTCACGCAGATTGGTCATGCCTGAAACATCTGTCAGCTCCACCGCTGAAGCCTTGGCGATCTCCGCGCAGTGCTCATAGTGCCAGCGCTCCATCCCACCTGTCATGATGATGCGCCGCATGCCTAAATCCCGCGCACAAGCCAGCACACCCGCCCACTTCGCCGGATCATAGCACTTGCGCTGCCACGCAGCCACGGGGTTAAACAGCATGAACGGCTCTTGTGGACATAGCCCATCCCGCGTCCAGTCCTCCGGCGGCAGCTCCAGCATGGGTGGCTCAAATTCCCCCTCACTCTCCACCACCGTCTCATCCCACATGTAGCGCGCCACATAGCGGTCCAGATACTTCCGCACCTGAACCTTTGAAAAAATGGCCCAGTGTGCACGCGTCAGCCATTCGTGATTCGGCAGCAGCAGATGCTTCTCGCGGCAAAATGTCACCGCCGCTGCTCGTGTGGTGCGTCCGCCCCAGTCAAACGCCCTCAGCCGCGTTGGCAGCCACCGTCCACGTCCACGCGCCACCACGGCATGTGGCATCAGTTCCACCAGTGGCCGCAGTTGAATCGGGCACAGCAAATTCACGCGCTCACCACTCGCAAAGGCCAGCTTCCGCAGCACAGGCTCCAGCAAA
>JANOBP010000677.1:0-12424 GCA_031411715.1 Verrucomicrobiaceae bacterium | reverse complement strand
TCAGTGGCGATGATGGTGGCCTTCCAGTCGCCGGGTGTGATGTAGCGCGGCAGGGTGAAGGCGAGTTGATAAATCCCATTGCTGGCGTCGCCTGAGATGCGCTGTGAATCACTCAGAGCAAGATTGAGGACCCGCTGAGGGTCGGTGGCCGATTGCAAATGGACTTTCATGATCACGGGGCCACTGAGTGTGGTGCCTGCGTTCATGTTGAGCATCATGCTAACGGCAGCGTTGGTGACGTTGGCGGGATCAGGCGTGAGGGAGATGCTGGACGCCTGGAAAGTTGGCGCAGGCACCTGATAGCTCAGCATGATTTGGCTCAAGCCTTGTGCACCAGCAAAGCCACTGAGGGAGAGCTTGTAGCTGGTGCCTGAGATGGCGTAGAAACGGAGGCGAGAGTTGTAGGTGTTCAGCGCGTCCGATGGATCAAACGTATCGTCATTGAAACCTATTTGAGTGAGTGCTGCAAGGGTGCCACCCGTGAAGACACCGATAATGCCGTCAACCGTGCTGCTGCCTGCGGAGAGTTCCACCCAACCTGTGGCAGGCGCAGTCCATTCATACCAGATGGAACTGCCAGCAATGCCACCGAATGTGCTCTCACCTGCCTCCAAAGTGGCTTCGGTATTGTCGGCGGGTGTTAGGACATTGATGCTGCCAAGGTTAATGCGGTTGGCGAAGCTATCATTGCTCGGCGGAGCGGCTTGAGCAGCGGAGACACCGAGCCAAACCAAAATAATGACTCGCACCAGCTTCATGGGACCGATTTTTTCATCTCCTCAATGGCGTAAGCAGCGGCGTGAGCCAGGTCGGGGTCGCTGACCGATCCTGCGGCCTTTTGAAGCCAGCTTCCTGCTTCAGTGTTGGTGACTGACTGAATGACGCTAAGCATGTGCTCACGCAAAGCCGGATTGGTATTGCCAATGAAAGCGAGGGAGTCAGCTATGCTTTGCAGAGACTCTGCGGTGCCTATTTTCCCGAGAGAAGTCGAGGTGGCCTTCATGACAGGCACCTCACCGCTGGAGCGCAGGAGATCTGCCAGTGAGGCCGTGGCATTTGAATTATGGATGGCTCCGATGGCAGCAATAATGCCATCAGACTGCCCAATGAATGTTTCGGGCTCGTGGTACATTTCGTTGAGAAAGTGCACTGTCGATGGATCTGCAGCTCGAGCGACCGTGGCGATGACTTTGTCCCTTACCTCTGGCTCAAGCTGCATGGCGAGTGTGGAGGCAAGCGTTTCGACCGACTGCCCCGGAGGCAGGGCATCCAGGGCCTGCAAAATGCTGGCACGCTTCGTAGGGTCGCTGGTGGAGGTGAGAACGCCAAGCAGGCCATCCACGGCCTCGCTAGTCCCGATTCGGGCGAGGGCGTCAGCCAGGATACCAATGGCGATGGGCGTTGTGGCATCGCGCATGGCCTCAGTGAGCAATGGTTCAGCGCCTACACCGAGAGCGACGAGTTTTTCGGTCAAGGCGAGTCTCTTGCCGATGGGTGAGTTGGCGCCGAGCGCGCTGATTTCCGCTAAAATTTCGTCTTTAGTGGCCAATGGCGGCTTGGAAACGGCTGATGGCCCTTTTTCGATCGGTGGTGTCCGCTGGGCCTCCTCAAGTGCCTGGCCTAGCGTTTCAGCAACAGGCTGCCGATTGCGAAAAAAGATCAGCGCTGAGGTGATAACAACAGCGCTTATCACGAGGATGAGTCGGTGCTTCATGCTTCAGTCACCAGTCACAAGGATCACGGCGTGGTCGAACCTGTGAGGTTGATGACATAAGAGCTCTCGTCAGGATCACTGTTGAAGAGCGTGAGCTTGGCCGCATAGCTGCTGCCAGCGGTGGTGGGAAGGAATTTGACCTTCCACACGCCAGTGCCGCCTGCTGGAATAGTGAGCGGTGGGGCTTGCGTGCTGGAAAAGGCATAAACGCCGACGGGAGCTGAGTTGACGTTCCAGTAGCCATTGATGATGAGTGTATCCGTTCCCGTGTTGGAGATGACGATGTCTTTGGTGAGAGCCACATTGACCGCCGTGCTGAAAGCAACAGTACCGCCACTGGCGACATCCACTCCACCAACACTGACACCAACTTCAGGTGGGGTCGCGCTTGGCACCGCAGTAGCTGTGAAGTTGATCTTGTAGGATCCTTCATCCGCATCGGAGTTATAGATGGTGAGTGTCCAGTTGTCGGTCGAAGCCTTTAGGGGGCGGTAAGTGCAGGTGAGGGTGGCAGAGGCACCGGCAGCCACAGAGCTGACAAAACTGCCCAATGTATAAGGCGGAGGAGTCGTGATGCTGACACCAGCAGTGGTGTTGGTGGCGGTGGTCGCACCCGTTGGCGCCATGCCGATACCTGCGATGGAGAGCGGCGCATTACCTGAATTGGTGACCGTAAGGACCCTGCTAACTGTGGAACCGACGACGACACTGGAACCGAAGTTAACGGTGCCGTTGATGGGGATATCTGCGTTTTCTAAACTGACACCAATCTCGCTGTCGGTGGCGTTCGAGGCCCCCGTGAGTGTGAAACCATAGGGGTTCTCATCGGCGTCATTGTTGTTGATGTTGAAGGTGGAACTGTAGGCCGTGCTGAGTGCCCCAGGCTTGAAGGTAATGCGAACCGTTGCACTGCCAGCAGGAGCGATGGTCGATGACCCCGAGACGAACTGCGCCGTGAATGCGGCTGCGGTGCCTGCGGTTGTTGGCGTAAGTGCGGCGATCACGTTGCTGATGGTCAGATTGGCCGTACCGGTGTTCCTGACAATGAAGTCCTTTTTAGCGGTGGTGCCACGTGCGATGGTGCCGAAATCGAGAGTGCTGTTCCGAGCCTGCTCGACGCTACCGATGAAGACCGAGATCTCGGCAGCTGAGACTGGCACTGTGGCCGCACCTGTAAGGGTTATGCGGTAAGGATTTTCGTTGCTATCGTTATTGGTAAACTGGAGCGTCATGCTGTGACTTCCAGCCGCCGTAGGCGCGTAAACGACATTCAACGTGGCAGTGGCACCCGCAGCGACGCTTGTGGGAGCAACGCCTTCTATCCGGAATGGATTCAGCGTGCTGGTGCCAGCTGGGTAGTAGTTAAAGACTGCATTCGTCAACGTGACCGTAGCGGAGGCGGAAAGCGTCACGCTGTTGCCAGAGATCGACACAATGGAAGTGCCAGATGGAACAGCACCTAAAACAACCATGCCGGGAACAAGATTGGCGGCGCTGGCAACTGTCACAATCGGACTGCCGAGGGTGGTTGAGGTGCTTACGCTCGTGCCGGCAGCCGTGAGCAAGAAACTGTAGCCACTGAGGCTTAGCACTGAGTTGCCAGTGTTGGCAATGATGAACTGCTTCGAGACCGCCGTGCCTGTAGTCGTGCTGCCGTAGGCCACACTGCCATTGAGCGGCACATCGAGGCCTGCCAAAGAGACGCCGATCTCTGGAACGTTGGTATTGATTGTTGCGGACCCAGTTAGCAGGAGTTGGAATGGATTCTCGTTGCTGTCGTTGTTATTGAAGCGGAAGAACATGCTGTGATTGCCAACAGATGTCGGAGAGTAATTCACCGTGACGGTGGCACTAGCTCCCGCAGCGATGCTAGTCGGCGTGACGCCAGAAATTTGGAAAGGATTCAGAGTATTCGTGCCAGCCGGGTAGAAGGTCAGGTAGGCGTTGGTGCTCGTAACTGTGGCCGCGGATGAAAGGGTCAGTGAGGCACCAGAAATGGCCGTAATGGTGGTACCAAAGGGGAATGGACCCGTGACGACCATGCCAGCAACGAGGTTGCTCGCATTAGCCACTGTTGCAGAACTGCTACCGGCAGTCACTGGCGCGGTGGTTGAGATGCCTGTAGCTGGTATGCCGAAACCAAAACCGCTCAAAGTCAGCGGCGCTGTGCCTGTGTTATTGATGACGAGTTGCTTCGAAACTGGAGTCCCAATCATAGTACTACCAAAAGCCACAGGGCTGTTCACTGGCTGATCCACTCCTCCAACTGAGACCGCGACCTCCGGTGTTGCCACAGTGCCAATGGCGGTGCCAGCAACGTTGATCGTAAAGGGATTCTCATCCGCATCATTGCTCACGATTTGAACCGTGGCGGCATAACTACCAGCAATGGTGGGCGCAAATTTAAGCCAACTGCTAAAGCTGGTACCTGGCGCGATGGTCACTTGTGCCGTGATCCCTGTTGAGAATGGTTGCTGCACCCCGACTGGTGTGCCCGCGGGTTGCGTTACTGTGACCCCCGTAATGGTCAATGGTGCCGCACCCGTGTTATAAACCACAAGCGACTTCAGCGTCACCGATCCTGAGTTTGCGGAACCAAAGTCAAAGCTGCCATTGCTGGCCAATGCCGCACCATTCACGAAAAGATCAATCTCCGGTAGCGGATTGGTGTTCGTTGCTCCCGTGCCGACGAGATTGAAGCGATACGGGTTCTCATCCGGGTCCGTACTGGAGATCACCAGCATGGATTTGTAGGAAACACCGGCTGCAGCAGGCTTGAAGATCATCACTAACGAGCCTGACTGACCCGCAGGAAGAACGGTGGATGGGGTCCCACCGAAATAGAAGTAAAGCGGAGTCGCGGAGAAACTGGTAAGACGCAATTCACCGCTGCCAGCATTCGTCACGGAGAAGCTCTTCAATGCAGTCGTCCCCACTGGCACAGCACCCCAGTCCACATTCGATTCAGCGGCGACATCGACGCCATTGAGCGACACTGCGATGTCACCTGGATTCGGATTCACGGTAGCACGACCGCTTAATGCGATGCTGAAGGGATTCTCATCGAGGTCATTGTTGTAGATCTTCAGCGTGGCACTGTGATCACCTGCTTGCATGGGCAGATAGTTGATTTTCACCGTGGCAGAGGCACCGACGGCTAAGGTTTGAGGCAGCGAACTGCCAAAGCTGAAAGCATTCGATGTGGTGGACGGACCACCGACGAAATAAAGGAGCGCGGCATTGCTAATGCTCGATGTCGCAGCGGAGGACATAGTCACCACATTGCCAGCGATAGCGCTGATCGAAGTCCCTGCGGGAAATGGCCCGGAAACACCCATTCCAACAGCCAGACCGGACGCGCTCGTAACGGTGGCGGCAGCAGAGCCCAATGTGGTCGTCGTCGTGGCCGTCACCGTTACGGGTGCGGGAATGCTCAACTGCCAACTCGTAAGATTCAGTGTCGCGGTGCCCGGATTGCTGATGACGAAGTCTTTTGTAACACTGACTCCGGTGACGTTGTCGCCATAGGCCACGGCACTATGGTTAGGCACGTCGGCTCCGCTTACCGCAACTGCGATCTCACCTTGGACTGGATCAGGAGTCACCGTGCCATTAAGATTTATGATGGTGGGGTTTTCATCTGTGTCATTGTTATTGAGCGTGAGCTTGGCTGCATAGCTGCCAGCGACGAGATTCAAGAGCGCGACTTGGAAAGTCGCCTGCCCTCCGGCCGGAATCGCAGATGGCACCGTGGAGTTGTAAATGAAGAAGGAGGAAGTCGTCGTCGTCCCTGCCACATTGGCAATGGCGCTCACAGGCACCAGACTAAAACCCGTGATCTTCAATTCCCCTGCCCCGGTGTTAGCGATGGTGATGATTTTGGTCAAACGGACTCCAGCCTGCGTCGAACCAACGTTGATAGCGCCGTTGTTCGGCACTTCGACGGTTCCATTGCGCACAGCGATCTCTGATGGCGGCGGTAAACCGACCGAGGTTCCACGCAGGGGGATCTCATACAGAATTTCGTCCCCATCATTACTCACCACCGTGACCTTACCATTATAAGTGGCAGCGACGCTGGACTGGAAGGTGATTCTGAAGGTTGTCTGACGTCCAGGCTCCACACTCGGTGCAGGACTGGCCGACAAGCGGAAAGGGAAAGTCGCGCCACTGGCAAGAATGCCAGTTACGGAGAGCCTCACGCCATAGACACTGAGGTTCGCGTCGCCTTCATTGCCAATGACAAAATCTTTGTTAACCAATCCTCCTAGGGAAGCCGAGCCAAAGTCCACCAACGTACCCATAGGCAGATTCGCTCCGCCGAGGCTCAGAGAAATGTCGGGCTGCGTTGCCGAAGGATCTGCCACCTGAAAATTCACCGTGTAGGCCCCCAGCGTGCCATAGACCGCTGGATAGACGCTAAGATAGTGCGTTCCGATTGGCAGGAGTTGTGAGATGCGGAAATTCGGAGCACCCGCTCCATCATTGTTCGTCACCACCTCTGTCGGAGTCGTCTTGTTGCTCCCCAGGAATAATTTACCCACCACATCCGTCGTGCCACCGGAACTCGCCGTCACCACGGCTGGAGCCGTTAGAGTGAACTTGAAGTAATCGATATCGCCTGCGCGCTCCAAGCTTCCGTTCTTCACGCAAGGAAGAACCACCGCAGTCGCGCTACTAGCTGTATTGCCATGGTCATCAGTCGCAACGGTTGTCTGCGCGTGCAGAGTCGGAATGATCATCAGTGCCAAGAGGCCTGTACAGAGGTAAGTACCAATGCGAATTCTCATAGGTTGGGGAGGTTGGGTTGAGGAATTACGCCCGCTTCTACCAAGACTGTCGGCATCCGAACAGAAAAAAATGTTCTATTTCGACACCACCCCATCCGCACAATCCCTATCGCCCCCCAATTCAGCACTTTCCGCAGCTAAAATGAAGTACCAGATCACACATACCCGATCAGCGCCTTCACCACCTTCCGCTCACGCACCGCCACGAAGCCATCAGCAATCTTCTCCAATGGGAAGCGGTGGGTGATGAAGTCCTTTGAGGTTAGCTTACCTTCACGAATCCACTGACACAATTGCGGCTGCGCCTCGCGCTCAAACTGACGCGTCGGCCACTGATGCACGAAGAGATTGAAGTTAAAATCCGCCAGCTTGCGATCGATGTGCAGTGGGCCGCCGGTCAGCACGCCGTAGATGCAGTGTGAGCCACCACGCTTCAGCAACGGCAGCGCCTGCACCGCGATCTCGGCTTTGCCAACGGCATCAATAACGGCATCCAGCTTCTTGCCGCGAATCTTCGTCAGCTCCGTGAGCTCCACATCACCCGGCGCAAAGACCGCATCCGCTCCAAAGGCCTTTGCACGCGCTTGCTTATCTGCATGGCGATCCACAATGCCGATCCAGCCGAGGCCATACAAGCGCCCCAACTTCACAAAACTCTGCCCCACCGGCCCGGCGCCGTAGATCAGCACATCATCACCGGGCTTGAGGTGAAAATCACGAAACGCGCCCAGCACCTCACGCCAGGTGCATAGCAGCACGGCTTCCTCGGCGGGAATATCCGCATCCACACGCGTCTGGATCTCAAAAACCTCCACCCAGCCATGCTTCTCGTCCGCCACACCATCGGCGACCATCGCAGTGTGATCATTGGCCAGTGTGAACTCACAAAAACCACCCCAGCCCGAGTCCACGCCCTCTTTTTGCAGATCAAACGCCAGCCCGCCCACCGCACGATCTCCCACCGCAAAGTTCCGCACCTTCTCGCCCACTTCGACGATCACGCCCACACTCTCATGCCCCAGTGCAAACGGAAACGAGTCCTCCATGCCTGGAAACTTGCCCGCCAGCAGTTCGCTGTCCGTTTGATTGCAAATGCACGCCACCTCCGTCTTCACCAGCGCCTGATACGGCCCCACCTTTGGCGTTGGGGTTTCGATAAGGCTGATTTCGTTGGGACCAATCGCGACAACAGTTTTCATGAGCCGCCATACCTCCCGAATCACCTCCATGATGCAAACTGAAATCCCAGGCCTCAGAGATGATGAAATGGTAAAAAAATTCGTGGTAAGAAAATTCAAGATTCGGATTTCTGGGTTTGGAAAAATTTTCTTACCCTGAATTTTTCTACCTCACTCTACCTCTGTGCCTCTGTTTGATTGCGTGGATACGCCTGAGGCGCTTGACGCATGGCCTTCGTGCTCGTAACCACCGACATGACCGACTCCGAAATCCAGTCCGCCATTCTCGACATGGGCCGCCGTGCGCGGGCAGCTTCTTATGCGCTCGTCAATCTGACCACCGAACAGAAGAACGCCATCCTCCATGCCATGGCGGACGAGCTCATGGCGCGTCAGGACAGCATCCTCGCCGCCAATGCACTGGATCTCAGCCGCGCGGAGCAAAATGGCCTCTCCAAGGCCATGATCGACCGCCTGTCGCTCGATCCGAAGCGCCTCAAGGGCATCGCGGATGCTTTGCGCGAAGTCGCCACGCTGCCAGACCCCGTGGGCGAGTTGCTCACGGAATGGACACGCCCCAACGGCCTCCACATTCGCAAAGTCCGCGTCCCCATCGGCGTCATTGGCATCATCTTCGAATCACGGCCCAATGTAACGACCGACGCCGCTTCGCTGTGCTTTAAAACCAGCAACGCCACCATCCTGCGCGGCGGCAGTGAGGCCATCGACAGCAACCGCGCCCTTGCGGCGGCTCTGCAAGCCGGTGGCGAGCGCGCAGGCCTGCCGCCCGACAGCATCCAGCTCATTCCCTTCACCGACCGTGCCAGCGTCGAGCACATGGCCAAGATGGATCAGTATCTCGATCTCATCATTCCCCGTGGCGGCAAAGGCTTGATCGAAAAAGTCGTCGCCACAGCCCGCATGCCCGTCATCAAGCACTACGACGGCGTCTGCCACGTCTATGTCCACGCCGATGCCGATCTCGACATGGCGGCCAGCATCATCGTGAACTCCAAGTGCCAGAAGCCCGGCGTGTGCAACGCCTTGGAAACGGTCCTCGTGGATCGCAGCATCGCGGCCAGCTTTTATCCACGCCTCGGCCAATTGCTGCGCGAGGCCAACGTCGAGATGCATGCCGATGCCGAAGCGCTCACGCATCTCGGCAGCGGCAGCCAACTCGCCACTGAGGAGGACTGGACCACCGAGTACCTCGACCTCATCGTTGCCATTAAAACCGTTGCCGATTTGAGCGAAGCCATCGCGCACATCAATCACTACGGCTCTCACCACACGGAAAGCATCATCACGCGTGATGCCGCCGCTGCGGCACGCTTCCAGCATGAAGTGGACAGCGCCGTCGTCATGCACAATGCCAGCACGCGCTTCACCGATGGTGGCGAATTCGGCTTCGGAGCTGAGATCGGCATCTCCACGGATAAACTGCACGCACGCGGCCCCATGGGCCTCGCGGAGCTTTGCAGCTACAAATACCTCGTCGCGGGCACTGGGCAGGTGCGCGGGTGATGTCTTCTGCGTAGCATCAGGGTAGAAATGCCGACTAGCGGCAAGAGCGCACGACTTGGCTCGGGGAGTGCTATCTTCGGTGGGCGTGAGGTGAAAACATCCACACTTGAAGAACCGTGATGAAGGTGCATTTTTGCCGCCATGAGTATCGAATCCATCAAGCTTGAAGCTAGTAAATTGGAGCAACTGGAGCGCAAGGCATTGGTCGCTTACCTGATCGACCTGAACCGTCGTGAGTCGCCGAGCGATCTAGTGCGTAGCATGGCATCCTTGCTTGATGATGACCGATCTGGTCAGTGGCTGACGCTTGATGAAGCAGACAAGAGGTTAGACTGGCTTCCTGACCCGGCATGAGTTACCGCCTGTTACTCACGCTTGAAGCCATCGAGTTTCTCGAAAAGCTGCCCAAGCAGCAGCGGCAGAGATTTCGCAGTTTATTTGTGAAGATGCTGGAGGAGCCGCGCATGTACTCGGACTTCTGGCAGTATGAAAAGGATGGCAGGCGCATCGATGTTCATGTCTTTGGCAAGCATGCCATTTACTTTTGGGATGATGCGGCGGACCGCGATTTGAAGATCATCCGAATCAGCAAAGCAGACGGTATTGCATGAGCGAGGCGATCACTACCCAGCGCGCCCACATCAATCACTACGGCTCTCACCACACGGAAAGCATCATTACTCGTGATGCCGCCGCTGCGGCACGCTTCCAGCATGAGGTGGACAGCGCCGTGGTCATGCACAATGCCAGCACGCGCTTCACCGATGGTGGCGAATTCGGTTTCGGGGCCGAGATCGGCATCTCCACGGATAAACTGCACGCACGCGGCCCCATGGGCCTCGCGGAGCTGTGCAGCTACAAATATCTCGTCGCGGGCAGCGGACAGATTCGGAAATAATATTTCCCATTCCGCACCGTCTGCCTAGCATCGGCCCATGCTGAACTACATCTGGGCCACGCTTCTCTTCATTGGCATCATCGTCGCTGGAATCACCGGTCATGTTTCGGGCGAGGGCAGCGTCATTGATGCCGCCTTCAAGGCCACGGAAAAAGCCGTCATGGGCATCGCACTGCCATTGGCGGGGATGATGATGTTCTGGCTGGGGATCTTGCGCCTGATGGAAAAGGCGGGCGTGCTTGAGGCCGTGGTGCGTGTGCTGTCACCGCTGCTGCGTCGATTGTTCCCGGATGTGCCGCGTGAGCACCCGGCGATGGGGGCCATCGTCATGAACCTCTCCGCCAACATGCTGGGCCTCTCCAACAACGCCACACCACTCGGCTTGAAGGCCATGGGCCATTTGCAGGAGCTCAATGCGCACAAGCAGAGCGCCAGCAATGCCATGATCACCTTCCTCGCGCTCAACACCGGTGCCTTCACGCTCATCCCCGTCACCGCGATGAACTTCCTCAACGCCGCCGGCGTGAGCAACAGCTTCCGTGTGATCGTGCCCACTATCCTGGCCACGGCTTGTGCCTCTGTGGCCGCCGTGATCGCTGCTAAGAGCTTCCAGCGCGTGCCCGGCTTCATTCAGATGCCTGATGAGGCCGAGCAAGCCGCCGAGCAGGTGGCGGAGAAGAAGTCCGGCATGTCGGCACGGGCCAAAATCATGCTCAGCGTGCTCGGCGCGCTCTTCATCGGCATCGCCGCGCTGGAACTCGGCCCCAAGCAGTGGCGGGCGGGTTTACTCCAACAAACTGGCCTCGCCGCCGTGATGGAAAAAGCCAGCGAGCGCAAAACCACCGCGGAAAAGGTGCTGAACGAGAAGAAGGCCGAAACCAAGGCCCAAGAGGCCACCACCGGCAAAATCGAGCCGCCTGCGTGGCGGCGTGCCATGGACGGCACCTCTGGCCTTGCCATTCCCGCCATCCTTCTGCTCGCCGTCGGTCTCGCTTGGGCGCGTGGGGTGCGTGTGTATGAAGAATTCGTCGAAGGAGCCAAAGAGGGCTTTCAGGTCGCCGTGCGCATCATGCCCTATCTCGTGGCCATGCTCTCGGTGCTGGCCATCCTGCGTGAATCCGGCGCGTTTCTGCTGCTGGAGCATGCTTTGGCTCCGGTGCTGACCTTCCTCGGCTTCCCTGTGGAGTTGCTCTCGCTCGCACTCATGCGACCGCTCAGCGGCTCCGGCGCACAGGGCATCCTGAATGAGATCCTCACGCGCCCTGACCTCAGCGAGATGGTGAAATTCACCGCCGCCATCCTCTACGGCTCCACCGAGACCACGTTCTACGTCCTCACCGTCTATTTCGGCAGCGTCGGCATCCGCCGCTTCCGCCACGCCCTCGTCGCCGGCCTCACCGCCGACTTCGTCGGCATGGTGGCCGCCATCTTCTTTGGTCGCATGCTGTTTGCCTTTGGCTGATGCTTTCCGATGACCAAGTTGGCCTCTCTGACCGCACGATTGGCAGAAAGATGGAGGCAGAAACATTTCTTCATCCAATCTTCCTGCCTCCATCTTTCTGCCAAGTTTTGAAGCTCGCCACGGAGGATAGCCGTCCCGGCTGTCATCGGCCCGAGGCGTCTCGCCTTCGGCTCCAACTGATAAAGGCGGGACGCCTCGATCCATCGACAGGCCAGAGGCCTATCCTCCGCTACAGCTTCCGCAGCCGGAAGAAAACCCGCCCGGTACCGGCGGCGAATTGGAGGAACTGCTCGGGGCCGCTCACCGTTGGCGTGCCGACCACGTCGATCCAGCCAGCATTGGCGAGGTCGGTGCTGTTGGCTTGCAGCACCCAGCCAGGGACGTTGGAGCCCCAGACGACTTGTACGTTCGCGCCCACGCCACGGATGATCACCTTGGGTGCGCCGGTTTGCTGGAGCGCCATGTATTGGCCGAGGAAGCCGCCGCTGAGGCTGTAGGTGCCGCCGGTGGAGGCCGTGTTCGCCTCGTGCTGGGCAATGGCCCCTGTGACAGCATACGTGCCGCCGCTGCTGGTGCCGCCGCCACCGGCGATGGCGCGGGAGGTGACGGAGTAGCTCTGGGCGTGTGCGGTGGCGGCACAGAGCAGGGGTAGGACGAGGTAAAGGAGGTATTTCATGTCAAAACAGGTTGAGGATCAATGAGAAAGGGGGTGAGGCAGGTCATTCTGAGGCCGCCTCACCTACAAAATGGGGTGCCACCTGTGCCTGTGTTGGGGTGACCCCAACGGAAAAAGGGGGTGCCTCCTCCGGCGGCGAGGGGTGCCTCCTCCGGCGGCGAGGGGTGCCTCCTCTGACGGCG